>CAJXOU010000035.1 GCA_913057645.1 uncultured Rhodobiaceae bacterium | reverse complement strand
ACCGCGCCGACGATGAGCTTGTCGCGCACGGGCCGCCCGTTCACGAAGAGATACTGCATCTGCGCCGTGCCGCGATTATAGGTCGGCAGTCCGGCGAAACCGGTAAGCCCGATCTCCTCGCGCATAGCATCGATGGCGAGAGCGTTCTGTTCGAAGTCCCGGCCCATGATCGCGCCGAGACGGGTGAGGCGTCCGGCTTCGCCCGGCAATTCCGGCTCGAGGCGCAGCAGGTTCCGCCCACCGCTTGTCAGCGTGAAGCCCGTTTCCGGATGCGCCATCGCGAGTCGCTTCACGACATCGGACACGGCCTGCGTTTCCGCGCGCTCGCTTTTCATGAATTTGAGGCGGGCAGGCGTCGCGTAGAAAAGATCGCGCACCTCGATCTGTGTGCCCGCGCGCCCGGGCGCCGGTTCGACGGCGCCGGTGCGTCCGCCTTCGACGGAAATTCGGTGTGCCGTATCGCCGTCCCTCGTGCGGCTGACAATACCGAGCCGCGCGACCGCGCCGATCGACGGCAAGGCCTCGCCGCGAAAGCCGAGCGTCGCAATGTCGTGCAGGTCTTCCTGGCCGCTGCCATCGACATGGAGCTTCGAAGTCGCATGGCGTTCCACCGCGAGCGCCATTTCCTCCGCGTCCATGCCGCTGCCGTCATCGGTCACCCGGATAAGGTCGCGCCCACCGCCTTCGACCACGATATCGATATGGCGCGCGCCTGCATCGAGCGCGTTCTCGACCAGTTCCTTCACTGCGCTCGCGGGGCGCTCCACCACTTCGCCCGCGGCGATGCGGTTGATCGTTCCCTCGCTGAGGCGGCGAATGCGGCTCATGCGTCAGGCTTTCCCTTCGGCGAGATACTGCTTCGCGAGGATCTTGCCCTCTTCCACCGCCGGCTGGTCGAAGGGATCGACGCCGAGCATCCGGCCCGCAATGATCGTCTCCAGCATGAAGTGCATGAAGAGCGCGCCGAGCGTCCGTTCGTCGAGCGCGGGCAAGGTGAAGGTGCGGACGGGCCGCCCGTTCTTCACCAGCGTGTCGGCGGTCGCGCGCTGTTCTGCGTCGACGAGGTCGCCGATCCGGTGGCCGCCGAGGAAATCGAATTTCGTCTTTGCCGCAATCTCCGCCAGCGCCTCCGGTCCCTTGCCCTTCGTCTCCGTCAGGAAGAGCGTGAAGAGCTTGTCCTTCGGGCCCGCCAGCCAGAGCTGCAACTGGCTGTGCTGATCGACGGGACCGAGCGCCTTGACGGGCGTCGTTCCCTTGCCGTCCTTGCCGAGGCTTTCGGCCCAGAGCTGGCAATACCAGGCAAGGAAGCGCTCGAGCCGGTCCGCATAGGCTACGACGACAGACATCGAAGCGCCTTTCTCCAGCGCCATCGCCACCGAGAGCGCCGCGCCGGCGGCCGGGGCCACATCCTTCGCGGGACGCCCATCGAGCACCTGTGCGAGCACCGATGCCGCGCCGGCGCGCACCGCCGCGATGTCGAGCCCCATCAGGTGGGCCGGCAGCAAGCCGACATTGGTCAGCACCGCATAGCGCCCGCCGACACCCGGATCATGCTCCAGCGTCGGAAAATCGTTCGCTTCGGCAAGCGCGCGCATCGGGTTCGGTTTGCCGTCCTTGGCGGGCTCCGTCAGCACCGCGAAATGGTGTTTCATGTACTTGCCGCCGCCCGCCGTTTCGAGCGCGCTCATGGCGGCGAGCGTCTGGATCGCGGGTTCGACGGTGCCACCCGATTTCGAGACGACGAGAAAGCGCGTGGTGCGCAGATCGGCATTCGTCAGAACCGCGTCCATCGTCGTGGCATCGAGATTATCGGGAATATGGAGGCGCACGCCTTTCTGGATGTGCGCCTGCGTACCCCAGCCAGTGAGCTGCGCCAGCGCCTGCGCGCCGAGCGCAGAGCCGCCAATGCCGAAGACGAAGATGTCGGTGGTGTTGTCGAGGAGCTTTTCGGCGACTTCCTCTATCCGCGGGAGGTCGTCCGTGCGAGCGGGCACGCGAAGCAGCGGCAGTTCGCCGCTTTCATGGGCGCCGCGCAGCCAGTCGAGCGCCGCCTCCGCTTCGCCAAGCGCCGCCTCGTAGCTCGCTTCCGGCAACCCTCCCTCGCCTATCTTGTCCGCGAAGCAATTGTCGAGAGACTGGCGATAGGGCAGCTCTGTACCGGCCATTTACATGTTCCATCGAAAGGGAATGGCGGGCTTGCGGAATCGCGCCGCCCGCAACAAGCGTAACAAGAACGCCAACGCCCTGCCAGCAGGCCGGTTCCGCGGGTGTCAGTTCGGCATTTCGCCGGGATGCGCGGGGCTGGCGGGAGCCATGTCGTCCTTCTCGGGCAGGCCCGAATCGGGCGAAAGGTCGGGTTTTCCGACAATCGCGACCAGCATGTTTTCCGGTTTCAGCAGGCGCTTCGCGACCCGCGCAATGTCTTCCTGCGTCACGGCCTCGATCATGGCATTGCGGCGCTCGACGTAATCGATGCCGAGGTCTTCGAGCTGGATGCCGAGAAGCTGGTTCGCAATCGACTTGTTCGAGGTGAAGCGGAGCGGATAGGAGCCGGTCAGGAAGGTCTTGGCGTCCGCCAGCTCTTCCTCGCCGATGCCCTCTTCCGCCATGCGCGCCATTTCCTTGCGCACAATCGCGAGCGTCTCGCCGACGCGTTCGTTCTTGGTGCCGACCTGGCCGAACAGCATCGCCGCGTGATCGAGCGGATGCAGATAGGTGCCGATGGAGTAGGCGAGGCCGCGTTTCTCGCGCACTTCCTCCATCAGCCGCGACGAGAAGCTGCCGCCGCCCAGCACATAATTCATGACGAAGGCCGGAATGAAATCCGGGTCGTCGCGGGCAAGCCCCTGCAGCCCGAAGATCACGACGCTTTGCGGAAAGTCGCGAACGACCACCATGACCTGTCCGTCGGGCGCGATCTCGACATCGGGAATCGAGGGGATGTCCGCCGCCTCCGGCAGCGCGCCGAAGGTCCGGTCGAGCAGGGTTCCGAGTTCGGCGGCGGAGATCGGTCCGACGACGGCGATCTTCATGTTGTCGCGCGCGAATACACGCGCAGCGAAATCCTGAAGGTCCGCGCGCGTAATGCGGGGGATCGATTCCGGCGTGCCTTCGTTTGCCAGAGCGTAGGGATGGTCGCCCAGCGCCGTCTTGTACCAGGTATTCGCCGCGATCCAGTCGGGGGAATCCCGGTTGCGCGAGACGATGGTCCCGATCTGCGCGCGAATGCGCTCGACCGCCTCCTCGTCGAAGCGCGGCGCCGTGACCGCCAGCGAGAAGAGATCGAAGGCCTCGTCCCTGCGGTCGGCGAGCGTCGTCAGGCTGCCGGTGAAATAATCGCTCTCGGCGGAAAACGACATCTTCGCCGCGACATCGTCGAGACGTTCCTGGAATTCGGCCGAGGCAAGGTCGCCGGCGCCCTCGTCGAGAAGACCGGAGACCATGTTGGCAAGGCCCGCCTTGTCGGCCGGGTCGGTTGCCGTGCCGCCCTTCCACGCCACTTCCATGACGACGACGGGGATCGAAGGCTCCTCGACCAGCCACGCCTCGATGCCGCCCGGGCTCACCACCCGTTCGATATCCATGGCGCTGGCCGTCGCGAAGGGGCTCAGCAGAACGGCCAGGGCGAAAGCAGTGAGACGGATCAACTGTCTCCTCCCGGCAGAAGCTCGCCTGTCACGAAATGCGTGTCCTCGAATACCTTCCGCGCGGCGGCAAGAACGTCGTCCTTCGTGACGCCCGCGACGCGTTCGGGCCATTCGTGAATATCGTCCACGCCAAGCCCCGTCATCAGACCTTCGCCATAGGCGTAGGCCATGCTGCGCTGGCTGTCGCGCGCATAGACGGCGCTGGCGACGATCACCGTCTTCGCCCGCTCGAGCTCCTCGTCCGTGACGCCCGTTTCGAGCAGGCGCGCCACTTCTTCATCGACGGCCTTTTCCAGCGCATCGAGGGCGCCGCCCGCGCGCGGAAGGGCATAGATGCCGAACTTGCCCTCATCGAGGCGGCTGCCCTCGTACCAGCTCTGCACGCCCGCCGCGACGCCCTGCTCCACCACCAGCGCCCGGTAGAGACGGCTCGTTGTGCCGCCGCCCAGAATTTCCGCCAGCACGTCGAAAACCGGCGCTTCCTCTGCGCTCGCCGTCGCATAGCCGGGCGCCGGGTAATAGCGCATCCATGTGGCTTCGTTGACGCGCGGGTCGCGGCGGACGACGCGCTTGTTCTCGTCGGGCCACGCGACCGCGGGCCGCTCGCGCACGAAAGCCGGCGCGCGCTCCGCAATGGAGCCATAGTACTTCTCCGCAAGCGGCTTCAGTTCATCGGCCGTGACGTCGCCGGCGACGATCAGCGTCGCGTTGTTCGGGGTGTAGAAGCGCCTGTAGAAATCGAGCGCATCCTCCGTGCCGAGCTGCGCGACTTCGGATTTGTGCCCGATGATGTCCCGGCCATAGGGATGGTCGCCATAAAGGGCGGCATTCATGTCCGACTGCAGCAGGGCGGAGGAACTGTTCTCGATCCGCATCCGCAGCTCTTCCAGCACCACATCGCGCTCGGGCAGCACTTCCGCGTCGGTCAGCTCGAGGTTCGTCATGCGGTCCGCCTCCATCTCCATCACGAGAGGCAGGCGGTCCTTCGCGATGACCTGGAAATAGGCGGTGAAATCGTAATGCGTGAAGGCGTTGTCCTGTCCGCCATTGCGCGCGACGATGCGCGAGAACTGGCCGGGCGCGATCTTGTCCGTGCCCTTGAACATCAGATGTTCGAGGAAATGCGCAAGGCCGGTCTTGCCCGGCGTCTCGTCCGCGGCGCCGACTTCGTACCAGACCATATGCGTCACGACAGGCGCGCGGTGATCGGGGATCACGAGCACGTTCATGCCGTTCTCAAGCGTGAAGGATTGGGGTGCGGCCCCCGTCGCCAGCGTATTGCCGCGCCCGAAGACGAGGCCGAGAGCGACGAGGAGGACCAGTGCCACGAACGGCAAGGCGGCAAGATATCGGAGACGGAGCAACTCTTCCCTCCGGGAAATACGCGCTCGTTGGTTCTGGCAGGAAGAGGCGGGCGGCGAGGCGGGGACTCGGCGGAACCCGCGCGCGCCCCGAAAACGCGCCTAGAAGATGCCTTCGAGCAGGCCTTCCTTCTTCTGCTCCACGGTGGGGGTTTCGCCCTCGGTAACGGGCTTGCCTTCGGCTTCGTTCTGCTGGATGCGCTGCGATTCCTCTGCCGGGTTCACAAGCTTCTCGTCCGGCGCCGGACCCGGCTCCTTCCAGAAGATCACGCTGTCGACGAAGGTCCTGTCGCGCTCGACCAGGGAGCGCGTTTCCGCGTTCACGACCTGGCGGATGCGCGGATCGGCTTCGGTGGCGCCGGTCTGCTCGAGCAGCACCTGTTCGCCCTGCGAATTGCCGTCACCGCCCTCGGCAAGCGCATTCTCGCCGATCAGGGCGCGCTGGGCGCCCAGCGAGGGCTGGATTTCCATTTCCTGCGGCCGCGGCGCGCCCGGCTGCGGGGGACGCAGCGAATAATCGGGCGGAATGACCAGCGGCGCCTTCGTCACGATGGCGAATTCGTCCGGCGCGGATTTGCCATAACCAAGCGTGTCCTGGAGGCTGTCGCCGCCGCAACCGGCAAGGGTCATGGAGAAAACGGCAAGCATGCCTGCTTTTGCGCTCCACCCGGCGGACCGGGAGATTTTCGCTTCTTTGCTCACGTCGCAGTCTCCTTAACGATGCTTTGCCGTTTGGGGCCGTCTGCCGCCGTTCGGGGCCGTTGGTGCTGTTCAAGCCGGCCTGTCGCCCGCTTTTCCGTCCGGACCGTCTTTTTCGCGGCTGCCGAAAAGGCCCGGCCAGACCGATTCGAGGATAATCAAGGCGACGCCAAGCGCGATCCACACATCGGCAATGTTGAAGATATACCAGTAAAAGCCGAAGGCATGAAAACTAAAAAAGTCCGCCACCGCGCCGTAGGAAATGCGGTCATAGACGTTTCCGAGCGCCCCGCCGAGGACGAGCCCGATGGCGATGGCGGTCCATTTCATGTCCACCCGCGCCAGCCAGAGCGCGAGGCCGAGACTCACCGCAAGCGCAAAGATCGCGAGGATCGCAACGCCGAGCGCCGTCTCGGCCTCGAAGAGGCCATAGCTCACGCCCTTGTTCCAGGCCATGACGAGGTCGAAGAACGACGTCACCTCGACCCGGCCCCGCGACGTGATGTCGTAGACATCAAGCATCCACCATTTGTGGAAGCGGTCGACGCCGAACCCGGCGAGCGCGATCAGGAAGCCGTAGAGCGAAAACGGGCCCCAGAAGGTTTCGCGGCTCAGCCGGTTCATATCGCGTTCCCTTCAGGCGTTCGCCGCTTGGGCATCATATTCGCGGACCGCCGCCGCATCGCGCAGCGACAGGTCGGGATAGTCGGGATCGCTCCCCACTTCCGGCAGGATGCGCCATGAACGCGCGCATTTGCGGCCCTCGGCGAGCTTCGGCACCACCGCGACGCCCGGCACCTCGTCGAGCCGCCACGCATCCGCCGGCCCCTCGCCTTCGGCAAGCGTCGCCTGGCTCGTGATCGCGAGTTCGGCAAGGTCCACGCCCTTCATCGCTTCGAGAAGGTCGGGCCGCGAGACGAAGACTTCCGGTGCGGCTTCGAGGCTCGCGCCGATCCGCTTTTCGCGGCGTTCGACCTCGAGCGCGCCCGTCACCACGCGGCGGAGTTCGCGCACCTTCTTCCATTTTTCGGAAAGCGCCTCGTTGCGCCAGTCGCCCGGAATTTCCGGGAAGGTGCGCAGGTGAACGGAGTCCTCGTCCGAGGGAAAGCGCGACAGCCAGACCTCTTCCATCGTGAAGCAGAGCACCGGCGCGAGCCAGGCCGTCAGGCAGGAGAAGAGGTGGTCGAGAACCGTGCGGCAGGCGCGGCGGCGCAAGCTCGACGGCGCGTCGCAATAAAGCGTGTCCTTGCGGATGTCGAAATAGAAGGCCGAGAGATCGACATTCATGAAGTTCGACAGCGTATGCGTCACGCGCTTGAAATCGTAATCCATATAGGCGCCGCGCACGAGCGCATCGAGTTCGGCGAGACGGTGCAGGATCGCGCGTTCGAGTTCCGGCATGTCGGCGACCGCGACGCGCTCTTCCTCCGCGAAGCCGTCGAGATTGCCGAGCAGGTAGCGGAAAGTGTTGCGCAACTTCCGGTAGCCCTCGACATTCGACTTGATGATGTCGTTGCCGATATTGTGGTCTTCCCAGTAATCGGTCGAGCCGACCCAGAGGCGCAGGATGTCCGCGCCGTTCTGCTTGATGATCGCTTCGGGCTCGATCGCGTTGCCGAGCGACTTCGACATCTTGAGGCCCTTGTCGGTCAGCGTCATGCCATGCGTCAGCACCTGCCTGTAAGGTGCGCGGCCCCGGGTGCCACAGCTTTCGAGCAGGGACGACTGGAACCAGCCGCGATGCTGGTCGGAGCCTTCGAGATAGAGGTCGGCCGGCACCGGCAGCCCGCGCGCCTCGAGCACGAAGGCATGGGTCGAACCTGAATCGAACCAGACGTCGAGAATGTCGGTGACCTTCTCGTAGTCCACCGCATCGTAGTCATTGCCGAGGAAATCTTTTGCCGGATGTTCGAACCAGGCATCCGCACCTTCCTTCGCGACCGCCTCGACGATGCGCGCATTCACCGCCTCGTCGCGCAGCAGTTCTCCCGTCTTCTTGTTCACGAAGAGCGTCAGCGGCACGCCCCAGGCGCGCTGGCGCGACAGCACCCAGTCGGGGCGGCCCTCGACCATCGAATAGATGCGGTTGCGGTTGCGCGCGGGCACCCAGCGCACCTTCTCGATCTCTTCCAGCGCGACGTCGCGGAATGGCTTGCCGCCCGCCGCCTCGATCTTCGCATCCATCGCCACGAACCATTGCGGCGTGTTGCGGAAGATGAGCGGGGCCTTGGAGCGCCATGAATGCGGATAGGAGTGGGTCACCTTGCCCTTGGCAAGCAGCGCGCCCGCCTTCTCCAGCTCCTCGATCACGGCGGCGTTGGCGTTCCCCTCCTTGCCCTGCCGCGTCAGCACGAACTTGCCCGCGAAGAGCGGCACGTGGTCGTAGTATCCGCCTTCCTCGTTCACGGTTTCGGGGATGTCCTTTTGCCCAAAGTTCTCGACCCAGATCATGTAGTCGTCCTGACCGTGGCCGGGCGCGGTATGCACGAAGCCGGTACCGGCCTCTTCCGTGACGTGGTCGCCGGCGAGAAGGGGAACGCCGAAATCGTAATAGTCATCTGCTCCTTCAACGCCGTTGAAGGGGTGCTTGCAAACAGTCAGAGCGAGAGAACTCGCAGGCACGTCTTCGAGCCGGGTCCACTCCTCGATCCTGGCGTCCTTCTTCACTTGCTCAGCCAGCGCATCGGCAAGAACGAGTTTCTCGCCCGAGGCGGTGACTTCATAAAGTCCGTAGGCGATTTTCGGCGAATAAGAGATCGCGCGGTTCGCTGGAATGGTCCACGGCGTTGTCGTCCAGATGACAACGTTTGCGTTGAGCAAGCTCGTGAAAGGAACGTCGCCACCGCTGCTTTGCACAGGAAACTTCACCCAGATCGTGTGGCTGGTGTGATCCTGATATTCGACTTCCGCTTCCGCCAGCGCGGTCTTTTCCACGACCGACCACATGACGGGCTTCGAGCCGCGATAGAGCGAGCCGTTCATCAGGAACTTCTGGAATTCCTCGACGATCTTCGCTTCGGCGTCGAACGACATGGTGAGGTAGGGATTGTCCCACTCGCCGGAAACGCCGAGGCGCTTGAACTCCTCGCGCTGCACGTCGACCCAATGTTGAGCGAATTCGCGGCATTCGCGGCGGAACTCCAGCGGCGGCACCTCGTCCTTGTTCCTGCCCTTCTTGCGGTACTTCTCCTCGATCTTCCATTCGATCGGCAGGCCGTGGCAGTCCCAGCCCGGAATATAGGCGGCGTCCTTGCCCATCATCTGCTGCGAGCGGACGACGATGTCCTTCAGGATCTTGTTCAGCGCATGGCCGATATGGATGTTGCCGTTCGCGTAAGGCGGCCCGTCATGCAGGACGAAGGTCTCGCGGCCCTTCGCGCTCTCGCGGAGCCTGCCGTAGAGATCGAGCTTCTCCCAGCGCGCCAGCCATTCGGGCTCGCGCACGGGCAGGCCCGCCTTCATCGGAAAATCGGTTTTCGGGAGGAACAGCGTGCCGCGATAGTCACGGGGCTCGGCTTCGGTCGTGTCGGTGGACGTCGTATCGGTCGACATGGAAGGTCCTGGAAATCGGGGTTGCGCGAACGTGAAAGAACCCGGCTCCTGCCCCGGACCATCTGGTCCTCAGCGGCAGGCCGGGCCTGTAATTCGCGCGATTATGGCGGGATGGGTCCCGCTCGCTCCCAGCTTCGTCATGGGGCGAGTTTCTAGCAGCCGGTCCCTTAACAGTCCAGTAAAGGCGCGGCCTTCCGGGAGCCCCCCTCTCCGACTATTATCCGGCCATGCGCCGCCTTCTGCCTGCCCTTTTCCTCGCCTTTCTGCTCCCCCTCGCTGCCTCTCTGGCCGCCTGCGGCGAGGAGAGCCCCGTGCTCGAGCGGATCGAGACCACGGGGGAGGTCCGCATCGGCCTCACCGGCGACTACAAGCCCTTTTCCTGGGAGGAGCCGGAAGGCCATTTCGAGGGGCTCGACGCCGAGATGGCCGCAGCGCTCGCCGAAGAACTCGGCGTCCGCCTCGTCATCGTGCGGACGAGCTGGCCAACGCTGATGGAAGACCTTGCCGCGGACAAATACGACATCGGCATGGGCGGCATTTCGGTGACTGACGAGCGGAAGGAACGCGCCCTCTTCTCGGCGCCGCTCCTCACCGACGGCAAGGCGCCCGTCGCGCGCTGCGAAGACGCCGCGCGCTTCGCGACCCTCGACGGGATCGACCGCGAAGGCGTCACCGTCATCGTCAATCCCGGCGGCACCAACGAAAAATTCGCCCGCGCGAACATCTCCAACGCGACGCTCGTCCTCCACACCGATAATGCGACGATCTTCGAGGAAATCGCGGCAGGCTGCGCCGACGTCATGATCACCGACGCCATCGAAACGCGCATCGTCGCGCGCGACTACCCCACGCTCTGCGCGACCAACCCGGACGCGCCCTTCACGCAATCCGAGAAGGCCTACCTGCTGCCGAAGGACGAGGCGTGGAAAGTGCGCGTCGATGATTGGCTTGGCGAGATGGAGGCGAGTGGGAAGAAGCGGAAGATTTTCGAGAAGTGGGTTGAGTAATCTCTGCCCAGCCCAAACAAAAATTGTCGTCCCGGTCTCCCCACCCTCCCCTTGAGGGAGGGTCGATAATTTGTGAGCGTAGCGAAACAAATTTCGGGGCGGGGTCTCTGACTAGCTGCGCCCGACCCGTTATCGATTGAAAGTGCCGCTCCGCCGCGCCCCCGCCCCAAACGGCTTGCAGCCGTTTGACCCTCCCTCAAGGGGAGGGTGGGTTCTCCTCACGCCGGAATGATGCGTTCCACCGCGCGCGCCTTCAGCGCCAGCTTGCCTTCCGCGTTCGTGAACACCGCTTCCACGTAAGCCTGCGTCTTCGAGACGTTCAGTACATGGCCCTCGCACGAGAGAATGCCCTCCGTCACCGGACGGAAGAAATGCGTCTGCAGGTCGACGGTCGTGAAGTTCTGGTCGTCCTTCAGCAGGGTCATTAGTGCGAAGGAGCAGGTCTGGTCGGCAAGTGTCGCGAGATAGCCGCCGAACACCGCCACCGGGTTCATGTAGGCCGGATCGACCGGCCAGTCGTAACGGATGCGCCCCGGCTCCAGCACGGTGAGCTTCCCCGCATAGAGATTGAGCGCCGAAACATGCGGCGGCGCCTTCTCCGTCTCGCCCGCCTCGATCCGTTTCAGGATGTTCCCCCAGCTCGGCATCAGTCTCCCTCTTTCGCGATCTCTTTTGTGATCTGGGCCGCCTCGGCCATCATCTCGCCCAAGCCGATCAGTTCATTGTAGCGCTGGAAGGTGACGCGCGCCTCGCCATCGGGCAAGCCCTCCCCCTTCACCAGCGTCTCGTAGACGCCCTGCAGCCGCGCGGTGACGGCAAGAAGCGCCGAAACGGGAAAGAGCGCGATCCTGAAGCCGAGTTCTTCCAGCGCCTTCGCGCCGAGATAAGGCGTCTTGCCGTCCTCGACGATGTTCGCGACCAGCGGCACACCCTTGAATGTGTCGGCAACCTTCCGCAGTTCCGCCTCGTCGCGCGGCGCCTCGATGAAGAGAATGTCCGCGCCCGCCTTCAGGAAAGCCTCGCCGCGCCGCAACGCCTCGTCCAGGTCATGCGTCGCGCGCGCATCGGTGCGCGCCATCACCTTGAAGTCGCGGCTCTCGCGCGCCTCCGCCGCCGCGCGGATCTTCGCCGCCGCTTCCTCCATCGCGACGACTTCCTTGCCTTCCATATGGCCGCAGCGCTTCGGGAACACCTGGTCCTCGATCTGGATGCAGGCTGCCCCCGCCGCTTCATAGGCGCGCGCCAGCCGCGCCGCATTCAAAGGCCCGCCATGGCCGTTGTCGCCATCGGCGATCAGCGGCACGGGCGCGCAGGACGCCGCGATCGCGCGCACGCGCTCACTCATTTCGGCGGCACTGACGAGCCCGATATCCGGCAGGCCGAAGCTCGCGCCCGAAACGCCGAAGCCCGTCATGTAGACCGCGTTCGCGCCCGCCTTCGCGGCGAGCTTCGCCGACAGCGCGTCATAGGCGCCGGGTGCGACGATGATGCCGGACCCGGCGAGAAGATCGGCGAAGTTCGTCATGCTCTCTTCTTTCGCTTGCGCTGCGGCGCTTCCAGCACCGGCGCCTCTCCCCAGTCCGCGCACACGATCCGCGCAAGATCGCCGACCGCCTTCGCTCCCAGCCGCTCCTCGAGTTCGGCTTCGAGCGCGAGCACGATTTCGAGCGCCTCGGCCCGCATCGCCGCCCCTTCCGGCGCAAAGCGGACCTGCTTGCAGCGCGCATCTTCCGGGTCGGGCTCGAGAAAGATAAGCCCCTTTTCCTCCAGTTCGCGCAAGGCCGTGTTCACGGATTGCCGCGTCACGCCGAGCAGCCGCGCGAGTTCGGTCGGCCGGCGCACGCCTGCGTGAACATAGACCATGCACATGGATTCAAGCCGCCGCACGCCGCCATGTCCGCGCGCATCGAGGCTCTTCTGCAGCGCGCCGTCGAACCAGATGAAGCGGTTGAGCAACTGCGCCATCAGAAGTCCGGGTTTCCTGTCCATCGCTTCCTCGCCCATTCCCGGCTTGAGTCATTCGTCAGTTTATCTTACATTTCCGCCGGTCATGCAACGGGAGGACAGGCATGCCGAGACTGAGACAGGTCGCGAAAGCGGACGCAGATCCCTTCGCGCAGCAGCTCTACAAGATGCTTTTCGGCGAGCGCGACCCGGTGAAGGAGCCGGGCACGGCGACAGGCACGCCCGGCAACTGGTGGACTGTCTTTGCGCTGGTGCCGGACGCCTTCAAGCACACGACCGAAGGCTTCCAGTTCTACCGGAGCCCGAACCGCAAGCTCGATCCGAAGCTCCGCGAGCTCGGCCAGATCAGGGCGGGCTTCGCGCGCGGCTCGCAATTCGTCTTCTCGCAGCATTGCAAGGCCTGCCGCGATCTCGGCTTCACCGAAGAGCAGATCGAGGCGATCCCGCACTGGCAGATCGCGGACTGCTTCGGGCCGCTCGAACGCGCGTTGCTTGCCTATACCGATTGCCTCGTGCTGCAGGGCGGCCGCGTGCCGGAAGCAATCTTCGACGCGATGAAGAAGCATCTTTCCGACGAAGAGATTCTCGAATTCACCTATGTCACCACGACCTACGAGATGCACGCCACGATGTCGCGCGCGCTCCGGCTCGAATATGACGACGTGGACGAGCGCGTGGTCGAGATCGCGGCGCCCGAGGGCAGTTCCAACGACGTCATGAGCATGGTCGACAAGCAGAAGGACTGAAGAGATGGGATATCATCACCTTGCGCTCGTCGCGCGCGACATGAAGGCGATCCACAAATTCTATGAAGGCGTGATGGGCTTCGAGCTCGTGAAGGTCGAGATCGGCCCCTCGCCCGAAGGCGGCTGGGCCAAGCACTTCTTCTACCGCATGGAGGACGACTCGAAGTTCATCGCCTTCTGGGAGATGCACGACATGCCCGGCACCGAGAATTTCGAGACCAATCTCTCCAAGGCGGCGGGCGTGCCGGACCACATCAACCACATCTCCTTCGACGTGAAGGACAGGGCCGAGCTTGATGAGCGCCGCCGGCGCTGGCTCGATGCCGGGCTCGAGGTGCTGGAGATCGACCACAACTGGTGCCATTCGGTCTACACGAAGGACCCGAACGGCAATTTCGTGGAGTTCTGCCTCACGACCGGCGCCTTCACGAAGGAAGACCGGGACCGCGCGCTCGCGGCGCTGAAGTCTGACGACCTACCGCATTCGAAGCCGCCCGCAAAGGTCGACTTCCACAAGCCGCAGGCGGCGTAAGCCACCGCGGCTAGAAGGAGAGGCTGATCTTTCCCGACACCGTGTAATTCGTGTCTCCGGCCACTCCGAGATCGGCGATGCCGGTCGCCATCTTCATGTCGAGAAGGTCGTCCAGCGCCTTGAGGAACACGCCGGTTTCGATATCGCCGGTCACATCGTCGTCGAGCTTCTCCACCGCCCCCGGTACGCCGCGTATGGCGCGGTCGAAGGTCCAGTGCGTTTCGACATTCGCGTAAGGCCGCACCGTCGAGAAAAATCCTTCCTCGGCCACGTCATAGGTGAAGCCGTTGCGCCAGGTCGCCCGGCCGCGCGAGCGCGTCTCGCCATAGGCCGAGACGGAATGAAGATCGATGCGGCTGAGGCTCACCTCGCCCGCGGGCTTGAACTTCAACCCGCCGAAGGCCCATGCGCCTTCGAGGCTCGCCCCCGAATGAAGGCTTGAGCCGCTATAGCGCGCGCTGTAGGCGCTTGCGTCGACCCTGTCGGTGCGTGTGCCCGCGCCCGCAAAGGCACGCAGGCTCAGATGTTCGGTCAGACCATGTGTCACGAAGGGCGAGACGTAGAACGATTCCGCGCCCCACGACGAGGCCGCGTCGCGCCAGGAGCGGCCCCAGCTTATCGCGGCGCCAATCTTCGTCGTTTCATCGAGCGGCCAGGCGCCGCCACCCGACACGATCAGCCGGTGCTTTGCACCGTCCAGCGTCCAGGCGCCGCTCGTCTCGCTCCATATCTGCATATCGTCCGGGAGAAACGATTTCGCCTCGCCAAGCAGCATTCTTTCGGCATAGCCCGTCGCGATCCGCGCGAAGGGAATGATGCTGCCGCTTCCTTCGACGGCTGCCGCTTCATTCTTGGCTTTCTGCGTCGGCTGCCGGAAGCGCGCCTCGATGCGCGCCGCGTCGCCGTCGGCGAGCCTTGTCGTTGCCTGACGCGGGGCCCTGCGGCGGTCGAGCCTGTCCATCTCCTCGTCGGACACCCAGCCCGTGCGGATGCGCTGCGGTGCATGGGGTGCCGCGCCCGGTGGCGGCAATGTTGCGTTCAGCACGGCGAGATAGCGCGCCGACTGCTCCGCCGTGATCTTCTTCTGGGCACTCAAGGTGCGAACGGCGGCCACCTGCCAGCCATGGACGATGCGGCGGATATAGCGCAGCGCATAGGCGCGGCGCGCTGCCGGGCTCCCGACACCCGGCGGCTCCGCGCGCGGCACGGCGGGGCGCATCACGTCGTAACCGGCGCGCCAGCCTTCCCTGAGCGCCGCGCGGCGCGCTTCCTCGAACAGACCGACCGGCAGCCCGAGGCTCGCCGCCGCGGGTCCCGGCTGGCAGCGCGGGCAGCCGGGTCGCGTCGCCAGCGCCGCGACCGTCAGGCCCCTTATCTCGTGAAGATCGGGCAGCGGCGGGAGAGATGCCCGGCGCCGCGTTGAAAGGAAGGAAGAGACCGGTGGCGGCTTCGGGCGGCTCGTTGGCGCGCCGTTCAGGAGCTTTTCATGGGCTTCGAGCACCGCGAAATGATCGGCGAAGATCGCGCCGTCGGGCGCACCCTCATAGGCCGCCTGCGCGCTCCCTCCGGCCAGGCCCGTCAGGGCGCCGGAAATGAGCGCGAGGCAGATGGCAGCGCATGAGCGCCCGCCGCTTCTCGCCATGACGCGACCTTTCGCATCCCGAATTGTCAGTTGACCGGCAGGCGCGCCCAAGCCGTCTTCCACGCGCAAACCGATGACATCAGTCTATGAGTAAGCAGGGTTGACGGAAAATTAATTTCACCGCGGAAATCGAATGCAGAAACGATTTCCCACTCATTTCCGCGTCATGGCGCGGTTACGTTCCATAAGTTTCAATCGTTCCCTGTACGGATTTTTCTTCCGTTCAACGCAAATGCATCAACCACGTTGATGTTATTATGGAACGAAGAAGAGAGGGCTTCAGAAGCTCGGCGGCGTGCAGGCCGAGACGACGACGCAATCGACGGTGCCGGGGTTCTGGAAACGGTGGGGGAGGCGCGAGTTGAAGTAGTAGGCGTCGCCCGGCACGAGACGGCGGCTCTCGCCGCCCACGGTCAGTTCCAGCACGCCGGAGATGACGATGCCGCATTCCTCGCCGGCATGGGAGAGCATCTCCTCGCCGGTATCGGCGCCGGGCACATAGCGTTCATGCATCATCTGGATCGCGCGGTCGCGCGTGTCGCGTCCGACGAGGCGGAAGGAGACGTCGCCGCCCGCGATCTCGCGCAGGTCCTTCGCCTGGTAGAAGACCTTGGCGCGCGGGCTCATGTCGAGCGTCAGGAAGTCCGCGATCGAGATCGGGAAGCCGCCCAGCACCTTCTTCAGCGAGCCGATGGAGGGGCTGATCCGGCTCTGCTCGATCAGCGAGATCGTGCCGTTGGTGACGCCCGCGCGCTTCGCCAGCTCGCGTTGCGACAGCCCGTACATCTTGCGCAGTTCGCGAAGGCGGACGCCGAGATCCTGTCCGTCGGTGTCGTTGCCGCCTGCCCCGGCGTCCGGCACCGAGCTATGCGCGCGCCTGAAATCCCCTGCCATTTGTCTAGAATACTAAACGGCCGTTCCAGAGTCACGCAGGAGAATGCTTGCTTTCCGCGGGTTCCGGATTTTCAATCGCAGAAAGTCTTAAACGGAGAATTCCATGAGCGCGGAAACGACGCCGAACGACCTCGAATCCTTCTGGCTGCCCTTCACGCCGAACCGGCAGTTCAAGCGCGAGCCTAGGCTGATTTCGCGGGCGAAGGACATGTATTACTACAAGCCCGACGGGACGGCGGTGCTCGACGCGACGGCGGGTCTTTGGTGTTCGAATGCCGGGCATTGCCGCGAGCCGATCGTGAGAGCGATCCAGGAACAGGCGGGCGAGCTCGATTTCGCACCCTCGTTCCAGTTCGCGCATCCCAAGGTCTTCGAACTCGCGAGCCGGATCGCGGCGCTCGCGCCCAGTGATCTCGATCATGTGTTCTTCTGCAATTCGGGATCGGAGGCGGCGGACACGGCGCTCAAGATGGCGATTGCCTACCACCGCAACAATGGCGAGGGCACGCGCACGCGCCTCATCGGCCGCGAGCGCGGCTATCACGGCGTCGGCTTCGGCGGCATCTCGGTCGGCGGCATGGTCGCGAACCGGAAGTTCTACGGACCGCTGCTGGCGGGCACCGACCACCTGCCCCACACCTACAACCGCGCCGAGCAGGCGTTCACCGTGGGCGAGCCCGACTGGGGCGCGCATCTCGCCGACGAGCTGCAGCGCATGGTGGAGCTTCACGACGCGTCGACCATCGCGGCCGTCATCGTCGAGCCCATGGCGGGGTCGACCGGCGTACTGCCGCCGCCGAAGGGTTATCTCAAGCGGCTGCGCGACCTGTGCGATAAGCACGGCATCCTCCTGATTTTCGACGAGGTCATCACGGGCTTCGGACGGCTCGGGCATGCGACGGCGGCGGAACGCTTCGGCGTGACGCCGGACATCATGACCTTCGCCAAGGGCGTGACGTCGGGCACCGTGCCGATGGGCGGCTGCATCGTCAGGAACCATATCTATGAGGCGTTCCAGACGGGCCCCGATCATGTGATCGACCTCTTCCACGGCTACACCTATTCGGGCCACCCGCTCGCCGCGGCCGCGGCGCTCGCGACGCTCGACCTCTATCGCGACGAGGGCCTGTTCGAGCGCTCGAAAGAGATGGAACCGAAGATGGCCGCCGCCGCGATGGGCCTCAAGGGGCACAGCCTCGTGCAGGACATCCGCACCATCGGTTTCGTGGCCGCCTTCGACCTCGCCCCCGTCGAGGGGCTGCCCGGCAAGCGCGGCTTCGACGCCATGCGCGTCGCCTTCCACGAAGAGAACATGATGGTCCGCGTCTCGGGCGACACCATTGCCTTCTCGCCGCCGCTGATCGCGGAGGAGAAACATCTGGAAGAAGCCTTCGACAAGTTCCGCCGGACGCTCGACAAGGTCGCGTGACATAAATCCGTAGACGGATCAATAAGACAAGGGACGGGGTCACGCCCGTCCCTTTTTCATGTCCGCGAATGCCTACTTATCCCCGGAAACGGGGATAAATACGCCCGACTGTCACACGAATGTCACCGAACCGTCACAAGGACCTTCGGACTGACTTATCCCGCAGAAATTTAGGGTGCGCATTTCCCGACCCGATTTCCCGACCGAGGCCCCTTCGCACGGAGACAGCGGCAGCGTTATCCCCGCTTTCGGCAGTCGAGAAAAGACGCCGCTTATCCCCGCTTCGTCTCGCCGGCGATCATGCACCTGTCTCGCGCAAGCGAGGACAAGTCGCGGCGACCGTCACACGAACGTCATCGAACCGTTACATGGAGCGCGGTTATCCCCGGGTGTTTAATATCCTGTGAAATCCCCGGACGGGGACAACCGGGAAGGGGCGCACCATCCCGGCGCGCCCCGGAGTTCTATTTCGCGGCGACGTGCTTTCCTTCCGCCTGCTCCAGAAGTTCGGCCATCACGGTCTTCGCCTTGCCCGGGTGGGAGACCTTCGCGGCTTCGGCCAGGTTCGCGCCGGCGTCGCCGACAACGACCACGCCGACCATGCCCATCGCGTAATGCGGCAGGCATTTGTAGCCGTAGACGCCTTCCGTCTCGAAGGTGACGGTGACGGGCGCATTCATCTTGCCCTTGAAGGGTTCGGCCCCCTCCGGCGTCATGTCCTTGAGGCTTTCGGCATTGTGGCTGCGGTCGGTGGGCACGAAGGTGACGGTGTCGCCCTTCCCGACCTGCAGGAAGGCCGGCTCGAAGACCATGGCGCCCGCCTCGCCGCGATTGAGCATCTTCACCTCGAACTCGGCCGCTTCCGCCGGCAAGGCCCCGAACACCGCAAGCAGGGCGGCTGCGGCGAGGATCTTGTTCTGTATACGAACTTTCATTTCATATCACTCCTGTATTCCTGAAACCGGAGACCTCGCGGGCGGGACGAACCCCGCCCGCGAGCCCCCTGCGACGCCCCACCGCCATGCCGGAGCTCAGTGCCCGGCCATGCTCAGATCGGCGCCATACGTGTCGAAGATCGTGCTGTCGGCGGGCCCATCCACCGCGATCTGGGCGACGAGGCCGCGCTCCATGCGGGAGAGGGCGTGGTCGACGACGATGTAGCGGCCCGGCACCTCGAAAGTGAGGTCGACGACGGTCGCTCCGCCCGGTGCCACCGTGACGGTCTGCACGTCCTCGGAAGCGGGGCTCGTCAGGGAGCCATGCGTGTAGACCTTGTCGAAGATCTCGCCGATGACGTGGAAGCTCGAGGTCTTGTTCGGACCGCCGACGCCGAAATAGATGCGCATGGTTTCGCCGACATGGGCCTTGATCGCCTTGTCGCCCGTGATGGCGCCGACCGTGCCATTGAAGACGTAGTATTCCGGCTTCTCGTCGAGGAGCTTGTCGTAGTCGGTGAAGGCCTCGCCCTTCTGGCCGTAGGCAAGTTCCGTATAGACCTCGCCCTGCATGACATAGATCTCGCGGTCGACCGCGGGCAGCCCGCCTTCCGGCTCGACCAGGATCAGGCCATACATGCCTGCCTGAATATGGTCCGCCACCATCGGCGTCGCGCAGTGATAGACATAGATGCCCGGCTTCATCGCCTTGAAGCTGAAGTGGGTTTCATGACCGGGCTCCGTCTGCGTGGCGACCGCGCCGCCTCCCGGCCCCGTAACGGAATGGAAGTCGACGGAGTGGAACATCATGCTGTCTTCGGCATTCTTCAGCGTCACCTCCACCGTGTCGCCGGCGCGCGCGCGAACAAAGGGACCGGGCACCGTGCCGTTGAAGGTCCAGAAGCGGAAACTCGTGCCGTCGGCGAGCAATGCTTCGCGCTCGACCGTCTCGAGTTCGACCTTCACGACCGCAGCGTGATCGCGCACGATGGGCGCGGGAACGGCAGCGGGATCGAGGGCGATCGACGCGAGGGCGTCGGCATCCTGCGCCTCTTCGGCAGCAGCGGTACCGGCGCCAAGAGAGAGACCGGCGATCAGCGCCATCGCGCTTGCCGTTCCGATGAGAGCTTGCCTGAACCTGCTCATTTGCGTTCTCCTTGACGCTCTTGTTGGGGACGCTTTCTGTTTCGTCCATGACGGAAAGATAGGCACGCCGCAGAAACGCGATTTGCGCTGCAACAACTCGGCAGCGAATGGACCAGGACCACTCACACGGAAAGCAGGGGAAGATGGACAGGCAGCGGCGCGTGGAACTCGTCAGACCGGTCGGCCTGTTTTCGGGTCTCGACGACGAAGGGCTCGGCGCCGTCGCGGATGCGGCGCTGGAACTGCCTGTTTCCAAAGGGGAAAAGCTCTTCGAGCAGGGAGATGACGCCACCCATGGCTATGTCGTCGGATGGGGGCAGATCCGTCTCGACCAGGTGACGCCGGACGGACAGAACGTGGTGCTGCGACATATGGGCCCAGGCGAGATGATCGGCATCGTCGCGGTGTTCCGGCGCATTCCCTTTCCGGCGACGCCGGTGGTGCTGGAGGACGGACTGGTGTTCCGGTGGAGCGCGGCACGGCTCTCCGACCTCATGGCGCGCTTTCCGCTGATCGCGCAGAACGCGCTCAACGTCGTCGGCGGCCGGATCGAGGAATTGCAGCGGCGGCTGCAGGAAGTGGCGACGCAGCGCGTGGAGCAACGGATCGCCTCGGCGCTGCTCCGCCTCGCCAATCAGGCGGGCCGGCGCGTGGAGGAGGGCATCGAGATTCCCTTTCCGCTCTCGCGGCAGGACCTCGCCGAGATGACGGCGACGACGCTGCACACGGTGAGCCGCACACTTTCCGCCTGGGATCAGGAAGGAGTCGTGGAGTCGCGCCGCTCCAGCCATCTCGTCATCCGGCGGCCGCACCGGCTGGTGGAAATCGCCGGCCAGGCGTGAGCGCGGCATTTGCGCCCGCGCAAATCCGCCGCAGGCAAAGCAGCTAGGCTGCCTCCGGAACGACACCGGAGGGACGAGATGACAAAGGTATTTACGGAGGATCTTTCTGATCTGACGGTCGGCGAGCTGCTGCGGCGCTGGCCCGCCGCCGTAAGAATTTTCCTCGACTACAAGATGAATTGTCCGGCCTGTCCCATCGCCCCTTTCATGACGGTGGACGAGGCTGCGGGCGAGTATCATGTCGATGCGCAGGCGCTGAAGCGGGACATCGAGCAGGCGATCGGTTCTGCCACGCTTTCGCACGCAACGGGAGAACGGCCATGAAAGCGGCCTCCGGCGGCATACCGCGCTATCGCAAATGGAAAGGCCCGGCGATCCTCGAACAGGGGTTCCGGCCCTTCTTTCTGCTCGCCGGGCTTCACGCCGCGCTGGCGCTGGCGCTCTGGATTCATGTGCTGGCCGGCGACTGGACGCCACCCATGCATTTCCCCCTGCTCAGCTGGCATGCTCATGAAATGATCCACGGCTTCGCCATGGCGGCGGTGGCCGGTTTCATGCTCACCGCGATCCCGAACTGGACGGGCCGCATGCCGCTGCAAGGACTGCCGCTGCTTGTCCTGGTCCTTCTGTGGGGAGCGGGCCGCATCGTGATGCCCTTTTCGGCGCTGACGGGCGCGGGCGTGGCGGCGGCCGTCGACCTCGCCTTCCCGCTCGTCTTTCTTGCGGTGGTGGCGCGCGAGATCGTTGCGGGGCGGAACTGGCGGAACCTGCCGATGACGGGGGCGCTGACGCTGCTCCTTGCGAGCAATGCGCTGATGCATGCGGAAGCGGCCGGGGCGGCGATTCCGCCCGGAACCGGCGCGCGACTCGGGCTCGGCCTGCTGGTGCTTCTCATATCGCTGGTCGGCGGGCGGATCGTGCCGAGCTTCACGCGGAACTGGCTGGCGAAGCGCGGGGAGACGAAGCTGCCAGCAAGTTTCGGCTGGACGGACCGCATTGCGCTCGGCGCGACGGCGGCGGCGATTGCCGTGTTCGTCGTTGCGCCGGAGAGCGCCCTGCTCGCCTGGATCGCGCTTGCCGCCGCTCTCGCGCAGGCCGCGAGGCTCGTCCGCTGGCGCGGGGCCGCCACCGGCGCGGAGCCGCTGGTGGCGATCCTCCATCTCGGCTATGCGTTCATCCCGCTCGGCCTCGCACTGCTCGGCTTCTCCATTCTCACAAGCGCGGTGCCGCAGGCGGCGGCGCTGCACGCTTTCGGTGCCGGGGCGGTCGGCACCATGATCCTGGCGGTGATGACGCGGGCGACGCTCGGCCATACCGGCCGGGCGCTCCGCGCGGACCGCGCGACGGTGGCGCTTTACGCCGCCATCATCCTTGCCGCGCTGACGCGCATTGCCGCTGCCTTCCTGCCCGGAATGACGATGACGCTGCTCGTGCTCTCGGGCGCGCTGTGGTTTGCCGGCTTTCTCGGCTTCGCGCTCGTTTATGGGCGCTATCTCGCGCGTCCGCGCGCGAAGGCATGAAGGTTCCAGCCACCGCCCGTGCGTTCGTTAGTGCATATACAACTCGATCACGGCATCGTGACACGCTGTTGAATTCAAACCCGCCCCCCTGCTCCACACCTGTGAGCGGGCGCCGACGCCCGCACAACAAAACGGAGCAGAAAAATGACGCAGAAAAAGCGTAACCTGACGGTGGCAACTCTTGTCGCGGCGCTGGCCGCACTGACGGGTACCGGCGTCTTCGCCAAGGATGGCAGCCCGACGCTCGGCAGCGCGAAGAACGCCACCGCATCGGTGAACGTCTTCTCCGGCAGCGAAGCCGCTGCCCGCGACTTCACGCCGTCGACCAACCGCTACGGCAAGCGCTGAAAACGGGCGGCTGCGGGGCTTTCACGCTTCCCGCGGCCGCTTATTCCGCCGCCTGGCGGCGAAGCCCGCGAAAATGCTTCGGCGCCGAGCGCCTCGTCACCCGCTTGCGGTCCTTAGAACGGCGGCGCTTCAACTCTTCTCCCACTTCCGCAATCGCCTCGATGGCCGGTATGAGTCGCGCACCGAGATCGGTCAGCGCATATTCGACCGAAGGCGGCGATGTGGGCATGACGTGACGTTCGATCACGCCATCCTCTTCCATTTCCCGCAACCGAGTCGTCAGCACCTTGGGCGAGACGAGCGGAATGTCGATGCGCAGCTCGCTGAAACGGCGCGGACCGCCTGCAAGATGCCAGACGATGTTCGGCGCCCATGCGCCGCCGATGATCGACATGCATTCGAGCAGCGGGCACGACTCCGGAGCGGCCGGGCTCCTGTTCTTGCGTATTTTCAACGACATGACGACTTACTCCACGGTGCGGTGGTTACCCGAGGGAAACCCCAATGTTCGGTATCCTTTGGAAATCTGGTTTACAAGAGAAAGCACCATTCGTAAATCTCCCTCCGAAGCCGGCTTCGAGACATCACTCCAGGGAAACAGAACCATGAAGCTCTATTACACACCGGGCGTATGCTCGCAGGCCGTTCACATTGCGCTCAGCGAAATCGGCGCCGACTTCACGCTGGAAAAGGTCGACCTCGCCACGAAGACGACCGAAAGCGGCGAGGATTTCAGCAAGATCAACCCGCTCGGCTATGTGCCCGCGCTCGAGCTCGACGGTGGCGACGTGCTGCTCGAAGCCCCGGCGATCCTGCAATATCTGGCGGATATGAAGCCGGAATCGAAACTCGCCCCCGCCGCCGGCACGATGGAACGGGTGAAGCTGCAGCAGCACCTGAACTTCACGGCTTCGGAACTGCACAAGTCGTTCGGGCCGTTCTTTGCGGCAGTGAAGCCGGAAGGTGCCGCGCGCGACCAGGCGATGACGAAGCTGCAGCGTCGCTTCGACGCGCTGGAGGCGCTGCTTGCCGACGGACGCGACTACGCGATGGGCGAGACCTTCACCGTGGCGGACACCTACATGTTCGTCGTCGCCTCCTGGTCCGGGATCATCGGTCTCGACCTTGCCCCCTGGCCCAATGTGCAGAAGTTCGTCGCCCGCGTCGCGGCCCGCCCGCGTGTGCAGGATGTGCTGAAGCGCGAGGGCCTTCTGAACTGAGACTGCGGGGCGCGGGAGCTCCGGCTCCCGCGCCGCCATCCGGAGTACAAGCCATGAAACAGGAATTCGACGCCATCGCGGCGCAATTGCAGGTCTATTTCGACGGCCTCCACCACAGCGACACGCTGCAACTTCGCCGCGTACTCCACCCGCAAGCACGCTATGTCTGCGCGACGGACGAGACGCTCGTGAATATCGGCATGGAAGAGTATTTCCCGATCGTCGAGCGGCGCGCCTCACCCGCGAGCCGGGGAGAGAAGCGGCGCGACGAGATCGTCTCGATCGAGTTCGCCGGCCCCAAGACCGCCTTCGCGCGCGTGCGCTGCGCGGTGGGAGAGCGTCACTTCACGGATTTTCTCACCTTCATCAAGACCAATGCGGAATGGCAGATCATTTCCAAGGTCTTCCATTACGACCTGCGGGACGCCCAGGCGGCGCAGGCGAACTGAAGCAAGGAGACAGGCAATGCCCTATGTCAATATCAGGATCACGCGGGAAGGCACGACGCGGGCGCAGAAGGCGGCGCTCATCAAGGGCGTGACCGGCCTGCTGAAGGATGTGCTCGACAAGGATCCGGCGACGACCTTCGTCGTGCTGGACGAGGTCGAGCTGGAAGACTGGGGCGTCGGCGGACTCCCCGTCGATGCCTATCGCCGGACGCTGGAGCTGAAGGCGGACAAATAGCGGGCGCCAAGGAACAGCGCCGCCGGGGAGAAACCGATGAAGATCAACGACGATTTTTCCGTTCGCGCCAGCGTTCCCGCGGACGCCATCGACTGGGTGCCCTCGCCCATGCCGGGCGTCGAGCGGAAGATGCTGGACCGGGTCGGCGGCGAGGTGGCGCGCGCGACGTCCATCGTGCGCTATGCGCCGGCGAGCCGTTTTTCGCCGCATGTGCATGGCGGCGGAGAGGAGTTCATCGTGCTCGACGGCGTGTTCCAGGACGAGCATGG
Source organism: uncultured Rhodobiaceae bacterium (assembly GCA_913057645.1). Taxonomy (GTDB): domain Bacteria; phylum Pseudomonadota; class Alphaproteobacteria; order Parvibaculales; family Parvibaculaceae; genus Parvibaculum. The sequence goes on along the minus strand of CAJXOU010000035.1, from coordinate 7,771 downwards.
CGACTACCCGGCGGGGAGCTATGTCCGCAACCCGCCGCAATCGCGCCACACGCCCGGCTCGGCAGCAGGCTGCACGATCTTCGTGAAGCTCTGGCAGTTCGACGCGGCCGATCGCCGCTGCGTGAACCGCGACCTGCTCGACACGGAACGAAAGCCCGTTCCGGGGCGGGAGGGGGTAACGGCTGCCGACATCTTCCATAGCGACCGCGAAGAGGTACGCGTCGAACACTGGCAGGCCGACATGCCCGTCAAGCTCCCGCCAAACGGCGGGCTCGAGATTTTCTGCCTCGATGGCCGTTTCGTGGAAAACGGAGAGACTTTCCGGAGACATTCATGGCTCCGGTTGCCGCAGAACGCCGCGCTCGACGCCAGGGCCGGTGCCGGTGGCTGTCTCGTCTGGGTCAAGGAAGGCCATCTTCGCTTCGTCGATGTGGATCTCGCGGCCATCGCGTCCACCTGACCGGCGGTGCCGACGGCCCACCTTCCGCACGGGGACCCGGGCGGCTAGCATGGGTACTCCCAGACAAGAGGGCGGGGACCGTGGCGGAGCGACAATCGAACATCCAGCGGCTGCGGATTGCGCCGGAGACGCTGGACCTGCAACGCGCGCAGCTTCTGAAGGAGCGCGCGCCGAGTTCGGCGCTGTCCGTGCTGATGCTGCTTTCGCTCTATGCGGTCATCCTGACCTTCACGGCACCCCTACTCCATATCGCGATCTGGGCGGCGGCGGCGGCGGCGATGATCGGCGCTACGCTGTTGCAGCCGGCGCTGTACGAAAAGCGCGGGCTCACGACCGGCAATGCGCGCAAGTATCTTTTCTGGCACACGGCAACCGCATCGGCGACCGGACTCGTCTGGGGGGCCGGCGCAATCTGGCTGACGGACACGGCCTCCGACATCAGCATCTATTCGACCGGCATCATGCTGCTCAGCCTGACGCTTGGCGGGATTTCACCGCAATCGGCCTATCGCCGCTCCTATGTGGGGCTCGCAAGCTGCGCGCTGCTGCCTTATGCGGGTTTCATCTTCTTCTCCGCGGAGTGGCCGCTCAACGCGGTCGGTGTCGGCGCGCTGTTCGCCTATGCCTTCTTCATGTCGTCGAGTGCGCGCGTCGAGATCGCGACACGGGACGCGCTCGCGGTGAAGCAGAACCAGGCGCTGATGGAGGAACTGCGCAAGCAGCGCGACGCACTGCAGAAGGCGAGCGAGGAGAAGACGCGCTTTCTCGCCGCCACGAGCCACGACCTGGCGCAGCCGCTGCATGCGCAGGGCTTTTTCCTCGCGGCGCTGCGCGAGAAGACCAGGGACCCGCAGCAGCTCGACCTGATCGCGAAGATCGAGGCGAGCTGGCGCGGGCTCGGCAATCTGCTCGACGGACTTCTCGACGTATCGCGGCTCGATGCAGGCGCGATCGTGGCGGACAGGCGGCGTACCGATATCGCCGCCCTTGCCGCGCGAATCGCCGACGAGTTCTCGGCGGCCGCGGCGGAAAAGAAGATCGCCCTCTCCGTGCAAGCAGACCCTGCGGCAGCGTGGACGGACCCGATCCTGCTGGGGCGCATCCTGCGGAACCTGATCTCGAACGCCATCAAGTTCACGAGTGAAGGCGGGCATGTCTCGCTTTCGGTCCTGCCCGCCGAAGACGGCTTCGAGATCGCGGTAGAGGATACGGGTATCGGGATTCCGGCGGCGCAGCAGCGGGCGGTGTTCGACGAGTATGTACAGCTCGGCAACCGCGAGCGGAACCGGGAGAAAGGCCTCGGGCTCGGGCTCTCCATCGTCAGGCGGCTTGCGGAACTGCTCGGCATCCGTCTCACGCTCTCTTCGGAGCCGGGCAAGGGCACGCGCTTCTCGCTGATGGTGCCCGGCGCCACGGCCGGCGGCGGCACGGGCGACGACGCGGCATCGACCGCCGAACCGCATTCGAAAGTGAGCGCGCTCTGCGTGCTCGTGATCGACGACGAGGACGCTATCCGCAGCGGCATGTCGACCGTGCTGTCGAGCTGGGGCTGCGAAGTGCTGTCGGCGGCCTCCGGCGACGACGCCATCGGGCTTCTCGACCGAATGGACCTCGTGCCCGACGTTCTCATCGTCGATCAGCGGCTCGGCGGCGACGAAACGGGGCCTGACGTGGTCGAGCGGCTGCGGGACGAACTCAACGAGGATGTACGCGCGATCATGATGACGGGCGACATTTCGGTGGAGACAGAGCGGGAGGACGGAGCGCTGCGCGTCCTGCACAAGCCGGTGGAACCGGAACTGCTGCACCGGCTGCTCGGCGAGATCGCGAGGGAAAAGGCCGAGAGGGAGCCTGCCTAGTCCAGCAGACCCACCGCGCGGGCCTTGCTGACGCAGGCCGTGCGCCGCGCCACATTGAGCCGGCGGAAGATCTGCTTGATATGCGTCTTGACCGTGTTCTCGCTGATGCCGAGCACTTCGGAGATGCGCTTGTTGGAATAGCCTTCCGCCATGAGACGCAGAACCTCGATCTGACGCGGCCCGAGGAGCTCTTCGTCAAGACCCGTTTCGGGCCCGCCGGCCACCTTGCGCGGCGATTTCGGATTGTCCTCGACGACGGTCCACAAATCAGGCGGCAGGAAGATTTCCCCCTGAAGGGCAGCGCGGATCGCCTCGCCGAGCATGCCGGCGGGTGCGGATTTCGGCACGAAGCCGAGCGCGCCGAGACGGAGCACCTTCTCGACCGGCGGCAGGGTATCGATTCCCGAGACGATGAGCACCGGCGCCGTGCAGCGGCGCGCCTGAAGCGCGAGGATGAAGGCGACGCCGTTCATCTCCTCCATGACGAGGTCGGAGACGATGAGATCGTATTCGCGGCCCTGCTCGATGGTCGCGATGGCCTCGCGCGGCGAGGCAAAGGCCGTGCAGAGATAGGCCGGATCGAGCGAATTGATCACCTCGGTCAGACCGTCGAGAAACATGCGATGGTCGTCGACAAGGGCAATTTCGATCCGGCGCCTGCTCAACGGACGGGCTCCAGCGTGTCGTAGGTCGTCGCCTTGCCGGTCGCCATGTCGACGCAGGGCGCGGGCTCATCGAGCACGGCGCGGCAGAGGAAAAGGCCTTCCGCCGTCCGGATCCAGATACCGCCTTGCGGGTTCGGCATGTAGACGGCAGGCGGGCGAAAGCTCGATGCGACAAGGATCGCCGCCGCGACGAGAAGGCCCGAAACAAGGATCGCATGGGCGGGCGAGATCGCCTTCAGGCGGCCGATCGCGTCCTGTGTGAGTGTCGCCAATATCCCCTCCCCTTGCCCGTCAGCACGACGCCGAACGCGCGGCCAAATGCGCGACAAAACGAAAATCCGTCATCGGATTATCTGCGCGCGAAAAATCATCGCGTAGAAAAGCATTGCCAGAGTGCGACGCATTTTGTCTAGTCCCCCCACCCAAACAAAGCAGGCGAAGATGCCGGAAGCGCAAGAAAAACCGAAAGCAAGCACGCAAATTTCCTGTTCGCGGGACTTCTCGACATGGCTCGCGCAGAACAATGTGAGCTTCGGGCTGACGTCGTACCAGTCGGGCAGGCTCTACCTCGTCGGCCACCAGGCGAACGGTGTGTTGAGCTTCCACGAACGTCATTTCGTGCGCGCCATGGGCGTTTCCGCGACGCCGCAGCGGATTTTTCTCGCCAATCACTACCAGATATGGCGGCTTGAGAACGTACTGGCACACGGGCAAACGGTGGGCGAGTTCGACCGCAACTACGTGCCGCGCAATGCGCAGACGACGGGCGATCTCGACATTCACGATGTCGGCGTCGAGAAATCGGGCCGCGTCATCTTCGTCAACACGAAGTATTCCTGCCTTGCGACCCCGAGCACGACGCACAGTTTCAAACCGATCTGGAAGCCGCCTTTCATTTCACGCCTCGCGCCGGAAGACCGCTGTCATCTCAATGGCTTGGCGATGCAGGACGGGGAAGCGCGCTATGTCACGGCGGTGTGCCGGAGCGACGTGGTGACGGGCTGGCGCGACCGGCGCGCGGAGGGCGGTTCGATCATCGACGTGAAAACGAACGAGTTCGTGACACAGAAGCTGTCGATGCCGCATTCGCCGCGGCTGCATGACGGCAAGCTGTGGGTACTCGATTCGGGGCGCGGACGGCTCTGCACGGTCGACGAGAAGACCGGCGAGACGGAAACAATCGCCTTCCTGCCCGGTTTTCTGCGCGGTCTCGCGTTTCACGGGCCGTTCGCGTTTGTGGGGCTGTCGCTGCCGCGCGACGGCAGTTTTTCGGGTCTCGAACTCGACGGCGAGCTGGAGAAGCGGGACGCGGAACCCTGGTGCGGCGTGCAGGTGATCGATACGCGCAACGGCAACGTGGTGCAGTGGATCCGGTTTACCGGCGAAATTCGCGAGCTGTTCGACGTGTTCACGCTGCCCGGCGTGAAAAACCCGATGGCAACGGGGCTTCTCGATCCAACCATCCAGTCGCTCATCACCATCGAGGACTGGGACGAAGCGGACAAACCCGCTTCCGCGTGAACGGATTTCGCGATTTAACCAAGTTTCACATTTTCCTCACAGCGGAATCCGACGGAATCCCCTGCGACTCCCGCGGCGCTCACCATTTAGGGTGATTGGCGGCGTTTACCGGATTCCCTAAGCCGATGTTGCAAGCGGTTGCAGCGCGCGATGAACGGCGCGCCGCACGGCAGGGTAGCAGGCACAAAGTGGGGAATGCGATGACGTCCGGAGCCAGGCTGACAGATGCGGCGGGGGCCGCAGGCATCGCCGAGAAAATCAACAACGGCGCCTATAACTACTACAGCGCGACCGTCGCGGAAACGTCCGGCGACGGCGGCGCGGCGAAAGGGCTGAAGCGGCTGTTCGCGGCGGCGCTGCTCTCGTCGACTTCCGTCATGGCGTTCGGAGTTCCCGCGGGCGCAACTCCGGCGGCGTGCGTGCAGGACGGGTCGCCCTCGACCTATACCTGCAGCGGCGACAATGGCGACACCAGCGTGCTCATCATGGGCGACGGGCTGACGGTGACGGCGGACGAGACCTTCAGCATCGAAACCACGGGCGAAGCCTTCGGTGTGGGCGTGAATGCGGGCATCCGCGTGACCGGCGACGCGTCGACGCTCACCAATTACGGTTCCGTCACCACCAGCGTCACGCCGAGCCACTACACCTATTCGCGGCACGACGCGCTTTCCGTCAGCGGCATGTCGGGCACCTCGCGCGTCGAGAACAAGGACGGCGGCTACGCCTCGACCACGAGCGATACGAGCTTCGCGCTCTACGCCTTTTCCGGCGAGACCGCCGAAACCAGCAACGCCGGCACCGTGGTCACAACCGGGGACCACAGCGACGCCCTTGTCAGCCGCGGCGGAAGTTCGGCGCTGGCGGAAAACTCGGGCAGCGTCACCGCCTCCGGGATAAGCGCCAACGGCCTGGTCGCCGTAGCGAACAACGGTACGGCGACGGCGAACAACCTCGAAGGCGGTACCGTCACGGTCAACGGCGAGAGCGCCGCAGGAATCTATGCCCAGGGCAGCGTCGCCAACGTGACAAACGACGGCACGATCTACGTCACCGACAGTAGTTCGACCGGCATCGCGCTCACCGGCGACACGGTGACGGGCACGAACAACGGGACGATCGAGGTGAGCGGCGACTATTCGGCCGCCATCAGCGGCAACTCCTACGGCCTCGCGACGACGAACCTCGTCAACAACGGCACGATCACGGTCACGTCGGAATATTCGACCGGCGTTGTCGGCGTCGGGCCGACGGTCAACATCACCAATGCGGAAGGTGCGACGATTTCTTCCGGCGCGTCGGGCATCGCCGTTATCGCCGGCGGCGCGAGATCGGGCACGATCAGCAATGCCGGTACCATCACGGGCGATGTAAACGGCGGCGGCGACAGGCGGGTCGCGGTCAAGGCCCGGGCCACCAGCGGCATGACGGTGGAGAACACCGGCACGATCGACGGCACCATCAACTTTGCCTATGCCACGGATACGACGGTCAACAATATCGGGGGCGCGGTCGGCGACGGCGAGGTCGCCATTTCCCTCGGCTATGGCGAAAACACCGTCACCATCAGCGGCGACGGAAACGTGATCGACGGCAGCATCGTTTCCCGGGTTACGCGGGTCGAAATGAACGTCGTACCGTTCGACATCGATGTGGAGCCCGAGCCGGAGCCCGCATCGACGCTCAATTTCCAGCAGACCGACACGCTGGTTCTGAATTCGGGATATTCCGGACGCGCCATCGAGAACTTCCAGACGGTGAACTTCTTCGACGGTGTGACGGAGTTCTACGGCGTCGACATCGTCAACTCCGGGGCGGTCCCCGACGGCCTGATGGACGGCGATGGCGGTATCCAGCCGCTGTCGATGGAGGCGTCCGGCACCCAGGTGAATGTCTACAATGGTGCGACAGCGCGCGTCTCCGGCGGGTATGTGACATTCGATGCCCACACGGTGAACGTGACCGGAAACAGCGATGCCCCTGCCGCCGAGCGGGTTGCGACGCTCTCCGTTGCCGCCGATTCCGAGATCCATGTCAGCGGCGACGTGACCTTCGGTGCGCTTGGCCGGTTCACGGTCGGCGTCGACGAGCCCTATGCCGTGGAAGACAGGAGCGTGCAGCTCAAGAGAAGAGCGCGCACGAACGGCTTTCTCGATGCCAGCACGATCACCTTCGAGGACGACTCGCAGATCTATGCGGACGTGACGCGCGGCATCGAGCTGACGGATGGCGGCGAGATCCAGATCGCCGATGCCAATAACGGCATTCTCGACTACGGCGTTTCGGTTTACGACAACACGACGCTTTTCGACTTCACGCATGAAATCCGCAGTGGCGATCTCGGCGATCAGCTCTACCTGATCGTGGAGCGCGTGCTGACGGCCTCGCAGGCGACCGACAACAACAACGGCCGCACGAATGCGAAGAGCATCGCGGACGCCATCGACCGCTTCATCGACAGCGCGCCGGCGGACAACCCGATCGTGATCTATCTGGCGCAGTTCCCCCTCGAGGAGCAGGAAGAACAGCTCTACAAGCTGGTGCAGGACTCGCTTCCTTCCGAGTCGAATGCGGACGGCAGCAACACCGTCGTCTCGTCCGACATGGTGCTCGACCTTGTAATGGACCGGCTGTCGGGCGGCGGCGGGGGCGTCGCCGATGCGGGCACCGGCCGGACCGGCGTCTCCGCCGGCGACCAGGCGCTTGGCGGGCCGCACGATATCGCGCTCTGGGGCCGCATCGGCGGCAGCGTGGCGGAATACACGCCGGACAATATCAACGGCTTCGACTCCGACACGTTTGCCGCTTCGCTCGGTGCCGATGGAGAGTTCGCCGAAAACCTGCGCCTCGGCATCGCGCTGTTCTATTCGGATACGAGTGCCGACGAAAACGGCGCAGGAGCGAACAGCAGCCAGAAGATCGAGGGCTACGGCGTGCTCGTCTACGGCACGTACCGGCCGGACGATTACTACATCAACGCAACCTTCGGCTATGGCCTGAACAATTACGACAGCACGCGGCTGGCGCTTGGCGGCGCGAACGTCGCCGACTACGACGGCACGCAGATCATGACGCGCATGGAAGCGGGCAAGGTGCTGAACTACGGAAAATGGGAAGTGACGCCGCATCTGGGCTTGCGCGCCAACTTCGTCTCGATCGACGGCTATACCGCAACGGTTCCGCCGCCTACGACCTTCGCCTTCGCGGCTCTCTCCCCCGTCCCTGCCACTCCTGCCCCGGGGTCACCCGCACCGTCCGCGCTGGCC
>CAJXOU010000034.1 GCA_913057645.1 uncultured Rhodobiaceae bacterium | reverse complement strand
CCAGGGCGCGGCAAGCGACGAGGCTGACAGGCAGATCAGCGTGCACATCAGCGTCGTAGCGTAGACGCCCACCATGATGCTGGGCAGCGCGAGCGGCAGCTTGATGTCGAGAAGCTGCCGTTTCGGATCGGCGCCGAGGTCGGCCGCGACTTCCACGAAGGCGCGGTCCACTGTTCTGAGGCCAAGATCGACAAGCCGGATCAGGGGCGGCGTCGCATAGATGACGGTCGCGAAAAGCGCGGGCACCTTGCCGAGCCCGAACAGCATCAGCGCTGGAATGAGATAGACGAAACTCGGCAGCGTCTGCATTGCATCGAGCACCGGCAGCATGATCCGGCGTGCCGTATCGTTCGCCGCCATGCCGATGCCGGAAGGCAGGCCGATCAGGACGGCGAAGAGCACCGACACGATCATCAGCGCCAGCGTCTGGATCGCAAGGCTCCACAGACCGAGCAGTCCGATCAGGAAAAGCGTTGCCGCGAGTGCTGCGGAAAGGACCGGCGAGCGCGAGGCGTGGTAGGCGATGCCCGCGACGAGGAGGATCAGAAGCCACCAGGGCAGGGCGGCGAGCAGCGCCTCCAGCGCCACGATGAGCTTGAGCAGAACATTACTCACGGTCTGGAATTTGTCGCCATGATCGGCGACGAAACGCTTCATCGCATCGTTGACCCACGCTTCCAGCGGAATTTCGAGCGTCACAGGAAAGCTCTTTGCCACCGCTTCCCGTTCGCCCGTCACGCGCGCCGCCACTTCGGAGCTCACCCATTGCCGCCACACATCGCCCCGCGTCTCGATGAAGTTGAGCGCCGCATCCCGCGCCGTCGCGCCTTCGTTCTTCTGCATGTAAGCGAGTGCCTCGCTTACCATCTGCCCCGTCGTCTCATAGGCGCGCAGGAACGATGCGATCTCCGGCGCTTCCTCCACGAAATTCGCATTCGCGCCGATGATGACCTCGACGGTCGGAAAGGCAACCGGCGGATTGTTTTCCGGATCGGCGTTGAAGGCGTCCCAGGCTTCTTCCGAGTAGGGCGGTTCCTCCAGCTTCACGAGATCGAAGGCGCCGAGCACCCATGTCGGGCCCCAGTAATAGGCGAGCACCGGCCGCCCTCGCTCATAGGCCGATGCAATGGCGGCGGCGAGCGCCGCGCCCGTGCCGGGCCGGAAATTCGTGTAGAAGCGGTCGAGCCCGTACCCCTCGAGCTTCCGCGTGCTCTGCTCCTCGCAGCTCCAGCCGAGAATGCAGTTGTAGAAGCGGCCCTTGCCGGGCTGTTCGGGATCGCGGAAGAGCTCCCAGTGCTCCTTGAGATCGGAAACGAAATTGAGCTCCGGTGCTATCGGCTCGATGCCGCGCGCGTCGTCGCCCTCGATCACATAGCGCGGCACATACCAGCCCTGCACGGCGTCGGGAAAGTTCGTCCCGAGAGAGACGGCGGTGCCGGCCTCCACCGCCGCATTCCAGGGCTCGGTGACGTTGTCGCGCCAGATTTCCATCAGCACGTCGATGTCGCCCTGACCGAGCCCCGTTACGAGCGGCAGCGTCGAGCCCGGCAGCACATCCGTCTCGCAGCCATAGCCGCGCTCGATGATCAGGCGCGCAACTTCCGCATGGAAAGCGTTCGAGTCCCAGTCGAGCCCGCCGAACATGACCGGCCGGTCGATCTCGCAAACAGGCGCAGCCAGCCCCGCGCGCGGGACGCAGACCGAGAAAAGCAGCGCCGCGAGCGCGAAAAGGAACCGGTTTGGCATGGCCGCACTATAAGGACCGCGTCTTGCCTTGACCATTGCGCACAAAAAAGGGGAGCCCGAAGGCTCCCCGATCTTTCGCGCTGCGGGAGCGGTTTACTTGCCGCCCGTCGCCAGCTTGAAGAACTTGCCGGTCTGCTCGCCGCCCATGAAGAACGGGGTGGCGTTCGAGAAGTCGGAGATCTTCTCCCAGTTCTCGGCGACCTTCTCGGCGCTGAGGTCCTCGCGGCCGAGGAACACGCCTTCGGCCTCTTCCATGCGTGCGGCGGCGAAGACACCGGCGCCCGCGCAGAGGATCATGCCGGTCGGGGCCTGTTCCGAGACGAGGAACATCACGCCCGGCGAAACCGCATCCGGCGTCAGCATTTCTTCCGCTTCCGGCGGCATCAGGTCCGAGGTCATGCGCGTATAGGCGACCGGCGCCAGCGCGTTGCAATGGATGTTGTTCTTCTGGCCTTCGAGCTTCAGCGTGTTGATGAAGCCGACAACGGCGAGCTTCGCCGCGCCGTAGTTCGTCTGGCCGAAATTGCCGTAAAGGCCCGTCGAGGAGGCGGTCACGACGATGCGGCCGTAGTTCTGCTCCTTCATGATTTCCCAGACCGCCTTGGTCGGCTTCACCGTGCCCATCAGGTGAACGTCGACCACGAGCTGGAAGTCGTTGATCTCCATCTTGGAGAACGACTTGTCGCGCAGGATGCCGGCATTGTTGATCAGGATGTCGATGCGGCCCCACTGGTCCATGGTCTGCTTGACCATGTTGGCGACGCCTTCGTCGTCCGTCACGCTGGAGCCGTTGGCGATCGCCTCGCCGCCCAGCGCCTTGATTTCCTCGACCACCTTGTTGGCCGCTTCCGACGAGCCGCCGGCGCCCGTGCGGTCGCCGCCCAGGTCGTTCACCACCACTTTCGCGCCGCGCCGCGCGAGTTCCAGCGCGTGGGACCGGCCAAGACCGCCGCCCGCGCCGGTCACGATGGCGACCTTGCCGTCAAAACGAATGCTCATGGGTATTTTCTCCAGTTGGACTGTCGGGCCGGTAAGACCGGAAATGGGCCGCCGGAATGCCTCTGTTCGGGGGCCGGGAGGGCCGGGCATGGCGAAACTCGCGGGACTTTGTGCATGAGAGGCAGGCGGGGGTCAAGGGAGAGCCCGCCCCCCTTTCCGTTGCGCCGGTGTGTGCCCGCCCTATGATGGGACAACCCGCCGAAACCGTGGGAATTCTGCCCCGGGGAGCCTTCCAGACCATGATCCTGCCGTCTCTTCAGAGCGCCTTCGGGCTTGCCCTCTTTGTTGCGCTCGCCTGGGCCTTGAGCGAGAACCGCCGGGCCTTTTCGGTTCGCACCGTGGCTGTCGGCCTCGCGGCCCAGATCGGTCTCGCGCTTCTCCTGCTGAAGCTTCCGGCCTCCCAGGGAGCGCTCCTTGCCCTCAACGGCGTCGTCGATGCGCTCACGGCCGCCACAAGGGCGGGAACGGGTTTCGTCTTCGGCTATCTCGGCGGCGGCGAGGCGCCCTTCGTCACGGAGGCGCCACAGAACAGCTTCATTCTCGCCTTTCAGGCCCTGCCGCTCGTCCTCGTCATGTCCGCGCTCTCGGCACTGCTCTGGCACTGGAAGGTGCTCGGCTGGGTCACGCGCGGCTTCGGCTACGTCCTGCAGAAGACGATGGGCATTGGCGGCGCGGTCGGGCTCGCCTCTGCCGCGAATGCCTTTGTCGGCATGGTCGAGGCGCCGCTCCTGATCCGGCCCTATCTGGAGAAGCTGACGCGCTCCGAGCTCTTCATGACCATGACGGTCGGCCTCGCCACCGTCTCCGGTACCGTCCTTGTGCTCTACGCGAGCGTCATTGAGCCGGTCGTGCCCGGCGCCCTCGGTCAGATCCTCGTCGCTTCGCTCGTCTCGTTGCCTGCGGCCATCCTCGTCGCGCGCCTCATGGTGCCCGAAGAACCCTTCGCCACGCCGACGGGCATCGGCGACGACGTTCCCTTCCTAGAATACCAGAGCAGCATGGACGCTGTGACGCGCGGCACCTTCGAGGGGTTGCAGCTTCTTCTCAACATCATCGCCATGCTGGTCGTGATGGTGGCGCTCGTCGCCCTGGTGAACATCCTTCTCGCGCTCTTGCCCGATCTCTGGGGTGCGCCGCTCACGCTTCAGCGCATGCTCGGCTGGCTCTTTTCGCCGCTCGTCTGGGCGATGGGCGTGCCGCCCGGCGAGATGCATGTCGCCGGACAACTCATGGGCACCAAGACGATCCTCAACGAACTCATTGCCTATCTCGATCTGGCCGGTTTGCCCGAGGGCGCACTGTCGGAGCGCTCGACCCTCATCATGGTCTACGCGCTTTGCGGCTTCGCGAATTTCGGGTCGGTCGGCATCCTGATTGGCGGGCTGACAGCGCTGGTGCCGTCCCGCCGCGCGGACATCGTCACGCTCGGCACCCGCGCCATCGTTTCCGGCACACTTGCGACCTCTATGACGGGCGCGGTGGTCGGCCTCATTACCTGAAAACACGACAACAACCGGGGAGGACATATTGAAGCTCTACAACTCGGCCATGCCGGCACCGAATCCACGCCGTGTCCGCGTCTTTGCGGCGGAAAAGGGGATCGACCTCCCGCTCGAGGAAGTCGCGCTCGTGAAGCGGGAACACAAGTCGGAGGAATTCCGTAAAAAGAATTCGCTCGGCCAGACGCCGGTGCTTGAACTCGACGACGGCACAACCATTTCCGAAAGCGTATCGATCTGCCGGTACCTTGAAGAGCTTCATCCGGACAGGCCGCTCTTCGGCCGCAATGCGCTGGAGCGCGCGCAGGTGGACATGTGGCTCCGCCGCGTCGAATTCGTGCTGATGGGCCCCGTCGGCAATTTCTGGCGGCATGCCCATCCCTACACGGCGAAGGTCGTGAAGCAGTTCAACGATTTCGGCGAGTCGAACAGGGAAGGGGCGGAGGCAGCTTTCCGCTGGCTCGACCGCGAACTCGAAGGCCGGACGTTCGTGATGGGGGATTATTTCTCGGCGGCGGACATCACCGCGCTCTGCACGGTCGATTTCGCGGCCTTCGCCGGGCTCGAGATGCCGGAAGGAACGCCGCATCTCCACGCCTGGCACGAGCGCGTTTCGGCGCGGCCCAGTGCCGCTGCTTGAGAAGCATGCCGCCACATGACGTAAGAGGCGGCGTCCGCGGGGTACGGAACGGACGCCGCCAATACGCCCCGCCCGTGCCTGAAGGACCCGGACGGACACATTTCCGATGAACTCTCGACCCATCGGCAAGGCTGATAATGGCGCCGGCAACCTGAACGCAGCCTGAACCGGAAATTGGGCGGTGAATTTGCCGTGAAGCGATTGCGCCTGCCGCCGATGTTAGTAAGCTGCATTTACTATTAACTGTGCCTGCGGCCCTGGGGAGGAACGAATGGCGGGAGAGGAGAAGGGTGAACCGCGCCTGACGGGATGGCAGCTTGTGGCCTACGGCCAGCTCGTCGTGCCGCTCGCCGTCATCGGTCTGCCGGTCGCGGTCTATATCCCGCCTTTCTACTCGAGCACGCTTGGCCTCGACCTTGCCGCCGTCGGCCTCATCCTCATGCTGGCGCGTATCTCCGATGTCATTACCGATCCGTTGATCGGCCGCCTGTCGGATCGAACGCGAACGCGCTTCGGCCGCCGCCGCCCCTGGGTGCTCGCGGGCGTGCCGGTCATGATGGCCTCCGCTCTCATGCTCTTCGTGCCGCCGGGCGAGGTCTCGAATCTCTATCTGCTGACCTGGATCGCTGCGATCTATCTCGGCTACACGCTCATCACCATTCCCTACGGCGCCTGGGGCGCCGAACTCTCGGGCGACTACAGGGAACGCAACCGCATCACGGGCAGCCGTGAGATGTTCCTTCTCGTCGGCCTGTTGATCGCAATTTCCGCACCCATCGCCGGCGCCTACTGGAGCGGTGCGCCTGCCGATGAAGGTGCGGCCGGCCGCGCGGCCGTCGGCGTACTCGGCTGGCTCACGGCGATCATGCTGCCTGTCTGCGCCCTGATCGCCTTTTCCTCGGTGCCGGAGCCGAAGTTCCATGAAACGCAATCGATCCCGTTCCGCCGCGGTCTGCGCGTCGCGATGAAGAACGGTCCTTTCCGCATCGTGCTGTTGAGCTCGATCTTTGGTGCGCTTGCGGGCTCCATAAACATCGGCGTCGTCATCTTCTTCTTCGAGCACGTCGCGGAGATCGGTCAGGCGGGCACAATCCTTATCTTCGTGCTTTTCGTTGCTGGCGTTCTCGGTTCGCCCTTCTGGGTCTGGCTCGGCGGCCGCATCGGCAAGCACAGAGCAATTGCCGTTGCTGGTTTCGCCTCCATGTTCGTCTTCGCTCTCGTGCCGCTCGTGATCTATATGGTGAAACCGTCCGCGCCTGAACTTGTGCTTCCCTGCCTTGTCTTCATCAATATCGTTCAAGGCCTCGCGCTCGGTGCTGCGCCGATCCTCGGACCGTCGATCATGGCGGACGTTGTCGATCTCGACACGATCAAGAGCGGCGAGCAGCGCGCCGCCTTTATGTTCGCTTTCCTGGGCATGGTGCGAAAGACATTCGAAGCGATGGGCGTCGGCATCGCGTTGCCGATCCTCGCCTGGGCGGGCTTCAACGCCCAGTCGCGCGAAAACTCGCCTGAAGCGCTGTTGGCGCTACTCGCGATGTATTGCCTCGTGCCGCTTGTCCTCTGGCTGATCTCGATAGCGATCATCCTGCGCTATCCGATCACGAAGGAGCGGCAGGCTCGCCTGCGCTCGGCTCTCGAGCGCCGGATCGAACGGCGGTCGGAACTTCGCCGCCTGATGGCAGACTAGCAATCTTTCGCGGGACAGCTTGACAGGGCAGTGCGCTGTCCCCATACTTTACCACATGGTTAAGTTTCAAGAACAGGTTCTGGACCGCACATTCGCCGCGCTTGCCGATCCGACGAGGCGCGCGCTTCTCGCCCGTCTCGAAGGCGAGGACAGCGTGTCCGTCAGTGAACTCGCGCGGCCTTTTTCGATGTCGCTGCCCGCCGTGATGAAGCATCTCGATGTGCTGAACGACGCGGGCCTCATCGAGAAGCGAAAGGAAGGCCGCACGGTCTCCTGTTCGCTCAACGCGGAGCCGATGAAGGAAGCGATGGAATGGCTCGACCGCTACAAGCGCTTCTGGGCGGGCAATCTCGACCGCCTCGCGGCAATGCTCGAAGCGGAAGACGCAACAGCAAAGGCTAAACCGCGCGGGGGCACGCCGAGGAAGAAGCCTCGGAAGTAGCCCCCGAGGTAGTGATGTCATCAGGCAGTCAGGGAGAGTGGAATGACTTATGTGGATGGATTTGTCGTCCCGGTGCCAAAGAAGAATATCGACGCATATCGCCGGATGTCGCGCAAGGCAGGCAAGATCTGGATCGAGCACGGCGCGCTCGACTACAAGGAATGCGTCGGCGACGATCTCGACATTGAAGGCGTGCTTTCCTTCATGAAGGGCACGAAAGTGAAGCCCGGCGAGACCGTCGTCTTTGCTTTCATCACCTACAAATCCCGCGCCCATCGCGACCGCGTGAACAGGAAGGTCATGGCCGATCCGCGCATGGACTCACCTCCGGAAGACATGCCCTTCGATCCCAGGCGGATGATGTATGGCGGCTTCAAGGCGATCGTCGACCTTGTCGCCGAACCCGAATAGAGGAGAGATCGAAATGAATGCTCAGAAGATCGTTTCCCGCGAAGAATGGACCGAAGCGCGCAAGGCGCTTCTCGTTCAGGAAAAGGAACTGACGCGCGCCCGTGACCGCCTGGCCGAGGCGCGCCGCGCGCTTCCCTGGGTGAAGCTCGACAAGGATTATGTCTTCGACGGACCCAACGGGAAAGTGAGCCTCGCCGATCTCTTCGATGGTCGCAGCCAGCTCCTCGTCCAGCACGTCATGCTGGCGCCGGGTTCGCAGGACATCTGCACGGGTTGCGCTTTCGGTGCTGATCATGTCGACGCCGCGCGGCAACACTTCGAGAATGCGGACCTCTCCTATGCCGCCGTCTCGCGTGCCGAGCCCGAGCACATCGCCGCCGTCGCGCGCCGCATGGGCTGGAAATTCAACTGGGTCTCGTCGGGCAACAACAGCTTCAACTACGATTTCGGCGTGTCCTTCACGCCGGAGCAACTCGACAACGGCACCGCCGAATACAATTACGCGCCGCTGGATTTCAGGATGGAAGATCTGCACGGCATGAGCGTCTTCGCGAAGAATGATGCGGGCGAAATCTTCCACACCTATTCGACCTACGCCCGCGGCTCGGAAGCCGCCATGTCGGCCTTCGCCTTCCTCGATATGGTGCCGAAGGGCCGCAACGAGGACGGCATCATGAGCTGGGTGCGCCTCCATGACGAATACGAAGGCGGCGGTTCCTCCTGCTGCCACGCGGCCTGAAGCGACGGCACGGAAGATGCTCTGTTGCGTGGCGGGCATAACGGCGGCGCTGGCCGTCCCGGTCTGGTGGAGGCGGCTTCTGGCTTCCTTCGGCCGGACGGGCTTTGCCGCCGTCATGGTGGTTCCGCTTGTTCTTGCTGCGTTCGTGGCGGAGCATCTCACGCATTACGCCTCGCGTGCCGAGGCGAATGAGCGTTCCATTCTCGCCGAGATTGCGGCGGCGCCCCTTTGTACCGGAAGCGGCGATCGAACCTTGCCGGTAACGGCCGCTCAGGACGCGGTGACGCCCATCGCGTCGGCCAGAAGTTCGTAGGAGCGGACGCGGTCCTTCTGGTCGTAGGTGATCGTCAGGATAACGAAATCATCGACGCCATACGCTTCGCCGAGCGCGAGCAGGCGCCCGCGCACCTGTTCCGGCGTACCGGTGAACCCGCGCTGCTCGACCGCGCGCAACATGACGCGGTCCTCCTCCGTATAGGGGTAGTCGAGCGCTTCCTCGATGGAAGGGAAGGGGCCTGCCCGGTTCTGCAGGAGATGCATCACCCAGAGATTGCGCGACGCGGCGATCCGCTTCGCCTCTTCCTCCGTGTCCGCGACGGTGACGGAAACTGCGATGGCCCCTTTCGGCGAAGTCAGTTCCCGCGAGGCGCGGAAGTTCCGCCGGTAGAGCTCCAGAGGTTCCGTGCCCGCGTCCTGATTGATGAAATGCGCGAAGCAATAGGCCATGCCGAACTGCGCTGCGATGAGGGCGCCGTCGCCGCCCGAGCCGAGCATCCAGAGGTCCGGCAGGCCGGGCCCGCGCGGGGAAGCGTGAAGCCCGGTATAGGGATGGTCGGAGGGAAACCCGCCTTCTTCTCCGGCAAGCCCGGTCGAGTCCTCAAGGAATTGTCTCAACAGCTCAACCTGTTGCGGAAAGACGCCGACATCATAGGCCTGCGGGCCCGGCTGAAGCGCCCGCGTCGTCCGCAAGTCTCCGCCGGGCGCCCGGCCCAACCCGAGATCGATGCGTCCGGGATGCAGCGTCTCGAGCACGCGGAAACATTCGGCCACCTTGAGCGGGCTGTAATGCGGCAGCATCACCCCGCCGGAGCCGACGCGAATACGGGTCGTCGCTCCCGCGACAGCTCCGATTAGGACTTCCGGCGCGGAGCCCGCGAAAGACGACGTGTTGTGATGTTCCGCCAGCCAGTACCGGCTGTAGCCGGCTCGCTCGGCGGCTTGCGCCAGCCCGATCGTATTCGCGATTGCTTCCGCAGCCGTGCCGCCCTTGCGGATTGGCGACTGGTCGAGAACGCTCAGAGTGACCATGGAAAATCGTTCCGTCCTTGGCGATGGTGTGACTGCTTGTGACAGAGTGATTGGCGGATTTCTGCCGATTTCGGTGAAGCGATTGTTTCCGAATCGCAGGCTTTAAAAACTCATTAACGGCGAGACTCGCAGTATCTGCCGCGCGAGGAAAGTAGTCATGCAACCCACCGATGAACTGATTGCGGAAGCGAAGGCGACGAAGGCACAGCTTGTCGATCTGTCGGAGTTGTCCGACCCGGTGACCCGGTACATGTTGCGTTACTGGATGGACAGGAAGGGCGACCGGCAGATGCCGTCGCCCGATGAAATGAATTTCGCCGATTTCGCGCGCCATTCGTCCCGGATCACGCTGATCGGGGTGGAGCCCGATTCCCAGCGCTTCACCGTGCGTCTCGCCGGAGAAGAAGTGATCGCAAGTCTCGGATTCAACCCCAAGGGAAGAGACATTCTCTCTTTCAACGAGCAACTGCCCGGGCTCGGTACTCTGCTGCAGGGTTTCTACGCGTGGTTGCTCTCTGAGCGGTGTCCGGCCGCGGTCAAGGGCACGCAGGACATGCTGGACAAGAGCTACAAGAGTTACGAAGCCGTATATCTTCCCTTGTCGAGCGACGGCGAGCGGGTCGATCGCTTCATGGACGTCACGGTCACCTATCTGAAGACCATGAACATTCGCCGCCAGTCGGCGGCGTTGCGTCCGATCGGCCCCTCCGTGGAAAACTGAAGCACATCAGTCTGCGAGCGGCCGTTTCTTCACCCGCTTCACGATGCCCGAAAAATTGAGCAGGATGCGCTCGTCCTCGTCGCTGCCGGTGAAGACCTGACCGCGAAGAAACACCATGCTGCCGGTGTTCTGCACGATCTCACCCCGCGCCTCGACGAATGCGCCGGCGCCCGCCGCGGCGGTGAACTCGGATGAAAAGGATACGGTCACGGCCGGGCCCTCCAGCACATCGCTGCCGATGGCGAAAAGCGCGTAGTCTGCGAAGGTCATCAGCATACCGCCATGCAGGAAGCCGCCGCCATTGCAATGCGTCGGCGTTGCTTCGAAGGCGCAGGTGACGCGTCCGTCTTCGTGCTTCTTGAAAAAGAACGGACCGGCATGATCCTCGAACGGATCGTGGCCCTGCCAGCTCTCGTATCCGGCCAGCCGGCCGCTTAAACTTGTATTCATGGGTAACGCCTGTCTTCAGGTTCCGGTTGCCGCGCTTTTAGCAGGAAGGCGGCCGGTTCAAAAGCTTAGGGATCTTGCTGCCTCTTTCGCTCGTCGCTCCTTAAGCCCTTCGTTACCTTGAGGGAGCAGACTGAACGTCTCTTTTCACAGGAAGTCGAAGCGAAATGAGCATGGCAGCCGGGAAAAGCAGGCGGGTCGAACACAGCGCCCGTCTCGTTGAGCCGGACGAACTTTCCGACCCGGCGTTCGATGAGCTCCTGAACTACTGGGAAGCTCGGCGTCGTGGGCGCAATATCCCGGCGCGCGCCGATATCGACCCCATTCATTTTCCACGTCTGCTTCCCCGCGTCTTCATGGTCCGCGTGGACCGCGCCCCGCTTTCCTTCGTCTACAGTCTTGCTGGCGGCGAGAACGTCGAGGCGCATGGACGGAATTTTACCGGCATGGATGTCCGCGAACTCGACGGCTGGTGGCCCGGCTATGGTTCTTCGTTGCACGAATTCTATTCGCTTGTCGTTCACGGCGGGGTGCCGCTCGCAGCATCCGGAACCATGAGCTTCGTGGATCGTGAGTTTCGCGCCTTCGAGGCGCTCTATCTGCCGCTTGCGGCGCAGGACGGTGACATCGGACATATAATGGGGGTGGCGCTGTACGGGTCGGTAGAAGCGGTCGCTTGAGTTTTCCCGTCGTCACGGATGATCGGCATGCTGTAGACTTCGAGAAAACTTGAAGGCGTCTCGCATGACGGATGAATGCGATCCCAGAATGAACGAAGCCGCCGGCCAGGGGGCGGCCGCATTGATTCGGCTCAAGGATCTGAGCGATCCGGTCGTCCTCTTCATGCTCGACTACTGGAAGAAGAAACGCGGCGAACGGCTTATGCCTTCACCAGACGACATGAATCCGGTCGATTTCGCGCGTTTCATGCCCCACCTCCAGATGATCCAGGTGGACTGGGAGCCCTTCGATCTGACCTATCGTCTGCTCGGCGGGGAAATTTCGGACGTGCATGGTGGCAACTATGCCGGCCGCAAGGTCCGGGACCTAGACGAGGTGAGCGAGGGCTTCGGTTCCATGATGTACGAGCTCTTCCGCATGGTGGCTCTCGACCGGCGGCCTTATGCGGCGGGCGGCACGCTCGCTTCCCTCGGCCGCGGCCACACCCGCTTCCAGGGCGTCTATATGCCGCTTTCCTTCGGCGGCGAAAGGGCTGACCGGATCGTCTGTTGCTCTTCCTACGAGGTGCGAGCGGAACTTGGGCTGTCCGGCGTCTCCGCCACCACGATCTGAAACTGCTTCCAATTTTAGCTTTCGGATTCAATCTCCCTTAGTGAAATCCCGTCAGTGTGACGCAGGTGGAACGCGGTCATGGACCGTGGACGAAACGGGTATGGGCATGACCCTCTTGGCGGAAGACAACAGGCCGGCCGGCTATGACGATGTCCTGGCCGAAGCCGAAACGCATGGAATTGCTTTCCGGCGTTTGAAGGAACTGCAAGAGCCGCTCTGCCGCGAAATGCTCTCCTACTGGAACGAAGTGCGCGGCGATCGCGCCATGCCCCGCCCGGACGAGATCGACCCCGTCCGCTTCGCGCGCCATATGCCCAACCTGCTGATGGTTCAGGTCAACTGGGAACCGTTCGACCTCACATACCGTCTTCTGGGCGGCGATGTCGTCAATGCGCATGGCGCGAATTTCCGGGGCCGCCGCGTACTCGAAAGCCAGTCCCATACCGGCCGCTTCAGCGAAGTCCTCCACAGCTTCTACAAGTTCGTCGCAGAGGAAGAGCGGCCCTATGCCGTCGCCGGCACCATGGAGTATGTTGCCCGCGGGTTCGTCAGCGTCGAGGCGGTCTATCTGCCGCTTTCTCTCGACGGGAAGCGCACGGACCGCATTCTCGGCGCGACCGTCTCGAAAGAGCTTCCTCGCCGCTGAAATTGCCGCTTTCCGGTCCTTTTGACCGGCGGCAAGCCTTGGCCTAAATTCCCGCAGCTTCTGAAAAAAACAGCCGGGAAGATCCATGGCCCTCGACGCCGAAACACGCGACCAGCTCATTTCCTCCGTCCGCCGCTTTGTCGACGAGCGCCTGCGCCCGATCGAGGACAAGGTCTCCGAAACCGATCAGGTGCCGGAAGAAATCGTCGGGGAGATGAAGGAACTCGGCCTTTTCGGTATATCCGTGCCCGTCGAATATGGCGGCCTCGGCCTCACGATGGAGGAGGAGTGCCTCCTCATGTTCGAACTGGGCCGCACCTCGCCCGCCTTCCGCTCCGTCATCGGCACCAATGTCGGCATCGGCAGCCAGGGCATCGTCATGCATGGCCGTCAGGACCAGAAGGAATACTGGCTGCCGAAAATCGCGAGCGGCGAGGTCATCGTGAGCTTCGCGCTGACCGAGCCGGAAGCCGGCTCCGACGCCGCCTCCCTCAAGGCGACGGCGATCAGGGACGGCGACCACTATATCGTCAATGGCACCAAGCGCTACATCACCAACGCCAACAAGGCGCATGCCTTCACGCTGATGGCGCGCACCGACCCGAAGACGCCGGGCGCGAAGGGTGTCTCCGCCTTCGTCGTGCCGCGCGACATTCCGGGCATCCATATCGGCAAGCCGGAGAAGAAGATGGGCCAGCAGGGCGCGCATATCTGCGACGTCGTCTTCGAGGACGCGCGCATCCCCGCCGAGTGCCTGTTGGGCGATGAGGAGGGCAGGGGCTTCGTCACCGCCATGCAGGTGCTGGAGCGCGGCCGGCTTCACATCTCCGCCGTCTGCATCGGCGTCGCCGACCGCCTCGTCGAGGATTCGGTGAAATACGCCGCCGAGCGCAAGCAGTTCGGTGCCCCAATCGGCGACCTTCAGCTTGTGCAGGCGATGCTCGCGGATTCCAAGATGGAGGCCTATGCCGGCCGCTGCATGGTGCTCGATGCTGCCCGCCGCCGCGATGCGGGCGAGAACGTCGCCACCGAAAGCTCCTGCTGCAAGCTTTTCTGCTCCGAAGCCGTCGGCCGCATTGCCGACCGCGCGGTGCAGGTTCACGGCGGCGCGGGCTATGTCGCCGACTATGGCATCGAGCGCTTCTACCGCGACGTCCGCATCTTCCGCATCTACGAAGGCACCAGCCAGGTGCAGCAGGTCATCATCGCTCGCAATCTGTTGAAGGCGGTGAGCTGATCCGTGATTTGTCCCCGCGGCCGCTCCCGCGGCAGAATGGGGCATGACCAAGCTCGATCGTCTCGCCACCGATATCCGCGCCTGCCGAATCTGCGTCGAAAACCCTCGCGGGAAATCCTTGCCGCACGAGCCGCGCCCGGTCCTGCGCGTTTCGCGCACAGCGCGTCTTTGCATTGCCGGGCAGGCTCCCGGCACCCGCGTTCATGCGTCCGGCACGCCCTTTACCGATCCGAGCGGAGACCGGCTTCGCGACTGGATGGGCGTAACGCCGGACGAGTTCTACGACGTCTCGCGCATCGCCATCGTGCCGATGGGCTTCTGCTTTCCCGGTCTCGACGCGAAGGGCGGCGACCTGCCGCCGCGTCGCGAATGTGCCGTAGCATGGCGTCCCGGTCTCTTCGATCTCATGCCGAAGCTCGAAACCATTCTTCTTGTCGGCCAGTATGCGCAAGCATGGCATCTCGGTAAGAGCCGCAAGGAAAGCCTCACAGCGACCGTCGCCGCATGGCGGGAGTATTATCCCCGCTTCCTGCCGCTGCCGCATCCTTCATGGCGCAACAACGCTTGGATAAGAAAGAACCCGTGGTTCGAAAAGGAATTGCTGCCGGTGCTGAAGCGCGATGTCCGCCGCCTGATGGGCTGAGGCTGCGGCATCGCGCCACAGCAAATCCGGTCCCTCTCTTTTGACACCCCTGCCCCCGCTCCGGATACTGCGCAAAAAAAGGGGGCAGGCCTTTGGCCGATCGGCACCGGGATATGCGACACGGAAATACGTCGCGCCGCAGGCGCGCGGCGCCCTCGTTTGCATCGCGCCTTCTTCTCTGCCTCGTTGCGCTGTCGATCCTCTTTCCCGCCCTCGCGGGCAGCCTTGCCGCGCGATCGTTTCAGCCGACGGGCGTCTTCGAAGACCGCATCGTCATCTGTACGGGAAGCGGCCTGAAAGTCATCTTCCTCGACGCAAACGGCGAACCAGTTTCGGGCGGCGAGGAACACCTGGACATTGCGACGGGCCTCTGTGCGCCGGTGGCGACGGCCGCGCTCGCCGAATTCCGGGACGATCTCTTCACCCGATTGCGGCAACCGCGCGTGCGTGATTTGCCGCGACCCGCCGCTGCCATCCTCGTGCCGCACGGCACCGAGCATCCTCCGGCCTTCACCACGGGTCCGCCTGTCATCGTCTGAGTTCTTCGCCGACTTTCAGACAAGACAGGAAAAGATCCAATGTTGTTTCAGCGCTCTCTGGCAGCGCGGCGCACGGTTCTGCGCGCCGGCACTGCTTCCACCGCCCTTATGGCCGCATTCTGGATGCTCCCGGCAAATGCCGCGGAAGAAACTGCCTCCGCCATCGAAATACCTGAACTGGTTGTCTCCGCCCCAGCCTGGGAAGACGGCCCCTCCGAAACGGTGACGGTGGATGACGTCATGGGGCCATCCGCACGCGATGGGGGCGAGCTTCTCTCGCGCTTGCGGGGCGTGACGGCGGGCCGCATGGGTGGCCATGGCTCGGACATCAGCATCCGCGGCATGTCGGAAGACAGGATCGCCGTCATCAGCGATGGCGCCTATGTCTTCGGCGCCTGTCCGAACCGCATGGACCCGGCCACCTCCTCCATGATGCCCATGTCCGGCGACAGCATTACTGTGCGGCGCGGGTATCAGTCGGTACTTGACGGTCCGCCTGCGCCCGCAGGCACGGTCTCGTTCGAACGGGCCGACGCGGCCGATTTCGTGGAAGGCGTGTCCGGCTACCTCGAGGCTGGCGTCGAATCGAACGGTACCCAGCGCTATACGAACGTGCAGGCGCGTGCCGTCGAGCATGGCAGTTATATTCGCGGCTTTATGACGGGCCGCCGCGCCGGCAACTACGAAGACGGCTCCGGCCGCGAAGTCCGCTCCGCCTTCAAGCAATATGGCGGTGGCGGAGAAGTCGGCCTGCGCTATGGCGCCGATTCGCTTCTTTCCCTTTCCATGGAACGAAATGTCGTTGAAGACGCATTCTTTGCGGGCGCCGGCATGGATGCGCCATGGACCGCGACGAATACCTACCGTCTCGCGGTTGAGCATAACTTCGACGAAGCAGGCGCGTTCAAGGGGTTCGAGGCCAGCGTCTACGGTTCCTTTGTCGATCATGTGATGGACAATTATTCGCTGCGGACGCCCGGCGCGATGACCATGCGTACCGATGCGACCTCCGACACACGCGGCAACCGGCTCGCGGGTGTTTTCGAGTTCGGTAATGTGGATGTGACGATCGGCGGCGACTACCGCCGCAACGATCGCGATGCGACGAGCTATTCGTCCATGATGGCCGCCATTCCGCCGACCACGATCTCCAGCTACACATGGCCGGGCATGGAAATCGAGGATGCTGGCTTGTTCGTCGAGGCAAGCGCGCCGCTGGCCGCGGAGACGGATATCACCGCCGGCATCCGCACCGATTTCGTCTCCGTCAAGGCAACGAAAGCCGACCTCCTGCCGGGCGGCATGGGTGCGGTCTCCGCACGCACGCTCTACGGCACCTTCTATGGCGTCACACAGACGGATCAGGATGAGACCAATGTAAGCGGCCTCGTTCGCGTCACGCATGACTTCGGCGGCTTCTCCGGCTGGTTGGGCGCAAGCCGCGCCGTGCGCACTGCCGATGCAACCGAGCGAGGCATTGCCCGTGCGCCCGCGATGGGCGGCGGCGGCTGGGTCGGCAATCCCGGTATCGACCCCGAAAAGCACCATCAGATCGATACGGGTATCGAGACGGTACGCTCCGTCTGGAAGGCTACTGCAGGTATCTGGTACGACAATGTGCAGGACTTCATCTCTCGCGACATCGCGCGCGGCCAGTCCGGCGTTCTCGTGAATGATGGCGTGTCGAGCATCTTCCGCAATGTCGATGCGGAACTTGCGGGCTTCGACGTTGCGGGACAATGGGCGTTTGCGCCCTCATGGCATGTCGGTGGCGACCTTGCCTATACCTATGGCGAGAACACAACCGACAACCGGCCTCTCTACCAGATATCGCCGTTCAGCGGCAGCGTGGAGCTGGTCTACGACGTGACGGAGTGGAGCGCGGGCGCGCGCATGCGCTGGGCCGCAAAACAGACGCGGGCCGACACGAGCACCGCGACTGGTTCGGGTCTGGACGTGCGCGAGACGCCGGGCTACGCGGTCGTCGATCTCTTCGGCACATGGCAACTTGCCAAGGCCGTCGAGCTGCGGGGCGGTATCGCCAACCTTCTCGACACCACCTACGCGTCTCACCTGAGCCGCGGGAATGGTTTCGATCCGGCTGTGGTCCAGGTAAACGAGCCGGGACGTTCGGCCTACCTTCAGGTGAACCTGGAGTTCTGATCGGCAGGGGAGGCGGCTCCGTTGCCGCCTCCCTCGCTCTCGCCTGGCATACGCCGATGCGCTAGCCTCGTCGGATGTCGCGCATCCTCCCGCTCTTTCTTCTTGTCATGTCTCTCTCGGCCTGCGCGCCGCAGATGATGACGGTCGGCGATCCGGTCTTCCAGCCGCGCATCGAACGCGCTTCCGCCGCCCGCGCGGTCATGGCCGACGGCGCCCGCTTGCCCATGCTTGTCTTCGCGGCGGAAAGGCCGCGCGCCGTCATCCTCGCGCTGCATGGTTTCAACGACTACTCGAATGCCTTTGCCGCGCCGGGGCCCGGACCCTGGCTCGCGGAGCAGGGTGTCACGCTCTACGCGGTCGATCAGCGTGGCTTCGGCCGTGCGCCTGGCCGGGGCCTGTGGGCGGGCGATGCACGCATGGCGGAAGACGCAGCCACACTGGTGAAGCTGGTACGCGAACAGCATCCGGGCCTTCCCGTCTATCTTCTCGGCATCAGCATGGGTGGTGCGGTGGCCATGCGTACGATGACGCTCCCCGAGCCGCCCGAGGTGGACGGGCTCATTCTTGCCGCGCCTGCCGTCTGGGGATGGGAAAATCTGAACCGCCTCTATGCCGCGACGCTCTGGACCGCCGCCCACCTCGCACCCTCGGCGACGCTCACCGGCCGCGGTCTCGAAATCTGGCCCTCTGACAATATCGAGATGCTGCGCGCTCTCGGCCGGGATCCGCTTGTCATCAAGGAGACCCGGATCGATACGCTCTACGGGCTGGTAGGGTTGATGGATAGGGCTTATGGCGCGGCGCCGGAAATCCGGGTGCCGGTGCTTCTTCTCTACGGCGGCAAGGACGAGATCGTGCCTCCCGATGCGGTCACTGGAGCGTTCGGCGCGATGCGTGACGCACATGTGAATGTCACGGCGATCTGCTACCCCGGCGGCTACCACATGCTCCTGCGCGACCTCGAACGCGAAGTGGTGTGGCGCGACGTCGCGGCCTGGATCGAAAACCGTGAGAAAGAGCTCCCCTCCGGCGACGGCGGCGACATGCGGCGTTGCGGCTCTCTTGCGAAAGGCGAATGGGACAATAAATCTTGAAAGGGCATTGTGCCCGCGTGCTGATCTGGAAGTGCTTTTTTGGTCCGAAAGGAGAAGACGATGGCCAATCAAGTCTCGAAGAACGAAGAGCGCAAGGAAACGAGCCTTTTCTCACACGATCCCTTTTCCGCCTTCCGTGAGGAGATGAACAGCCTCATCGATCGCGCCTTCGGGCGGAAGACGGGCTTTCTCGATGTCCCCGCGTTCGGCCGGTTTGGAACCGGCGCCCTCACGCCGCGCATCGATCTCCATGAAACCGGCGAAGCCTATTTGCTCGAGGCGGAGCTTCCCGGCCTCGACGAGAAGGATATGGACCTCAGCGTTCACGACGGCGTGCTGACGTTGAAGGGCGAAAAGCGCTATGAGAAGAAGGACGAGAAGGACGCGGCCCGTGTCGTGGAGCGTCACTATGGCAGCTTCCAGCGCGTCTTCACGCTGCCGTCCGATGTCGACGACGCAAAGATCGGCGCGAAGTTCGACAAGGGCGTGCTGACGGTGACGATGCCGAAGAAGCCGGGATCGAAACCGGCCAGCCGGCAAATCTCGATCGGCAAGGATTGATGCCTCAGGCGTTCTGCGGAGATAGCGTCTCGCCGTCGGCATCCTCGGCGGGAGGCGCTTCTTCCTCGCCGAAGCGGATACGGATTTCGCGTTCGAGGTCGGCGAAGAGTTCCGGCACGTGGTCGAGATGCGCCTTTTCCGCCTTCAGGATCGACCGGAAGAGCCGCGCTTTCAGTTTTGAAAGGTCGAGTCCGGATTTCTGGATCGCGACCGGCGCGCTCGACGCCACGATATCGACCAGCCGGTCGGCGGCATGAAGCCGTCCCCATAGATAGTCGTTTTCGCGGGCCCGGCGGCTGAAGAAGGCGGCAAAGTAGCCGAGATCGCGGCCCATCAGCGTCGCCGGCGCGCCGCCTTCGCGGATCGCGCGCGCATCCTCCGGGCTGATCCGGTCGACCTGCACCGTGGCCACATCGTCGAGGTCCTGCCACTTGTTGAGCGGCAGCGTCAGCACGTCGAAGAACGGGAAGCCGATATAGGCCTGCACGAGTTCGGACCGGATTTCGAGCGGCAGCGGCAGAGCCGTCATCTCGACGAAGCTCGCATCGATCTCCTTGTCGAGTCCGACAAGGTTGAGTTCCGGCGCGACATGAGCCGTGAACCCGTCGATCTCGTGCGGCTCGGCGATGCCGTCGTCGTAGATCGCCTTGCAGAGTTCGCGTGTCTGCTCGTTCCTGAGCCGCCGCGCCGTCTCCGACTGCAAGCGTTCGAGATTCCGGTAGAGACTCGCCTTGAAGTCGTCGAGAACATCGGGGTCGTAGTCCGGATTCTCGGCCGCGTCGATGTTCTGATAGAGCTCGTTCAGCCGCCGGATCACGAAACGAAGCCGCCGCACGCGGAAGTTCACATCGAATTCGCGCAGGAAGCGCACCCAGGCATCTTCCTTGCTGGGTTCCGTTCCCTCCGCCGCATGCACCGCCCACTGGACGGGGAAGATTCCATTCTCCTTGGCCCATGTCTCGACCGCGCGCGAAAGCGCCAGCCGGTCGCTCGGGTGATGCACGGCTTCGCTGAGCGTGGCGACGATATTGGTGATCTGGTCGAGAACCGACGACACCTTGAGCTGGATGTAGGCGTCATAGGCATAGCCCGCTTCGACGGCTGCCTGGGCATTGGCCCTGTTGCGCAGTTTTGCGAGTTCTTCGGCACTCGGCAGCGCGCCGTCATTGCCGTTGAAAAGTTGCACGATGCGCGCGCGAACATGCGGTCGCGTCGCCGCCACGATCTGGCGATAGCGCCGGACGCGCTCGGAAAAGTCATGCAGGGATTCGAGTTCGTCGCGCACGGGCTGGTTGCGCGGGATGTCGGAAAGTGCGCCCCTGATGGTCTGGAAAAAGCCGGGCGCCGCACCGCCCGCTTCCACGCGGCCGCCCTTCGGATCGGGATCGATATAGACGACGCGCCGGTCGACTTCGCGGTACGCGGGCCGTCCGCGGATCGCCGTGATCGCCTCGGCGAAGGGCTTGTTGTTGAGCACGCTGCCGTCGATGAAGGACGCCTTCACGGGGTCTGCGCCGGCTGCGATCAGAGGTTTGAAGTTGTTGCGCAGAAAGGCGTCGCGCGTCGGCCATGCGACGTCGCGGTCCTTCAGCACCGTTTCGAGTTCTCCGATCCGGGCAGGCGGGAAGGCGCCGGGAAAGGAGGAGGTCGCGCGCGCCGCGAACACCAGCCCCGGTACGTGGTCGAGATCGAAATCGCTTTCGACGGTGCCGCTGGGATGCTGGAAATAGGTGAATTTCAGGCTGTGCCGGTGTTCGCGTTCGCGGATCGAAACGGGATCGTGCAATGGGATATTCTGGCTGTAGCCGTGGAAGTCGGTCAGCGACACGATGAGGTCGAGCCGGTGGCCTGTCGGCAGCAGCGACGCCTTGGCGGGCTCCGGTTCGCCCATCGCCGTGCAGGCGTCGAGCAGCATTCCGCTCATGATCGAACCGGAGAAGGGCGGCTGGAACCAGCGCGAGCGCGTGAATATCTGCAGCTTCTGCCGCATCTCGATGTCGGGCGCATAGCGCGTGAGCCATTTGTCGGTGAGCCCCCAGAAGATCGGCTTCATGAAGAGCTTGTCCCAGCGCCCGGCGAGATGCTTCTCGTCCATCAGCGCCACGATGTCGGCTTGCTCGAGCCACATCTTGCGGTGCGAATCCATGGGCAGGTCGTGCGCCAGTGCGCGGGCAAGCAGCACGCCGTTGATGCCGCCGGCGGAAGCCCCCGCGATCGTATCCACGAAGACGCGCAGTTCGAGCGACTGGCCGATCGCCTGGATAAGCTCGAAATAGAGCGCTTCGGTATCCGTCTCCCGGTCGTCGTGATCGATGTCGTGATATTTGGCCGAGCGGCGCTGCGAGCGGGCCACGTCGTAGTGGTAGATCCGCGAGGCGCGCACGAGCTTCAGGATTTCCTTGGTCACGCCATGCATGTAGACGGCAAGCGACACCCCGCCGTAGCAGACAAGCGCGATCCTGAGTTCTTTTTCCTTCATGCCCCGCCTCGGGACTGAGTGCCCTGGAGGCCCGCCCCGGGTCCCCAACTCGGCGGCCAGTCTAGGAGACGATCCCCTCATGACCAATTAACGATAGTGCGACAGCTTGGCTCATTATTAATTACGGATGTGATGTGTAAATAAAGGGATCGGTGCGCGGGACGGTCCTGCGCCGCCACGGAACAAAAAATCATGCTCGACCCCATCCTGGTCCATGCCCTTCTGGCGCTCGCGTCCGGCGCCCTGATCGGCCTGTCGCTCGGGCTCATCGGTGGGGGAGGGTCGATTCTCGCCGTACCCCTCCTTCTTTACGCGGTGGGGGTGGGTTCCCCTCATGTCGCGATCGGAACCGGTGCGCTTGCCGTCGCGGCCAACGCCGCGATGAGCCTCGCAATGCATGCCCGCGCACGCACCGTGAAGTGGCCTTGTGCGCTGGTTTTCGCGGGGTCGGGCGCCGCCGGCGCGGCGCTCGGGGCGCAGTTCGGAAAGGCCGTGAACGGCGATATCCTGCTGGCGCTGTTCGGGCTCGTGATGATCCTCGTCGGCGCGGCCATGTTCCTCCGGCGCGGGGAGGGGGGAGACCCGGACGTCCATCTCGATCGCAGCTCGGCCGCGCGTCTTCTGCCGCCCCTTGCGAGCACGGGCTTCATGGTGGGCGGCCTTTCCGGCTTCTTCGGCATCGGCGGCGGCTTCCTGATCGTGCCGGGCCTCGTTACCGCGACGGCGATGCCGCTGCTGAATGCCATCGGCTCCTCGCTCGTCTCCGTTACCGTCTTCGGTCTCACCACGGCCACGAGCTATGCCTTTTCGGGCCTGGTCGACTGGTCTGTGGCCGGGCTCATGGTGCTCGGTGGATTGGGTGGTTCCTTCGCGGGACTTCGCCTCGCGCGCCGCCTTTCCGCCTCCCGTCAGATGCTCTCGGTGGTCTTTGCGGTCATCGTCATATCGACCGGCCTCTACATCGTCTGGACGGGAATGGACGCTCTCACGGCGTTCCTCTGAGCGGTCCAGGCGATCTCGAGATGAGGAATGGCGGGCTGAACAGTCGCTCGTGAGACGAATCAGGAATGGTGGACGGTACTGGACTCGAACCAGTGACCCCTGCGATGTGAACACAGTGCTCTACCAACTGAGCTAACCGTCCTCCGGGGCGCCGGAGCGCTGCGAACGGGCACAAAATCGCGCCGGCTCGGCCTCTGTCTCAAGGGAGCCCGTCTATAGGCTTTGCGCCCTCGCGAAGTCAAGCCGTCGCAAGACCTGTCCCATGCGCTATGCTCCCGGGCGGCAAAAAGACCGTGAAATCGAGGGAGAAGGCGGCAATGGCGGGGAATCCGGGCCTGAGGAATTTGACGACGCTGGCGCGGCTCGCGCTGCGCGGGGCAGGGCGCTTCTTCAGTCCCCGCCCGCTCGGGCCCGAGCCCGGGGTCCCCTTCGAGCACGCCCTGTCCGCGCTCCTCGCGGATCCCGGTGTCTCCGCCCATGTCCGCGCGGCGCGTCTCGTCGCCCTCGGCGCCGAGGGCGGCTGGCAGACCGTCGGTTTCGATGTCACGCCCGGCGACCAGGTGACCGTGATCGCGGCCGGCGGCTTCTGGGCCTCGAAGCCGCTCGATCTGGGCTTCGGCGCGCGCATCGGTCTCTGGCTTCGCGCCGGCGGGACGGGTCCCATCCGCAAGACGCCGACAAACGCGTCCTCGCTCGCAATGGAAAGCGGCGGCGCGCTCGAAATCGTCGCCAAGCCGCCCGGCGAATGGGCGGACGAGGAGGGCGGTTTCGATACGGCCTATCCGCGCGGCGGCGTCGCGGGCGAGATCGGTGCCTGCGTCATTGTCTGGAAGGAAGGCGCGCAAGCGGGCCTCGAGGCAATGGCCCGGGCGGGCGACTATGAAGGTCTCGTCGCCCGCGCGCTCGACGAGGTGCGCCATCCCGTGCCCGCCCCTGAAGGCTGGCGCTATCTCTGGCGTCTGGGCGAGGGCCGCATATTCCGGGACGCGCATGGGAGCGACGGCCGCACCATCTGCTGCCACACATCCGGCGATGTCGGCATACTTCAGTTTCCAGCCGATTTTCCGCTCACGGAGAATACGCGGCTGCGCTGGCGCTGGAAGGTTGATCGTCTTCCCTGCGATCTGCCGGAAGACATCCAGCCGACGCATGACTATCTCTCCATCGCCGTCGAGTTCGACAACGGCCAGGACCTCACCTACATGTGGTCGTCCTCCATGTCCGAGGGCACGATCTTTCGCTGCCCTCTTCCCTTCTGGGACAAGGTGGAAACGCACTGGGTACTCCGGTCCGATCCGAAGGGTCTCGGCAAGTGGCTTTCGGAAGAGCAGCCGCTCAAGGCCGATTACGCGAAGGCGATCGGCGCGCCGCCCGCACGCATCGTCAAGGTCTGGCTGATCGCGGTAAGCGTCTTCCAGCGCCATGAAGGCATCTGCGAATATGCGGATATCGAACTGGTCGACGGCGACCGGGTGCTGAAGATTACCTAGCCGAAATGCTGCGGCAGCAGCTTTGCGAGCGCCGCGGGGAATTCGTCGAAATGGTCGATGGTCGCCGTCGCGCCGAGTTCCGGCACGGGAATGCGCGTATAACCGAACGTCACGCAGATCGACGGAAGTTTCGCATTCTTCGCGGCGTCGACATCCGTCTCGCTGTCGCCGACCATCACCGAATGCGCGTTCTCGCCACCGAGCTGGCGGATTGCCTCGAAAAGGTGTTCCGGATCTGGCTTCTTCACCGGCAGGGTGTCGCCGCCGATCACCACCGGGAAATAATGGTCGATGCCAAGCATCTCCAGCAGCTTCCGCGACAGCCCCTCGACCTTGTTCGTGCAGACGGCCATCAGCGCGCCGCGCTCGGCGAGCATGTCGAGCTGGTCGCGCACCCCCGGCCAGAGCTTCGTGTGGTCGGCGATGTGGCGCCCGTAATAGTCCAGGAACTCGTGGAAGCTCTGGTCCAGCAGGTCCTCGTCCGCCGCCTCGCCCGTTTCCATGTAGCCGCGCTCCAGCAGCAGCCGCGCGCCGCCGCCCACCAGATGCCGCACCCGCGCTTCCGGCACGCGGGTCCGCCCGTGCATTTCGAGGATCACGTTCGTGGTCTCGCAGAGGTCCGCCGCCGTATCGGCGAGCGTGCCGTCGAGATCGAAAAGGAGGACAGGGCGGGGCATGGGAGACCGGACGGGTTGGAACCGCGCCTGTCTCGCATGGGTGTCACGCGCTGGCAAGCCTCTCGTCGAGCCGTGCCCTCACCTCCGGCCATTCCTCGCGGATGATCGAGAAGTAGACCGTGTCGCGCACATGCCCGTCCGGCAGCACCATATGCCGCCGGAAAACGCCCTCCCGCATCGCCCCGAGTTTCGCGATCGCCGCCTGCGAGCGCAGGTTGCGGAGATCCGTCTTGAGTTCGATCCGGTTGAGCCCCAGCGTCTCGAAGCCATGCGCGAGCAGCATCCGCTTGCAGGCCGGGTTCACATGGCTGCCCCAGACAGCGGGCGCATACCACGTACTGCCGATTTCGACGCGGAGGTCGCGCGCCGCGATGTTGAGATAGCGCGTCGTGCCCACGATGGCGCCATCCGCCATGTTGCGCACGGCCCACACGGTCTCCTTGTCTTCCCGGTTGAGCCCGAGCGACCAGTCGAACCATGTGTCGAAGCCCGGCCCCGTCCCGTCATAGGGAAGGAAGCGCCAGATTTCGGCGGCGGCCCCCGCCGCGGCGAGCCCTGCGCGATGCGTTTCGCCGAGCGGTTCGAGGCGCACGCCGGCATGGTCGAGCGGCACGGCGGCGATGCGGGGCGGGGTCATCGGATTGGCTCCTTCTTCGGCAGCTCTCGGTAGGGCCCTTTGCCGCAGCCGGGAAGGTCCATTTTCTTCTTCGGCCCGGAGCCGCTTTTCGCCATACTTTTCGCATGACGGTTCTTGCTCGCTACCAGATGCGCATGGCGATGCCTGGCGAGGACGAGGAAAAACTCGGCCGCCTGATCGTCGCCTGCTGGCGCGAGGCCTATCCGGGCATCCTCCCGGCCTCGCTGCTCGACGGCATGGACCGCGTGCGCGAAGCGGCCAAATGGAAACGCAGCCTCGAAACCGGCATCGCCTGGATCGCCGAGCAGTCGGGCGAGCCCGTCGGCATCGGCCACATGCAGGGCGCGGAAATCACGACGCTTTATGTTCGGAAGGCCGATCAGGGCGCGGGCGTCGGCGCTGAGCTGCTCGCCCGCGTGTTCGAGGAGATCGCCTGTCTCGGCCGCCGCGAGGCCTTCCTCTGGGCGCTTGAGGAAAACGCGAAAGCCCGCGCCTTTTATGAGCGCATGGGCGGCCGCCTCGTCGCCCGCCGTCCAGTCGGCTTCCGCCGCCATCCGCACATCATGGAGGTGAGATACGACTTCGTGATCGATTGAGGGCGCGTCAGTCCGCCGCCTTCAACCCGCCTTCGCGGGTCCAGCGGCCGAGGCCCTGCAGCGTCTGCTCGTAACAGGCAAGCCCGTTCGCGATCACGTTCTCGCGCCAGCTTTCACGCCGCGGTGCGTAGTCGTCGCGGATCTCCTCGAAATAGCGCGCCGCTTCCGGCGCGTCGAAGCCGCCGATGAAGCGCAGCCACCGTTCGAGCATCGGCACGCGCATCGCCTTCGCTGCATTGTTCTTCGTCTGCGCCGAGCGGAACTCGATCACCGCGCCACTGAACTGCTTGCCGCTCCCGAGCATTTCCTCGATGCCCCAGAACATCGTGCCGCGCCGCGTCGGCCGCTTCGAGCCCCACATCGCGTCCACCGTTTTGGGATCGAGCGCCTCCTTGCCCCACCATTGGGCGGCCCGCATGAAGCCCGGTGTGCCCGGCTGCGAATAGCACAGATAGATCAGCTCGCCGTCGCCCACGGGTCCGGAATGCCAGTCGATCAGGCCTACGCGATGCACGTGGGACAGCTCCCGCGCCACGATCTCGCGCAGCGTGAGGTTCGACCATTCGGGTGCGGTACCGCCGAAATGATAGCCGTCCGGATGCGTGTACTGCCCGCGGCTGATCGCGTCCTCGAGCGCCCACTGGCCGTGGCGTTCGACGAACCGCGCGCCGTCGGTCAGCATCTTCTGCACCGCATCCTCGGCAAGCGAATTCGGGCAGAGAATCTTGTGCAATTCGTCGTAGAGCGGGTTCTCGGGATGCGGTTTCGAATGATCGAGGAAATTGCGGTTGAGATCGACGTTGTTTTCCGTGCCGCGCAGGCCCCAGGCGAAGCCGAAGGGGTTCACCGCATGCACCATCAGCATCGCAACGCCGTCCGGCAGCGCTGCCGCGCCCGCCAGCTCGATCCAGGCCGTCATCGCGGCCGAGCCGCCATATCCTTCCGCGCCATGCGTGCCGCATATGTTGAGCAGCACCGTTTCCGCGCTTGCCGGCCCAAACCACGCCGTATCCGTGAAAAGCCGCGTGTCGCCCGGTCCCCGTGCATGCGGATTCTCATAGGCCTCGAGACGCGCACCGGCAGCTCCCGCCGCCGCCAGGAAGCGGCGCCGGGCCTCGGCATAGGTTTCGGAAAAATACGAACTGGCCTTCATGTGTTTCCGTCTGTTTTCCGGGGCCTTTCCGGCACCCGCCGGGTAGTGCTAACAAGGACATAGCCGGACCCGGTTTCAAGCCTATATCACGCGGCGAAGCGGAGAAACGCCAGAAAACCGCGCTCTTTCTCTATTTCAGGGTATTTTCATGACACTCGCCTCGCGTCTCAAGGACAAGACACTTCTGAAAACCCTTTGCTTCGTGGATGGCAAATGGGTCGGCGGAGACGCAAAGCAGATTGACGTCGTCGACCCCGCGACCGGGGAGACAATCGCCACGGTCCCCTCTTTCGGCGCTGAGGAAACGCGTGAGGCGCTCGTCGCCGCGGAGCGCGCGCAGAAGGAATGGGCGGCCCGCCCCGCGAAGGAGCGCGGCACGATCATGCGCCGCTGGTTCGACCTGATGATGGAGAACCAGGACGATCTCGGCGCGATCCTCACGGCGGAGCAGGGCAAGCCGCTTGCCGAAGCGAAAGGCGAAATCGCCTACGCCGCCGCCTTCATCGAATTCTATGCGGAAGAAGCAAAGCGCGTTTACGGCTCCATCGTCCCGGCCCCCACGAATGATCGCCGCATCGTCGTGCTGAAGCAGCCCATTGGCGTCTGCGCCGCGATCACGCCGTGGAATTTCCCGGCAGCCATGATCACGCGCAAGGCAGCCCCCGCGCTCGCCGCCGGTTGCGCGATGGTCGTGAAGCCCGCCACCATGACGCCGCTTTCCGCCTTCGCGCTCGCCGAACTTGCGCAGCGCGCCGGCATTCCCGATGGCGTCCTCAGCATCGTCACCGGCAAGGCAGGTGCCATCGGCGGCGAAATGACGTCGAGCCCCATTGTCCGCAAGGTCACCTTCACCGGCTCCACCGAGATCGGCAAGGAACTGATGCAGCAGTCGGCTTCCACCGTGAAGAAGATTTCGCTGGAGCTCGGCGGCAACGCACCTTTCCTCGTCTTCGACGACGCGGATGTCGACGCGGCTGTCGAAGGCGCCGTCGCTTCCAAGTATCGCAACACCGGCCAGACCTGCATCTGCACCAACCGCTTCATCGTGCAGGCGGGCGTCTATGACGAGTTCGTCGAAAAGCTCACGAAGAAGGTTGCCGCGCTCAAGGTTGGTTCCGGCTTCGAGGAGGGCGTCGCGCAGGGTCCGCTGATCGACATGGCGGCGGTCGAGAAGGTCGAGGAACACGTCGCGGACGCCGTCGCGGGCGGCGCGAGGATTCTCACCGGCGGCAAGCGTCATGAGAAGGGCGGTACCTTCTTCCAGCCGACCGTCGTTGCGGATATGAAGCGCGGCATGAAGGCGGCCAAGGAAGAGACCTTCGGCCCCCTGGCACCCGTCTTCCGCTTCGAGACGGAAGACGAGGCGATTGCCATGGCGAACGACACGCCCTTCGGTCTCGCCTCTTATTTCTACAGCCGCGACATCGGCCGTGTCTGGCGCGTCGCCGAGGCGCTGGAAGCCGGTCTTGTCGGTGTCAATGCCGGTCTCATCTCGACCGAGCTTGCGCCCTTCGGCGGCTACAAGGAATCCGGGCTCGGCCGCGAAGGCGGGCCCTGGGGGATCGAGGAATTTCTCGAAGTGAAATATGTGGCGATGGCGGGGCTCTGACACATGAATGCCGACGACCAGAAGAAGGCGGCGGCTGTCCGCGCGCTCGACTATGTGAAGCCGGGCATGAAGCTCGGCCTCGGCACCGGCTCCACGGCGGAACATTTCGTTCGCGCACTGGGTGAAAAGGTGAAGCAGGGCCTTGATGTCGTCTGCGTACCGACATCCGAGCGTACGGGCCAGCTTGCCGAAAGCCTCGGCATCTCGCTCACCAATCTCGATGACACGCCTCATCTCGACATCACGGTCGACGGCGCCGACGAACTCGACCGTGAACTCCGCCTCATCAAGGGCGGCGGTGGCGCGCTTCTCCGCGAGAAGATCGTCGCGACAGCGTCCGAAAAAATGATCGTGATCGCCGATGCCTCGAAGCTCGTGAAGACGCTCGGTGCCTTTCCGCTTCCTGTCGAGGTGATCCCCTTCGGCGCTTCGGTGACCGCGCGCAAGATCGCCGAAGTCGCAAGTGCTTTCGGTTGCACCGGCAGGATGTCCCGCCGCGCCGACGAGTACGGCGAACCTTTCTTCACCGACAGCGAGAACTTCATCTACGACTGCGAATTCGGCGAAATTCCCGATCCGGACGGTCTCGCCGCCGCGCTGAACCGCATTGCGGGCGTCGTCGATAACGGTTTGTTTATCGGCATCGCCGCATTGGCCATTGTCGGAACGGACAAGGGCACCGATATCCTCGGAGCGTAACAAGAAAAGCGGAGCCGGCAGTATGCCCAACTACGACTACGACCTCTTCGTCATCGGCGCGGGCTCCGGCGGCGTGCGCGCCGCGCGCATTGCGGCGAACCACGGCGCGAAGGTCGCCGTCGCCGAGGAATACCGCGTCGGCGGCACCTGCGTCATTCGCGGTTGCGTGCCGAAAAAACTCTTCGTCTATGCGAGCCACTTCTCCGACGATTTCGAGGATGCCGCCGGTTTCGGCTGGACGGTCGGCGAGAGCAAATTCGACTGGAAGACGCTGGTTTCCAACAAGGACAAGGAAATCGACCGCCTGAACGGCATCTACATCCGCAATCTCGACAAGGCCGGCGTTGAAATCCTCGACAGCCGCGCCACGCTGAAGGGTGCCCACACCGTTCATCTCGCCGGGCTCGGCAAAGACGTGACGGCGGAGCGCATTCTGGTCGCCGTCGGCGCGACGCCCTTCCTGCCGGACATTCCCGGCATCGAACACGCGATCACCTCCAACGAGGCCTTCCATCTCGAAACCCTGCCGAAACGCATCGTCGTCGTCGGCGGCGGCTACATCGCGGTCGAATTCGCGGGCATCTTCAACGGTCTCGGCGTCGAGACCATGCAGCTCTATCGCGGACCGCTCTTCATGCGCGGCTTCGACGACGATCTGCGCGAACTGCTCGCCGAGGAGATGGAGAAGAAGGGTGTCGATCTCCGCATGAACAGC
Organism: uncultured Rhodobiaceae bacterium; assembly: GCA_913057645.1. Lineage (GTDB taxonomy): Bacteria > Pseudomonadota > Alphaproteobacteria > Parvibaculales > Parvibaculaceae > Parvibaculum. The sequence goes on along the minus strand of CAJXOU010000034.1, from coordinate 3,639 downwards.
GACATCGCCTCCATCGAGAAGAAGGACGGCGAGCTTCATCTAACGCTCTGCAACGGCGACGTCATCAGGACCGATGCCGTCATGTATGCGACCGGCCGCAATCCGAATACGAAGGGCCTCGGCCTCGAGGAAGCGGGCGTCAAGCTCGGCATGGCGGGCGAGGTCGTGGTCGACGACTATTCGAAATCGTCGGTCGACAATATCTATGCCGTCGGCGACGTCACCGACCGCGCGAACCTGACGCCGGTCGCGATCCGTGAGGGCCATGCCTTCGCCGACACGGTCTATGGCGGCAAGGATGTGAAGGTCGACCACTCGATCATCCCGACAGCGATCTTCTCGCAGCCGGAAATGGGCACGGTGGGTCTGACGGAAGCGCAGGCCCGCGACCGCTACGACGAGGTCGACATCTACAAGACCGCCTTCCGCGCCCTCAAGAACACGCTCTCCGGCTCGCAGGAGCGCACCTTCATGAAGCTCGTCGTGGACGCGAAATCCGACAAGGTCGTCGGCGTCCACATCATGGGCCCGGCCTCCGGCGAGGTCATCCAGGCGGTCGGCATCGCCGTCACGCTCGGCGCCACCAAGGCACAGTTCGACATGACCATCGCCGTCCACCCCACGGCGGCGGAAGAACTCGTCACGCTCAAGGAGAAGTGGCAGGCCCCGGTCATCAAGGCCGCGGATTAACCGCTTTTCCGGGTCCCCCAGCACGATCAAGGGCTTAGACTTCCCTTTAGAGGGCTTGTGGACTATAACTCCGGCCTCCAAATTGGGAGTATGCGGCGAGCCGGGCAGGAGGCCCGGGAAGCGGTGCCGCAAGTATTTCGGAGAGAAGACGATGGCGGAGAACTGGAAACCGGAGAGCTGGCGCGCCAAGCCCGCGAAGCATCTCCCGGCCTACCCGGACGAGGCGGCTCTTGCCGCCGTGGAAGAGCGTCTGCGCTCCTATCCGCCGCTCGTGTTTGCAGGCGAGGCCCGCAAGCTGAAGGCAGATCTCGCAGAGGTCTGCGAGGGCCGTGCTTTCCTGCTTCAGGGCGGCGACTGCGCCGAGAGCTTCGCCGAATTCTCCGCCGACAATATCCGCGACACCTTCCGCGTGCTGCTGCAGATGTCGGTGGTGCTGACCTTCGCCGCCGCCTCGCCGGTCGTGAAGGTGGGCCGCATTGCCGGCCAGTTCGCCAAGCCCCGTTCCTCGCCCACCGAGACCATCGGCGACGTGACGCTGCCGTCCTATCTCGGCGACAACATCAACGGCATCGACTTCGACGAGAAGTCCCGCGTGCCGGACCCGGAGCGCCTGCTCCGCGCCTATTCGCAGTCGGCCTCGACGCTGAATCTGCTGCGCGCCTTCGCGAATGGCGGCTACGCCGATCTCGATTTCGTGCACCGCTGGAACCTCGGCTTCGTCTCCGACAGCCCGGAAGGTGCCCGCTACGAAGAGCTTGCGAACCGCATCACCGAGGCGCTCGACTTCATGCGCGCCTGCGGCGTCGACGGCGAGACGCAGCCGCAGCTTCACACGACGGATTTCTACACCAGCCACGAGGCCCTGCTGCTCGGCTACGAGCAGGCGATGACGCGCATCGACTCGACCACGGGCGACTGGTACGACACCTCCGCCCACATGCTCTGGATCGGCGACCGCACCCGCCAGCCCGATCACGGCCATGTCGAATACATGCGCGGCATCAGGAACCCCATCGGCATGAAGTGCGGTCCCTCGCTCGATCCGGAAGAGCTTGTCCGCCTCACTGATATCCTGAACCCGAAGAACGAGCCCGGCCGCCTGACGCTCATCTGCCGTTTCGGCGCGGAGAATGTCGAGAAGCACCTGCCGCAGCTCATTCGCGCCGTCGAGCGCGAGGGCAGGAAGGTCGTCTGGTCCTGCGATCCGATGCACGGCAACACGATCAAGGCGTCGTCCGGCTACAAGACGCGCCCCGTCGACCGCATCCTCGCCGAGGTGCAGGCCTTCATGGCCGTCCACCGCGCCGAGGGCACGCATGCCGGTGGCGTCCATTTCGAGATGACCGGCCAGAACGTCACCGAATGCATCGGCGGTGCGCAGGCGATCACCGAAACGGAACTCGGCGACCGCTACCACACGCATTGCGACCCGCGCCTCAACGCGAGCCAGTCGCTCGAACTCGCCTTCCTCATCGCCGAAGGGCTGAAGAAGGAGCGGGCAGAGGCTCGCCGCACCGAACCCGTCGCCGCCCTCGGCGCCTGGTAACAGCCGCACACGGACAAAACGAAAAGGCCCGGTGACAACACCGGGCTTTTTTCATTCTTCACACAACGACCCGTCATGGCCCGGCTTGTCCGGGCCATCCACGTCTTTCTTCTAGCATCTGCGGCCAAGACGTGGATGACCCGCATAAAGCGGGTCATGACGAAAATGTGGGATCAACTCACCTTGATCAGCCGCCGTCCCAGATTCTCCCCCTCGAACAGCCCGATAAACGCCGCCGCAGATCCCTCGATGCCCTCCGACACATCTTCGGTGTAGACGAGCTTTCCCTCGTGGATCCAGCCGGCCATCTCCGCCTGCGCCTCGCGGAAGCGCTTGAAGTAGTCGAACACGACGAGCCCCTCCATCCGAAGCCGGTGCGTGATGAAGCGCGTGACGTTCCGGATACCGACAAGCTCGTCATCGGCGCGGTTATATTCGCTGACCTGTCCGGAAATCACGATCCGCCCGTGCTCCTTCATGTTGAGGATCGCCGCGTCGAGCATTTCGCCGCCCACATTGTCGAAATAGATGTCGACGCCGTCCGGGCAGTGCTCCTTGATCGCCGCACGCAAATCCGCGCCTCGATAGGAAAAGCAGGCATCGAAGCCGAGCCCCGTCACGTAGTCGCATTTCTCCTTCGATCCGGCGATACCGACAACGCGACATCCCCTCATCTTCGCGATTTGCCCCGCCGTCGCGCCCACCGGCCCGGCAGCGGAAGAGATCAGCACCGTGTCGCCTTCTTTGGGCTGCCCAAGTTCCAGCAATCCGAAATAGGAGGTGAGCCCCGGAATGCCGAGGACGCCGATGGCCGCCGTCGGCCTGAGCTTCCCGTGAAACAACTCCGGTGCGAGTTTCTGCACGCCGCGCCCGTTCGATACCGCATGCGTCACCCAGCCGAAACCGCCGGTCACGCGGTCGCCCGCCTGAAACTTCTCGTTGTTCGACGCTTCGACAATTCCGACCATCGCGCTGTCTATGGTCTCGCCGACCGGCAGCGCCGCCGTATAGCTGTCGCCCGAAAGCCGCCCGCGCATGCCGGGATCGACCGAATGGTGTTCCGTGCGGATCAGGATCTCATGCTCGTCGATATCCGGCAGCTCGATCTCCTCCAGCCGGAAATTCTCCGCCCGCGGCTTCCCCTCCGGCCGCGATGCCAGCACCCAGCGTTTCGCTTTTGTCGGCATTCTTGTTCCTCTCCCCGACCCTCATACCCAAAAATGTCATGCCCGGGCTTGACCCGGGCATCCAGGAGCCATTGGCTCCGAGCTTTGTTGCTCTGGATTGCCGGGTCAAGCCCACTGCTGTCCGGTTAAGGAATGGGTGGACGGGTTGCATGGCTTGGATTCAACTGTGTTTTGCGACGAACGCGGTTGAATGAAGCTCGGAGAGCCCAAGCCATG
>CAJXOU010000033.1 GCA_913057645.1 uncultured Rhodobiaceae bacterium | reverse complement strand
GTGCGGCTGTATGGGCGCCTTGCGCCATGCTGCGGACTATGCTTGGTGTTGTGCTGCTCTTGGCACGGTCCTGGTGGGTACTCTTGACTCTACTGCTGACGATTGTGATGGCACACCGGTAAGGGGGGGACGTGGTGCGTGGCGATGCTCTGATGGCAGCGCTGCGACGCGTGGGTGTTGCTGGCCAGGGTCGGGGCCCGGGGGGCCATGGCCCCCAGGGCACAGATGCTGGCCAGCAACAGCCAGTCGTGGAAGGGAAGCATTCAGGGTCTCGTTACGCGCAAAGCAGACACTTTAGCGGGTTGCCATGACAGGTTGAAGATAGATAGCCACGAGCGACTAGCTGCGAGCTGCCAGAAGAAGCAAAAAGAAAAGCATAGACCGGGATCAGGAGGCGTGGGCACATACTGAGCGCAGTCCTTGCTCGCGACTCGTAGCTAGCCGCTCGCAGCTGTTTAATTCCCCGGATGATGGCTGAATACCTCGGTGCCATTTTCATCGAACAGCAGCACGTCGTAGGCGTCTTTGCGGTCGCCCATTTCCATGCCGGGGGAGCCGATGGGCATGCCCGGGACGGCGAGGCCGGTTGCTTGCGGCTTTTCCTTCAGGAGACGCGCGACGTCGGCGGCGGGGACGTGGCCTTCAATCACATAGCCGCCGATCAAGCCGGTGTGGCAGGAGGCAAGCTCCGGCGTGACGCCGAGGCGGGTCTTCACGGGCTCAAGGTCTTCCAGTTCGGTGACGCGGACCTCGAAGCCCGCCGCGCGCATGTGGTCCACCCAGGCGGTGCAGCAGCCGCACCACGGCGTTTTCCAGAGTTCGAGGGTTTCGCCGGAGGCGTGGGCCGGGAGGCCGGTCGCGCTCAAGAGGGCGGCACCTGCGGCGAGGATGAAGGTGCGGCGGGAGATGGGGTTCATGGGCGGCCTCCTGTCTGGCTGAAGGATAGACCTTCCAGTGGGGGGAAGCGCAAGGGCAAGGTGGATGCAACGCCATTTGCCGCACCGCCCATGGACCCCGGCTTTCGCCGGGGTGAGATGCTTATTTGAAGATCAAAGGCTCTGGTACTCGGCGGCTATGTCGGTGCCTTCGTGGAGCTTGCCTTCGTGGAGGAGGACGACGCGGTCCATGTGGCTGGCGAGGTCGAGGTTGTGGGTCGCGATCAGGGCGGCGACGCCTTGCGAGCGGCAGATGTTGAGGAGTTCGGCGAAGACCATGCGCGAGGTCTTCGGGTCGAGATTGCCGGTCGGTTCGTCGGCGAAGAGGATGCCGGGCCGGTTGGCGAGGGCGCGGGCGATGGCGACGCGCTGCTGCTCGCCGCCCGACAATTCCGCCGGGCGATGCTCGGCGCGATCGGCGAGGCCCATGCGCCCGAGGAGGTCCATCGCGAAGACGCGCGCCTGCTTGCGCGGCACGCCCGCGATCATCTGCGGCAGGATGACGTTTTCGACGGCGGAGAATTCAGGCAGCAGGTTGTGGAACTGGTAGACGAAGCCGACATCGCCGCGGCGGACCGCCGTGCGCCGCGTGTCGGAAAGCGAGACGCAATCGCGGCCGCCGATCCAGACCTCGCCCTCGTTCGGCGCTTCGAGGAGGCCCGCGATGTGCAGCAGCGAGGACTTGCCGGAACCGGAGGGACCGACAAGCGCAACAATCTGGCCGCGCCAGATGTCGAGGTCCGCGCCCGCGAAGATGTGCAGCGCCTCGGCACCCTGCCTGTAGGTGCGGGTGATTCCGCGGAGCGAGAGCACCGGCGCTTCGTCCGTCATCGGATCACTCATAGCGCAGCGCCTCCACCGGATCGAGCGAGGCGGCGCGCCAGGCGGGATAGAGCGTGGCCGCGAAGGAAAGGAAGAGCGCCATGAGGACGACGGCGGTGACTTCGCCGGGATCGACCTCCGCCGGCATCCGGCTCAGGAAATAGACTTCGGGCGAAAAGAGTTCGGTGCCCGACAGGTTCGAAAGGAACTGGCGCAGGCTCTCGATGTTGAGGCAGAAGACGAGGCCGAGCAGGAAACCCGCCAGCGTGCCGACAACGCCGATCGATGCGCCGGAAATAAAGAAGGCGCGCATGACGGCGCCGCGCGTTGCGCCCATGGTGCGCAGGACCGCGATGTCCCTGCCCTTGTCCTTCACCAGCATGACGAGGCCGGAGATGATGTTGAGCGAGGCGACGATGAGGATGAGCGTCAGGATCAGGAACATGACGTTGCGCTCGACCTGGAGCGCGGAGAAGAAACTCTCGTTGCGCTGCTGCCATGTCGACGTGGTGCAGCAGGGACCGGCGGCGATGGAGATGGGCTTCACGAAATCGTTCACGCGGTCGGGATTGGCGAGGCGGATTTCCAGCGCGCTGACGCCTTCATAGGTACGGAAGAAGGCGCGCGCCTCGTCCAGCGACATGAAGACGAAGCTCGCATCGTATTCCGACATGCCGAGTTCGAAGATGGCGCGGATCGGAAAGGAGCCGACCTTTGGCGCGGTGCCGAAGGGGGTGATCGCGCCTTTCGGGGAAAGCAGCGTGATGTTGTCGCCGACGGTGAGGCCGAGGCTCATGGCGAGGCGCGAGCCGACGGCGACGCCGCCCTCGTCGAGCCCGTCGAGCGAACCCGCGGTGACGCTCTCCGCGACGATCGAAAGGTTCTTCAGGTCGGCCTCGCGCATGCCGCGGACCAGCGCGCCGCCCGCGCTGCGCGCGCTCTGCACCATGACCTGACCGTCGACCAGCGGCGCGACGGAGACGACGCCCGGCACGTCCGCGATGCGGGCGGCAATGGTGTCGTAGTCCATGATGTTGGTGCCGACGCCCTGCACGAACATGTGGCCGTTGACGCCGAGGATGCGCGAAAGGAGTTCGGTGCGGAAACCGTTCATCACCGACATGACGATGATGAGCGTGGCGACGCCGAGCATGATGCCCGCGAAGGAGATGCCCGCGATGACGGAGACGATGCCCTCGCGGCGGCGCGAACGGAGATAGCGCATCGCGAGGAGCCATTCGAAGGCACCGAAGGCGCGCGAGCGTCCGGTGGATTTTGCGCGAGGATGAGCGACGTCAGTCATTTTCTGTCCTGTGTTGTCGCCATGTCGACTTCGGGGCAACACCCTCCCCCCGTGGGAGGGTCGAAATTTGCGAGCGTCAGCGAAGTAAATTTCGGGGAGGGGGCCTCCGCACGCGTCATATGGCTCCTCCTCGATTCTCCGCTCACCCCTCCCCTAAAAATCCTGGCGGATTTTCAGACCCTCCCACAGGGGGAGGGTGATTTCGATGGAGAGTTTCGCCGATTGCATGCGATTACCTCGTTTCGACTTCGATTACCGTTCAGTTTCCTGAAATCTTCGCGAGGGCGGCTTCGGGCGAGAGTTCTTCCTTTTCGCCGGTGGCGCGGCGCTTCAGTTCGACAACGCCGGACTTGAGGCCGCGCGGGCCGACGACGAGCTGCCAGGGCAGGCCGATCAGGTCCATGGTCGAGAACTTGGCGCCCGCGCGCTCATCCGTGTCGTCGTAGAGGACGGTGACGCCGGCGGCCTGCAGCTTGTCGTAGAGCGTAGCGCAGGCGGCGTCGGTTTCGGCATCACCACTCTTCAAATTCACGAGACCGACCTTGAAGGGCGCGACGGCGTCCGGCCAGATGATGCCCGCATCGTCATGGCTCGCCTCGATGATGCCGCCGACGAGGCGCGCGACGCCGATGCCGTAGGAGCCCATCTGAAGGGGCGTGTCCCTGCCGTCGGGACCGGACACGACACAGCCCATGGCGGCCGAATATTTCGTGCCGAAGAAGAAGATGTGGCCGACCTCGATGCCGCGGGCCGACAGGCGCTTGTCCTCGGGGACGGCTTCGAAGGCGGCGGGGTCGTGCTTCTCGTCGGTCGCGGCGTAGAGCTCGGTGCGGGCGCGGATGACGGGTTCGAGGTCGCCGTCATAGTCGATGTCGTCGCCGGGGACGGGCATGTCGACGAGGTCGCGGTGGCAAAAGACCGCGCTCTCGCCGGTCTCGGCGAGGATGATGAATTCGTGGCTCATGTCGCCGCCGATGGGGCCGGTGTCGGCGGCCATCGGGATCGCACGGAGGCCGAGCCGGTCGAAGGTGCGCAGATAGGAGACGAACATCTTGCGGTAGGCGCGGCGGGCGCTTTCGACGTCGAGGTCGAAGGAATAGCCGTCCTTCATCAGGAATTCGCGGCCACGCATGACGCCGAAGCGGGGGCGGATCTCGTCGCGGAACTTCCACTGGATGTGGAAGAGATTGCGCGGCAGGTCGCGATAGGACTTCACGGCGCCCTTGAAGATCTCGGTGATCATCTCCTCGTTGGTGGGGCCATAGAGCATGTCGCGCTCGTGACGGTCGACGATGCGGAGCATCTCGGGTCCGTAGGCGTCGAAGCGGCCGGACTGGCGCCAGAGGTCGGCGGACTGGATCGTCGGCATCAGGAGCTCAATGGCGCCCGCCCTCGCCTGCTCCTCGCGGACGATCTTCTCGATGTTGCGCAGGACCGCGAGGCCGAGCGGCAGCCAGGCATAGATGCCGGCGGCGGTCTGACGGACCAGCCCTGCCCGCAGCATCAGGCGGTGAGAGACGATCTGCGCCTCGGCGGGGTTTTCCTTGAGGGTGGGCAGGAAATATCTGGAAAGGCGCATGATGACCCTGAGAACGGCCGCCCGGCGGGTTTCGCAGGCGACCCGGCGCGGACCCAAGAGGGCCGCCGGAGCTTCAAAAAACAGGCTCCGTTTTAGGGGGTCAGGGCCGGATTCGCAATCTCGGCCCTTGGCGCGCCGCGCCGCGCGATCAGACCCTCCAGATATGCCCGGATATCGACTTCCGGCCCCTCCTCCACGCCCCTGCCCGTGCGCAGGCCCCAGGGACCGCGTTCGAGGCTTTCGACGGTGTAGCCCATGTCGACATCGTAGGTGCGGTCGATCTGGTTTCTCAGATAGCGCTGGGCCTCGTACCAGCGGGTCTTCTCCGCGCCGTCGCGGCAGGTGGCGAGCTCGTCGCCTTTCGCGCCCCAGCGCCGCTCGACGCATTGATAGGGGTCGAAGGAGAGGTCGTAGAGGCGGTCGATGACGTGATCGATGGAGAGTTCGACGGTGCTGCCGGCCGAGTTCACATAGGAGACGCTGCAGGCGGCATTCTCTTCCCAGTAGGCGGCGACGAGATCGCGGGGCAGATCGTCGCCCTCGTAGTTCAGGCGGGGCGCGTCCACCATGTTCATCTTCACGAACTCGACGACGAGGTCGTACATCTCCCTGAAGCCGGTCTTGAGGCGCGCGTCGCGGGACGGCGTGGAGTAGAGCTCCCAGACGCCATGCGTGCCGTAGATGTTGTCCGGCAGGCGCTGCGGCGGGTCCATGTTCTGGATGCCGCGGCCGAGCGATATCTCGATCGCCTGCTTGCGCGAGCGCAGGTCGAAGCAGAGCGACTGCATCATCGTGCGCAATTCCTCGACGGGCCTGTATTCGAGTTCGCCCACCGAGAGGCGCGAGCGGAGATAGGTGTAGAAGTCGAGGTTCTCGCCATTCGACATCCATGACGACGAGCGCCAGCGATGCGGGTCGCCCGGCGGGTTGCCCTGATACTGTTCGAGCGAGAAATCCGGAATGTCCGCGTTCGGCACGCCGACGATGCGGCCGCCGACCAGCGCCCCGTTCGCGGCGCGCGTGGCGCCGACGACCTCGATGGGGCGGAACTTCTGGAAGATGGAGCCGAGCTCCGGACCGGTGCGCAGGAATTCCTTGCCGAGATGCGTTCGGCTCAGCGAATGGTCCGGATGCGAGGAGAAGATGAGAATGCGGCCGCCGGACTCGACGCGCCAGACGAGCGAGGCATGGCCGTTCACGTCATAGGCGATGGTGCCGGGAACGATGCCCTCGCGGTCGAGGCGCGGGGAATAGGTGTCCGTGAACATCGAGGGATCGTCCGCCATCGAATTGCGGCGGAACATGGCGGTGGAGACGACGTTCACCAGCGTGTGCAGGATGGGGATGGCGTTGACGCCGTTCGCGGTGCGCGGAACGCTGTCGCGGGAGACGACGGTGTTGCCGTAGACGGAATAGCGGATGTCGCCGCCGGGGCCGTCCGCGGATTGCATCGCCGATTGCCAGGCGAAAGGCAGGCCGTTCTTCCAGGCGAAGTAGGCGCGCAGCACATAGGGCATGTCGGCGCAGTCGACATAGAAGCGGGTCTTCGGATCGGTGTGGCGATAAGGATTGGCGGGGCTCTTGATGCACTCGTCGAAGGTCCAGCAATCGGTCGCGCCGAGGGCGGCGACGAAATCCTGCCATGCCTTTTCGTCGCTCTCGCTCCAGCGCTCCTTGGTGATGCGCCAGCGCGCGTCCGCATGAGCGGCGGCGCTCATGCCGACCATGACGAGCGACACGCACGCAATGAGAAACGCAACCCTGCGCCAGCGAGACAGCATGAAAGAAGACCCCGAGCCCTGACCCGCCTGAAGCCTGCGGGGGGCGGCGCGGGCTGTCAACGAAAGTCGGGCGGAACCGGTGGGAAACGGCTATTTCGCGGGCGTCTGGTGCAATCTTGCACAGGCTTCGGCGAGCGCTTGATCGACGCCGGAGACGTCATGGCCGTCGATGGTGGCGTGGCCCGTCCTTGTGTCGATGGCGATGCGCGCGACCGTCATCTTGGTGGCGGAATTGAAGGCCGGGTTGCGGCCGATGAGCGGATCGAGCGTCACGTCGAATTCATAAAGGGGCCGCAGGCCGTAACCATATCCGCCGTTGATATCCGCGGGCGCGACGGCGCTGCCGTCGGCGGCGACGCCGGGCACATAGTCCGCGCCGCCCGGGAGGTAGGGCGCGATATGGCGGCAGTCGCTTTCCGAGATTTCGACGATGCGGGGGGCGTCGCCGCCTGCGAGTTCTGCCTCGGCACGGGCGGCAAGGGGCGAGGCGGCGAAGGCCGCGAGGAACATCAACGGTGTGAGGCGCTTCATCATGCTTTCATCCTGCGCGCATCGGCTTTAAGGAATTGTTGCGGGGAGTTTACTCTGGATCGATTGCTGTTGGTTTCCTTCTTTTTCGTCATTGCGAGCGACCGGCATGGAGCGCGCGACCCTGGATTGCTTCGTCGCTTCGCTCCTCGCAACGACGTGGAGGGCTGGGGGAAGAATTGTGAACGAGAGAAAAGATGACCTGCTCGAACGTCTGTTCGCGCTGAAAGCCAGCGGGACGACCGTCCGTACCGAGATACTGGCAGGGGTAACGACCTATCTCACGATGGCCTATATCATCTTCGTCAACCCAGCGATCCTGTCGCAGGCGGGGATGGATTTCGGCGCGGTGTTCGTTGCGACCTGTCTTGCGGCGGCGGCGGGCTCGCTCATCATGGGGCTCTATGCGAACTATCCCGTGGCGCTTGCGCCGGGGATGGGGCTCAACGCCTATTTCGCCTATACGGTGGTGCCGCAGTTCGGCGGCGACTGGCGGCTCGCGCTGGGCTGCGTGTTCGCGTCGGGCGTGCTGTTCCTCGGGCTGTCGCTGTCGCCCTTGCGCGAATGGCTCGTGAACGCGATCCCGCGTTCGCTCAAATACGGGATCGGCGCGGGCATCGGATTCTTTCTCGCGATGATCGGCCTGCAGAATGCGGGCATCGTCATCGATCATCCGGCAACGCTCGTCACGCTGGGCGATGTCGGAGCCACGAGCGCGCTGCTGGCGATGGCGGGCTTCGTTGCCCTCGTCGCGCTCTATTACCGGCGCGTGCCCGGCGCGATCATGCTGATCATACTCGGCGTGACACTGGCGGCGGTGCTGCTCGGCCTGCAACCGCTGGAAGGGATTGCGGACATGCCCCCTTCGCTCGCGCCGACCTTCCTGCAGTTCGATATTCGCGGCGCGTTCGAAATGGGCTTCGTCACCATCGTCTTCGTGTTCCTGCTGGTCGACCTGCTCGACACCACGGGCACGCTGGTGAGCGCCGGACAACGCGCGGGGCTGACGGATGCGGAAGGCAAGCTGCCGCGGCTCCGGAAAGCCATGACCGCCGACTCTTCCGCCACCATCATCGGCGCCGCGCTCGGCACGTCGACCACGACCGCCTATATCGAGAGCACGGCGGGGATCGAGACGGGCGGGCGCACGGGGCTGATGACGGTGACGGTCGCGCTGCTGTTCGTGCTGAGCCTGTTCCTCGCGCCGCTCGCCGATACGGTGCCGCTCTATGCGACGGCGCCCGCGCTGGTGCTGATCGCCTGCCTGATGGCGCGCGCGCTTGGCGACATCGACTGGGGCGATGTGACGGAGACGGTGCCCGCCGTGGTGACGGCGCTCGCCATTCCCCTCACCTTCTCGATCGCGAGCGGAATCGGGCTCGGCGTGATTTCCTATGCCGCGATCAAGCTGCTGGCCGGGCGCTTCGGGGACCTCAACTGGGCGGTCGGGATCATCGCCGCCGCCTTCGCGATCAAGCTCGCCCTGCAATGAAACGCCGATCCGGGACGCGGCATCGTCCGGAAGTTGCCTGGGCGCGCGCATAATGCTGCAAAAATTTCATTCGCGGGAAAAAGGGGCGTGACACCTCGCCGCAGGCTGCGTATAGTCCCACGCACAAAAGGGAAAAAGCGCACAAGCGCAGCCCAAGTTTAGGGAGGGAACGCAGACTTCGACGATCCGGAAAGGATTGCGAAGGCGCGACACGAGGGAACACTAGAGCAAGCAAGGCCGCGAAAGCGGACCTTGCTTTTTTTTGTCCGCTGCGCGGGGGGATGATTTTCAGGAGCATCAACTTTCACGTCACGGCCCGGCTTGTCCGGGCCGTCCACGTCTTGGCGGCCTTAAAGGAAGACGTGGATGGCCCGCCCTCCTTTACAATCAAGGTGGGCGGGCCATGACGAAATCAGGGAAAGTGCGCTTCTTCAGCCCTCAGTAGGCCTCGCCGAAGTCGGGCATGAAGGGGATGCTGTCGTAGGGGATCGGCTGGTAGATCTGGATCCAGGCGATGAAGAGCCAGATGACGGCGGCGATGAGCGTGGTCGCGGCCATCTTCTTCAGGAGCGCGGGGCGGACGGGGGCGCCGACCTCCGTGCCGGGGGTGACGTCACCCGTTTCATGCTGCGAGCGGACACCCCAGGGGAGCACGGCGAAGAGCGTGATCCACCAGACGATGAAATAGATCGCGAGGCCGGCGACGGGGTCCATGAGCCCTCTCAGGCCTGCTCGAGTTCGACCAGCGTGCCGTTCAGGTCCTTCGGGTGGAGGAAGACGACGGGCTTGCCATGGGCGCCGATGCGGGGCTTGCCGGTGCCGGTGATGGTGACGCCTTCGGTGTTCATCTTCTCGCAGGCGGCCTCGATGTCGTCGACCTCGATGCAGATGTGATGGATGCCGCCCTTCGGGTTTTTCGCCAGGAAGCCGGCAATCGGCGAGTTCTCGCCCAAGGGCTCCAGCAGCTCGATCTTGGTGTTGCCGAGATCGACGAAGACGGTGGTCACGCCATGATCCGGCTGGGGCACGGCCTCGGAGACTTTTGCATTGAACTTCTGCTTGTAAGTCTCTGCCGCCGCATGGATATCCGGGACGGCGATGGCGACGTGATTGAGCGGACCGAGCATCGGTTAAACCCCTGAACTAGAACGGTTTCAGATTTCGTTGATCCCATGTTTAGGCCGGATCAAAGCCTCAGGCAAGGCAGCTAGATGCGCGTGACCGCGACCGCGACCTGGGCTTTCTTGCCCCATTCGCGGCGGAGCGCGCCGCGGACGGCGCGACGCAGGAATTCCGCTACGGCATCGTCGTCGCCGCGGCGCTTCAGCGGCAGGCGGCCGAGGGCCTCGTCGATGGCGTCATAGGCGCGGTCCTCGAAGAGGACGCCGTGGCTGTCCTCTTCGGGCAGACCCATGAGGACGACCTGCGGGTCGCCCCGGACCTGCCCCTTTGCGTCGAGGACCACGCTGACGAAGACGGAGCCCGCGAAAGCGAGGCGGCGGCGTTCCTGCACGGCGCCCTCGTCCGACGCGGTCAGCACCTCGCCGTCGAGGTAGAGACGGCCGGAGGGCGCCTCGTCGATAATCTCGGCCGGACCCGGGGCGAGGCGGACCATGAGGCCGTTGCGGATGACGATCTGCTCGGGCACCTGGAGTTCGCGGGCGAAAGCGGCGTGCTCCGCGAGGTGGCGCGCCTCGCCATGAACGGGGACCGAGACCTGCGGCCTGATCCACTGATACATGGCGGCAAGCTCGTCGCGGCAGGGATGGCCCGAGACGTGGACGAAATGGTCCTTCTCGGTGATGACGCGGATGCCGCGTGTCGCGAGCAGGTTCTGCAGGTCGAAGATCAGCGTCTCGTTGCCGGGAATGACCCGCGAGGAAAAGATGGCCGTGTCGCCCTTCTCCAGCACGATGTGGGGATGGTTGTCCTCGGCGATGCGCGCGAGCGCCGCACGGGGCTCGCCCTGGCTGCCGGTGCAGACGAAGAGCACCTTGTCGCGCGGCAGGTAGCCCGCATTGTTTTCGCTGACGAGCTCCGGCAGGTCTGTGAGATAGCCGGCCTCGCGCGCGGCGGCGGTGACGCGGTGCATGCCCCGGCCCACAAGGACCGGATGACGGCCGCAGGCATCGGCGGCGCGGATGATGCTTTCGAGGCGGGCGACATTGGAGGCGAAGGTGGTGACGGCCACCCTGCCCTCGCAGGTCTTCAGGAGTTCGGTGAGGCTTGCGGCGACGTCGGCTTCCGAACCCGAGGTGCCGGGCGAGAAGACATTGGTCGAGTCGCAGACGATGGCGCGGACGCCTTCGTCGCCTATCGCGGTGAGGCGGGCGATGTCCATGTCGTCGCCGAGGACGGGATCGGGATCGATCTTCCAGTCGCCGGTGTGGAGAACGAGGCCGAGCGGCGTGCGGATCGCGAGCGCGTTCGGCTCCAGGATCGAATGCGTCAGGGTGACGAGTTCGATGTCGAAGGGGCCGAGGTCGAAACGGTGGCCGAGCGGGATGATGTTCATCGGGACTTCCGCCTCGATGCCCGCCTCGATCAGCTTGCCGCGCACCATCGCGGCGGTGAAGGGCGTCGCGTAGACGGGACAGCGCAGGCGCGGCCAGATATGTGCGACGGCGCCGATGTGATCCTCGTGTGCGTGTGTGAGCACGATGCCGAGAAGTTCGTCGCGGCGTTCCTCGATGAAGGCGGGGTCGGCCATGATGACGTCGACGCCGGGCGTTCGGTCGTCGCCGAAGGTGACGCCGAGATCGACCATGATCCAGCGGCGCTCGTCCTCCGGGCCGTAGCCATAGAGATTGAGGTTCATGCCGATCTCGCCCGAACCGCCAAGCGGCAGGAAGACGAGTTCGTCACCGGGGGTGGCGCTGGGGGACTCTGGAATACTCATATGTCGCGATTATTGCACATTTTCGCTCAGCGTGCCGGGACGGCGAAGAAGACATCGCCGGCGGAGACGAGGCGGCGTTCGCCGTCTGCGAGACGGAGCTGAAGCGCGCCGTCGGGGGCGAGGCCCTCGAAGGTGCCTTCGAGCGTTTCGGTGGACAGCCGCACGGTGATCGTACCGCCGATGCCCTCCGCCCGCTTCAGCCATTCCTCTCGTATGGCGGCGAAACCATGCTGTCCGCGCCAGACGCCGAGCCAGCGTGTGAAGGAGCTGTCGAGAGCGGCGAGCGCGTCCTCCGGCGTGACGGGGCCCGCGCCCATCGCAGCGAGCGAGGTTGCGGGATATTCCATGCCTTCGGGGTGCGTGGCGAGGTTCAGCCCCATGCCGATCGCGACCCAGGCGACTTCCGCGCCGGCGACGCCGGAGGACTCGAGCAGGATGCCGGCGAGCTTGGCGCGGCCGTGGAGAAGGTCGTTCGGCCATTTGAGACGGAGCGCAGGGCGGAGCGGCGGCGGAAGGAGGCTGACCACCGCGTCATGTACGGCGATGGCGGCGACGAAGGAAAGCTCGCCCGCTTCGCGGGGACCGCAGCGGGGCGTCAGATAGAGCGTGCCCATGAAATTGCCGGAGGGGCTTTCCCATGCCCTGCCCCGGCGGCCACGGCCGGCGGTCTGGCGTTCGGCGACGATCCAGACGGGGCCTTCAGTGCCTGCATCGCCGAGACGGCGCGCCTCTTCGTTGGTGCTGTCGATCTCGGCGAAGCGGCGAATGTCGGCGGTCATGCTCTAGGGCAGCAACGCGCCGACGGCCGCCTGCGCGCCGAGGATGAGCGGCGCGGGATAGACGAAGAACAGCATGGTGAAGACGCCGGAGACGCCGAGAATGGCGGCGAGCTCGCCCGGCATCGGCTGCTCGAAGGGTTCGGCCGGTTCGTCGAAATACATGATCTTGACGATGCGCAGGTAGTAATAGGCTCCGACGACGCTCGACAGCACGCCGATGACGGCGAGCGGATAGAGCCCGGCCTCGATGGCGGCCATGAAGACATAGAATTTGCCGAAGAAGCCTGCGAGCGGCGGCACGCCGGCCAGCGAGAACATCAGCATGGCGAGCAGGAAGGCGACCATGGGCTGATTGCGCGAGAGGCCGGAGAGGTCGCCGATGGTTTCGACATAGCCTTCCTTGCGCTGCATGGCGAGGATGCAGCAGAAGACGCCCGCGTTCATCACGACATAGATGACGAGATAGATGAGGACGCCGCGGATGCCTTCCGGCGTGCCCGCCGCGACGCCGACCAGCGCGAAGCCCATATGCGAGATCGAGCTGTAGGCCATCAGGCGCTTGATGTTCGACTGGCCGATGGCGGCGAAGGCGCCGAGCACCATCGACGCGATGGAGATGAAGATGACGATCTGCTGCCATTCCGCTTCCATCGCGGGGAACGCGCCGAAGAGGACGCGCAGCACCAGCGCCATGGCGGCGACCTTCGGCGCACCTGCGAAGAAGGCGGTGACGGGCGTCGGCGCGCCTTCGTAGACGTCGGGCGTCCACATATGGAAGGGCACGGCGGAAATCTTGAAGGCGAGACCGGCGAGCACGAAGACGATGCCGAAGATCGTGCCGATATTCGCGCCTTCCGTTTCAAGGACGGCGGCGATGGCCGGGAACTCGACAGTGCCGGTGAAGCCGTAGATGAGGGAGGCACCGTAGAGCAGCATGCCGGAGGCGAGCGCGCCGAGGACGAAATATTTCAGGCCCGCTTCCGTGGCGCGGCCGCTGTCCCGGTTGAAGGCCGCGATCACGTAGAGCGAGAGGCTCTGCAGCTCAAGGCCCATGTAGAGCGAGATGAGACCATTCGCCGAGACCATCATGAACATGCCGAGGGTCGCCAGCGCAATCAGCACCGGGAACTCGAAACGGTCCATCTTCTCGCGCCGGATATAGGTGAGCGACATGACGATGGCAGCGGCGGCGGCAAGCAGGATCAGCAGCTTCATGAATTTGGTGAAGCCGGAAACGACGAAGGTGTCGCCAAAGGTGTGAACGGTCGCGTTCGGCTCCGTGATGAGGACAGCACCGACGAGTGCGAAGAGGCCGAGAACGCCGAAACTCGTTTCGCGCGCATCGCATTCCTTGCGGAAGACGCCGTACATGAGGAGCGCCATCGCGCCCAGCGCGAGAATGATCTCGGGCAGAGCCGGAAGGAAGGCCGGAACGTCGGATGCTGCGTAGTCCATGTTTCTTTCGTTCCCGAGATCAGTTTCCGGCGAAGAGGCTTGCGACCTGGCCAATCAAGCCGGTTTCGCCCGCGAGACGATGCGCCTCGACGGCGGCGGTGTAGTTCGCGATCAGATTGTCGACCGAGGCGGCGGTGACGTCCATGATGGGCGCGGGATAGACGCCGAAGAAAAGCGTCGCCGCGAGAAGCGGCGCGAGCGTTATGACCTCGCGGCGGTTCAGGTCCATCATGGATTTGAGCGTGTCCTTCTCCAGCGCACCGAAGACGATACGCCGGTAGAGATAGAGCGCGTAGCCGGCGGCGAGGATGACGCCGGTGGCGGCGATGGCGGCGACCCAGGTGTTGACCTTGAAGGTGCCGACGATGGTGAGGAATTCGCCGACGAAACCGCTGGTGCCCGGCAGACCGACATTGGCCATGGTGAAGACCATGAAGGCCATCGCGTAGAGCGGCATGCGGTTCACGAGGCCGCCATAGGCCGCGATCTCGCGCGTGTGCATGCGGTCATAGACGACGCCGACGCAGAGGAAGAGAGCGCCCGAGACCCAGCCGTGGGACAGCATCTGGAAGATGCCGCCCTGAACGCCCTGTGTGTTGGCGGCGAAGATGCCCATGGTCACGAAGCCCATATGGGCGACGGAGGAATAGGCGATCAGCTTCTTCATGTCCTCCTGCACCAGCGCGACGAGCGAGGCATAGACAATCGCGATCACGCTTAGGCCGAAGACGAGCCAGGCGAGGTCCGCGGAAGCGACCGGGAACATGGGAAGAGAGAAACGCAGGAAGCCGTAGCCGCCCATCTTCAGCAGGATGCCGGCCAGGATGACCGAACCCGCCGTCGGCGCTTCCACATGCGCGTCCGGCAGCCAGGTGTGGACCGGCCACATCGGCATCTTGACTGCGAAGGAAGCGAAGAAGGCGAGCCAGAGCCAGAGCTGCATGTCGACCGGGAAGTCGTGTTCCAGCAGAACGGGAATGCTGGTCGTACCCGCATCCCAGTACATCGCCATGATGGCGAGCAGCATGAGCACGGAGCCCGCGAAGGTGTAGAGGAAGAACTTGAAGCTCGCATAGATGCGCCGCGCGCCGCCCCAGACGCCGATGATGAGGAACATCGGGATCAGGCCGCCCTCGAAGAAGAGGTAGAAGAGCACGAGGTCGAGCGCGCAGAAGACGCCGATCATCAGCGTTTCGAGCACGAGAAAGGCGATCATGTATTCCTTCACGCGCTTCTCGATGGAGGTCCAGCTTGCGAGGATGCAGGCCGGCATGAGGAAGGTCGTGAGGATGACGAAGAGCATCGAGATGCCGTCGACGCCCATGTGATAGGTGATCGCGCCGCCGAGCCATTCCGTCTGCTGGACGAACTGGAAGTCCGAGGTCGTGGGATCGAACTGCCACCAGATGTAGAGCGAGACGAAGAAGGTGATCGAGGTCGTCCAGAGCGCGACGTAGCGCGCGTTGCGCGCAACCGTCGCCTCGTCGCCGCGCGTCACCAGAATGATGAGCGCGCCGATGGCCGGCAGGAAGGTGATGAGCGAAAGAATGTTGCCGTCGGTCATCGTCATGCCCCTCCGACCATGAACCAGGTCACAAGCCCGGCGACGCCGAGCAGCATGGCGAAGGCGTAGTGATAGAGATACCCGCTCTGGAGGCGCACGACACCGCGCGTGATGTCCTGTACGCGGGCGGCGATGCCGTCCGGTCCGAGACCGTCGATGATGCGTCCGTCACCCTGCTTCCAGAAGACGCGGCCGATCCAGAAGGCCGGGCGCACAAACAGGAAGTCGTAGATCTCGTCGAAGTACCACTTGTTGAGCAGGAACTTGTAGAGCGGCTCCTGGGTGCGGGCGAGCTCCTTCGGGATGTCCGGGCGGGCGATGTAGAAGAGCCAGGAGACCGCGAAGCCGACAACCATCATGAGCGTGGGCAGATAGGGCACCCACTCCGGCACGTTGTGGAACTCGTGCATGATGTGGTTTTCGGCGCCGCGATAGACCGCCTCCAGCCAGAACGCCTCATAGGCGTGGCCGATGAAGAGCGGTGCGAAGACCATGCCCGCGCCGAGCGCGCCGACCGCCAGAATGACGAGCGGGATGAGCATGACGAGCGGCGACTCGTGGACATGGGACAGCGTCTCGTTGGAGGCGCGGCTTGTCCCGTGAAACGTCATGAAGATGAGGCGCCAGGAATAGAAGGAGGTGAGCAGCGCGGCGATGACCGTCATCGTGAAGGCATACATATGCGCCGGATTGTGGCCCGCAAAGGCGGCTTCGATGATCGCGTCCTTCGAGTAGTAGCCCGCCGTGAAGGGGAAGCCGGTGAGCGCCAGCGTGCCGATGACCATCATCACCCAGGTGACGGGGATCATCTTGTAGAGACCGCCCATCCTGCGCATGTCCTGCTCATCGCTCATGGCGTGAATGACTGAGCCGGAGCCGAGGAACAGGAGCGCCTTGAAGAAGGCGTGGGTGAAGAGGTGGAACATCGCCACTTCGTAAGCGCCGACGCCGAGCGCCACGAACATGTAGCCGAGCTGCGAACAGGTCGAATAGGCAATGACGCGCTTGATGTCGTTCTGGACGAGGCCGACCGTGGCCGCGAAGAACGCCGTGGTCGCGCCGACGACGGTGACGACGGTGAGCGCGAAGGCGGAAAACTCGAAGATCGGCGAGAGGCGCGCGACGAGGAAGACGCCCGCCGTGACCATTGTCGCGGCGTGGATGAGGGCTGAGACCGGCGTCGGGCCTTCCATCGCGTCCGGCAGCCAGGTGTGGAGCAGGAACTGGGCCGACTTGCCCATGGCGCCCATGAAGAGCAGCAGGCAGGCCGTGGTGACGATGGGCACCTCGTAGCCGAGGAAGTGGAACGTCTCGTCGGCGATTTCCGGGATGGCGGCGAAGACGGTGTCGAAATCGACCGAGCCGATGGTGAGGAAAAGCGTCGCGATGCCGAGAATGAGACCGAAGTCGCCGACGCGGTTCACCACGAAGGCCTTGATGGCCGCCGCATTCGCGCTCGGCTTCTTGTACCAGAATCCGATCAGCAGATAGGACGCGAGGCCCACACCTTCCCAGCCGAAGAATAGCTGGACGAAGTTGTCCGCCGTCACCAGCGCCAGCATGGCGAAGGTGAAGAGCGAGAGATAGGCGAAGAAGCGCGGCTGGTGCGGGTCGTGGCTCATGTAGCCGATCGAGTAGATGTGCACGAGCGCCGACACGGACGTCACCACGACGAGCATGACAGCCGTCAGCGTGTCGATGCGCAGCCGCCAGTCGGCCTCGAAGCCGCCGGAGTCGATCCATGTCAGGACCTGCACACGGTCCGTTTCGCCCTGAAGGCCGACGGAGACAAGAGCGACGACGGAAAGAAGCGCGGAAAGGACGAGGAGGCTCGAGGTCACGATCTGCGCGCCGCGCGGCCCGAGCCAGCGGCCGAAGATGCCCGCGATCAAGAACCCGATGAGCGGCAGGAAGACGATGGCAGAATACATTCTTCCTTACCCCTTCATCATGTTGATGTCTTCAACCGCGATGGAGCCGCGGTTGCGGTAGTAGATGACGAGGATGGCAAGGCCGATGGCCGCCTCGCCCGCAGCGACGGTGAGGACGAAGAGCGCGAAGACCTGCCCCACGAGATCCCCGAGATGGGCGGAGAAGGCGACGAGATTGATGTTCACGGCGAGCAGCATCAGTTCGATCGACATGAGAATGACGATCACGTTCTTCCTGTTGAGGAAGATGCCGAAGATGCCCAGCGTGAACAGGATCGCCGCCACGGTGAGATAGTGTGCGAGGCCGATTGCCATCATTGTCTCCTGCCCCATTGCGCTGCTCTTCAAGCCGCTCGGGGGCCAGTCCCCTTCATGTCTTCAGGCCTGGCCTAGATGCCCTGCCCCTGAATTTTCTAGAGCCCCTGCCCGGGCTCCACTTTCCTGTTTTCGACCGCCTGTTCGCGCGTGCGGGCAACCTGATCGCGGATCACCTGACGCTTCACGTTGGGCTTGTGACGGAGCGTCAGCACGATGGCGCCGATCATCGCGACGAGCAGGATCATGCCCGCCGCCTGGAAGAGATAGACGTATTGTGTGTAGACGATGCGGCCGAGGGCGCGCGTGTTGTCGACATCCGTTATGGCGGGGGTGGGCGCCGCCGCGACGCCGGCTGCCTCCGGCGATATCAGCCAGCCGCCGAGAACCAGCAGCAGCTCGATCAGCAGGATGATGCCGACCAGCGCACCCACCGGCAGATATTGCAGAAAGCCTTCGCGCAGCTCCGAGAAATCGACGTCGAGCATCATGACGACGAAAAGGAAGAGCACGGCGACCGCGCCGACATAGACGATGACGAGAATGAGCGCCAGAAACTCGGCCCCCATGAGAACGAAGAGCGCCGCCGCATTGAAGAAGGCGAGGATCAGGAACAGCACGGAGTGCACGGGATTGCGCGCCGCAATGACCATGAATCCCGAAGCGACGGTTATCGCCGCGAAGAGATAGAATGCGATGGCGGTGGCAATCATCTGGTTCCTCGTCCGTCCCTCGTTCCGGGCGGTTCAGCGGTATGGCGCGTCGAGCGCAATGTTCTTCGCGATCTCGCGTTCCCACCGGTCGCCATTCGCAAGCAGCCGGTTCTTGTCGTACATCAGTTCTTCGCGCGTCTCGGTCGCGAATTCGAAGTTCGGCCCTTCGACGATGGCATCCACGGGGCAAGCCTCCTGGCAGAGACCGCAATAGATACACTTCGTCATGTCGATGTCATAGCGCGTGGTGCGGCGCGTGCCGTCGTTGCGGCGCGGGCCCGCCTCGATGGTGATGGCGAGCGCCGGGCAGATCGCCTCGCAGAGCTTGCACGCGATGCAGCGCTCCTCGCCGTTCGGATAGCGGCGCAGCGCATGCTCGCCGCGGAAGCGGGGCGAGAGCGGTCCCTTCTCGAAGGGATAGTTCAACGTCGCCTTCGGCTTGAAGAAATACCGCATGGCGAGGAAGAAGCTCGAAACGAATTCGGCGAGGAAGAGAGACCGCACCGACTGATCCAGCCAGGCCATTTTCTCAGTCCTTTCCCAGATACGAGTTCATTGCCCCTGCCCCTTACACCAGATCGAAGCCGACGAGCACGCCCGCCGTCAGCACGACCCAGAAGAGAGAGAACGGAAGGAAGACTTTCCAGCCGAGACGCATCAACTGATCGTAGCGGTAGCGCGGCACGAAGGCCTTGACCATGGCGAACATGAAGAAGACGAGGAAAAGCTTCAGCAGGAACCAGATGACGCCCGGCACCATGTTGAAGGGCGCGATGTCGATGGGCGGCAGCCAGCCGCCAAGGAAGAGGATCGTCGTCATCGCGCACATGAGCAGGATCGAGACGTACTCGCCCAGCATGAACATCATGTAGGCGGTGGACGAATACTCGACCATGAAGCCCGCAACGAGCTCCGACTCCGCTTCCACAAGGTCGAAGGGCGGGCGGTTCGTCTCGGCGAGCGCGGAGATGAAGAAGATCGCGAACATCGGCAGATGCGGGATGAAATACCAGATCGTCTTCTGCGCTTCGACGATATCCGACAGGTTGAGCGAACCAGCCGTCATGAGCACGCAGACAATCACGAAGCCGATGGAGACTTCGTAGGAGACCATCTGCGCGGCGGCGCGGAGCGCGGAGATGAACGGGTATTTCGAATTCGACGCCCAGCCCGCCATGATGACGCCGTAGACGCCGAGCGACGAGATGGCAAAGATATAGAGAATGCCGACATTGATGTCGGAGATGACCATTTTCGCGTCGAGCGGGATAACCGCCCAGCCGGACAGCGCGAGCGTTACGGTGACGAGCGGCGCGATGAGGAAGACGCCCTTGTTCGCGCCGGCAGGAACGATGATTTCCTTGAAGACGAACTTCAGGAGGTCGGCGAAGGACTGCAGCAGGCCGAAGGCGCCGACGACATTGGGCCCGCGGCGCAACTGCACCGCCGCCCAGACCTTGCGATCGGCAAGCAGCACATAGGCCGTGACCAGCAGGATCGCCACGATGAGTGCGAGCGACTGCGCGACGATGATCGCGAGCGGTATGCCGTAGGCGACGAGAAATTCTGTCATCGGTCGAGCCCCGCCCTCATTCCGCAGCCTGGATGCGCGCGGCGGCGGCACGGCCGGCGGCGCATTCCGCCATGACCGCGCTTGCGCGCGCGACCGGATTGGTCATGTAGAAATCCTTCACCGGGGACTCGAAGGGTGCAGCATCGAGATTGCCCTCGGAGAGCGACGGCATTTCGTCCGCCGGCGCCACGACATCGGTCATCGCGAAGTGCGGCGCATCCTCTTCCATCGCGGCACGGATGCCGGCGAGGTCATTGTAAGGCAGCGTCTTGCCGAGAACGCCGGACAGTGCGCGCAGGATCGTCCAGTCCTCGCGCGCCTGACCGGGCGGGAAGACGGCACGGCGTCCAAGCTGGACGCGCCCTTCGGTGTTGATCCAGGTCGCATTCTTTTCGGTGTAGGCGGCGCCCGGCAGGATGACGTCGGCGCGATGCGCGCCCGCGTCGCCATGCGTGCCCTGATAGACCACGAAGGCAGAGCCGAGACGCGACATGTCGATTTCATCGGCTCCGAGAAGGTGCACGAAATCGATTTCGCCGTTCGAGGCGCCCTCGAGAATGCCCGCCACGTCGTGGCCGCCCTCGCCCGGCACGAGGCCGAGATCGAGACCGCCGACGCGGGAGGCTGCCGTGTGGAGGACGTTGAAACCGTTCCAGTCGCCGGAGACGGCGCCTGCCGATTTCGCGAGCGAGAGGGCCGCCGCAAGAACCGCAGCGCCATCGCCACGGGCAAGCGCGCCCTGGCCGACCACGATCATCGGCCGTTCGGCGTTCTTCAGCACATCGGCGAAAGCACCGAGGTCCTTCAACGACTGCGGACCGGCGCCGAGATAGTCGTAATCATAAGTGAGGTCGGCGCGCGGGCCGATGACGCCGACCCTGAGGCCACCGGCGCGGGCGCGCTTCAGGATGCGCGCATTGATGATGGGCGCTTCGATGCGCGGGTTCGTTCCGACGAGAAGAATGGCGTCCGCGTCCTCGATCCCGGCAATGGTCGAGTTGAAGATGTAACCGCCGCGGTTTCCCGCAGCGAGCTTCGCGCCGTCCTGGCGGCAGTCGATATTGGGCGAGCCGAGCGAGGCGTAGAGGTCCTTCAATGCCTTCATGGATTCAGCGCAGGCGAGGTCGCCCGCGATGGCGGCAATACGCTTGCCGTCCATGTCCTTCAGGCGCGCGGCGATGGCGGCGAAGGCTTCGTCCCATGTCGCGGCGCGGAGGCGGCCGTTCTCACGAATGTAAGGCGTATCGAGGCGCTGGGTCTTGAGGCCGTCCCAGACGAAGCGCGTCTTGTCGGAAATCCACTCCTCGTTCACCTCTTCGTTGAGGCGCGGGAGAATGCGCATGACTTCGCTCCCACGCGCATCGACGCGGATGCTGGAGCCGACGGCATCCATCACGTCGATGGATTCGGTCTTCTTCAGCTCCCAGGGGCGCGCCGTGTAGGCGAAGGGACGGAAGGTGAGCGCGCCGACCGGGCAGAGATCGACGACGTTCGCCGACAGCTCGGAGGTGAGGGCGTGCTCGAGATAGGTGGTGATCTCCATGTCCTCGCCGCGGCCGATGGCGCCGAGTTCGGGAACGCCGGCGACTTCCTGCGAGAAGCGGATGCAGCGCGTGCAATGGATGCAGCGCGTCATCACGGTCTTCACGAGGGGGCCCATGTATTTCTCTTCGACGGCGCGCTTGTTCTCATGGAAGCGCGAGCCATCGACGCCGTAGGCCATCGACTGGTCCTGCAGGTCGCATTCACCGCCCTGATCGCAGATCGGGCAATCAAGCGGATGGTTGATGAGCAGGAACTCCATCACGCCTTCGCGGGCGCGCTTCACCTGCTCGGTCTTCGTGTGGACGACCATGCCATCGCCCGCCGGCATGGCGCAGGAGGCGACCGGCTTCGGCGACTTCTCGACCTCGACGAGGCACATGCGGCAGTTGCCCGCGATGGAGAGGCGTTCGTGGTAGCAGAAGCGCGGAATTTCCGCGCCCGCTTCCTCGCAGGCCTGCAACAGCGTGGCGCCGTTTTCGACTTCGACTTCAATGCCGTCGACTGTGAGTTTCGGCATGTCCCCTACTCCGCCGCCGCCAGAGAACCGCTGCGCTTGGCGGCGATCCGCTCTTCGATCGTGCCCCGGAAATGACGGATGAGACCCTGAACGGGCCAGGCCGCCGCATCGCCAAGCGCGCAGATCGTGTGTCCCTCGACGCGCTTCGTCACGTCGAGCAGCATGTCGATCTCTTCCACCTCGGCCTCGCCGGTGACGAGACGCTCCATGACGCGCCACATCCAGCCAGTGCCTTCGCGGCATGGCGTGCACTGGCCGCAGCTCTCATGCTTGTAGAAAGCGGAGAGACGCGCGATCGCCTTGATGACGTCGGTCGACTTGTCCATGACGATGACGGCGGCCGTTCCGAGGCCGGTCTGGACCGCCTTCAGCGAGTCGAAATCCATCAGCACATCGTCGCAGACGGCCTTGGGAATGAGCGGCACGGACGAGCCCCCGGGAATGACGGCGAGCAGGTTGTCCCAGCCGCCGCGGACGCCGCCCGCATGCTTTTCGAGAAGCTCCTTCAGCGGGATGCCCATTTCCTCTTCGACATTGCAGGGCCGGTTCACATGGCCGGAGATGCAGAAGAGCTTGGTGCCGGTGTTGTTCGGACGGCCGAGGCCGGCGAACCACGAAGCGCCGCGGCGAAGGATCGTCGGCGCGACCGCGATCGACTCCACATTGTTGACCGTGGTGGGCGCGCCATAGAGGCCGACATTCGCCGGGAATGGCGGTTTCAGGCGCGGCATGCCCTTCTTGCCTTCGAGGCTTTCAAGCAGCGCCGTTTCCTCACCGCAAATGTAGGCGCCTGCGCCGTGATGGACGTAGAGGTCGAAGTCCCAGCCAGAGCCGGCGGCGTTCTTGCCGATGAGGCCGGCTTCGTAAGCTTCGTCGACGGCGGCTTGCAACTGCTCGCGCTCGCGGATGAATTCGCCGCGCACATAGATATAACAGGCATGGGCGCCCATCGCGAAGGAGGCGATGAGGCAGCCTTCGATGAGCTTCTGCGGATCGTGACGCATGATGTCGCGATCCTTGCAGGTGCCGGGCTCGGACTCGTCGGCGTTCACCACGAGGTAATGCGGGCGGCCGTCGGACTCCTTCGGCATGAAGGACCATTTGAGGCCGGTCGGAAAGCCCGCGCCGCCACGGCCGCGCAGACCCGACTTCTTCATCTCGTCGAGAATCCAGTCGCGGCCCTTTGCGATGATGTCTGCCGTGCCATCCCAATCGCCGCGCGACTGCGCCGCCTTCAGGCGCCAGTCCTGCAGACCGTAGAGATTGGTGAAAATGCGATCCTTGTCTTCCAGCATCAGTTGCCCCCGCCCGTCTCCGGCTGGCCGGCCGTGGTGAGACTTGTCAGCCCGCCCGCCGGTTCGGATGCGTGGCGCTCATTCTGCGGACCCGGCTTCACGTCCTTGCCCGCGCGCAGATCGTTCAGCACGCGTTCGAAGGACGCGGCGTCGAGGTCCTCGAAGAAGTCCGCATTGATCTGCACCATCGGCGCGTTGACGCAGGCACCGAGGCATTCGACCTCGAGCCAGGAGAACTTGCCGTCCGCGCTCACCGTGCCTTCCGGACCGATATGCTTGCGGCAGACTTCCTTCAGTTCGTCCGCGCCACGAAGCCAGCACGGCGTGGTGCCACAGAGCTGCACATAGTGTTCGCCGACCGGCGAGAGGTTGAACATCGTGTAGAAGGTCGCGACTTCGAGCGCGCGGATATATTCCATGTCGAGCATTTCCGCGACGTAGCGGATCGCCGGTTCGGGCAGCCAGCCGTCATGCTGGTCCTGTGCGCGCCAGAGCAGCGGAATGATCGCGGATGCCTGCTTGCCCTCCGGATATTTCGCGATCTGGCCCTTCGCCCATTCGACGTTCTCCGCCGTGAAGGCGAAGCTTTCGGGCTGATTGGGGTCGAGACGTCTGACGCTCACCGGTCCACCTCTCCGAACACGATATCGATGGAACCGAGAATGGCGGCCACGTCGGCCAGCATGTGCCCCTTGCAAAGATGATCCATCGCCTGGAGATGGGCATAGCCCGGCGCACGGATCTTGCACTTGTATGGCTTGTTGCCTCCGTCAGAGACGAGGTAGACGCCGAATTCGCCTTTCGGCGCCTCGACGGCGGCATACACCTGACCCTCCGGCACGTGGTAGCCCTCGGTGTAGAGCTTGAAGTGATGGATGAGCGCTTCCATCGAGCGCTTCATCTCGGCGCGGGACGGCGGCACGACCTTGCCGTCATTCGCGTGCACCGGGCCGCCCGGCATCATCTCGATGCACTGTTTCATGATGCGCAGCGACTGGCGCATCTCTTCCATACGGATCACATAGCGATCAAAGCAGTCGCCGTTCTTGCCGACCGGAATGTCGAAATCCAGTTCGGAGTAAACTTCATAGGGCTGCGAACGGCGCAGGTCCCAGGCCATGCCCGAACCGCGTACCATGACGCCGGAGAAACCCCAGTCGAGCGCCTCCTGCTGGCTGACGACGCCGATATCGACGTTGCGCTGCTTGAAGATGCGGTTGCCCGTCAGCAGCGCCTCGAGATCGTCCAGCACGGCGGCGCAGGGATCGCAGAAATTGTAGATGTCTTCCAGAAGCTTCGGCGGCAGGTCGCGATGCACGCCGCCGACGCGGAAATAGTTTGCGTGCATGCGGGCGCCCGACGCACGCTCGTAAAAGATCATGAGCTTTTCGCGTTCCTCGAAGCCCCAGAGCGGCGGCGTCAGCGCGCCGACGTCCATCGCCTGCGTCGTGACGTTCAGCATGTGGGCGAGGATGCGGCCGATTTCGGAATAGAGAACACGGATGAACTGGCCGCGGCGCGGCACCTCGAGGCCAAGCAGCCGTTCGGCTGCGAGCACGAAGGCGTGTTCCTGGTTCATCGGCGCGACATAGTCGAGGCGGTCGAAGTAAGGAGTCGCCTGCAGGTAGGTCTTGTACTCGATCAGCTTCTCGGTGCCGCGATGGAGCAGACCGATATGCGGGTCGACGCGCTCGACCACTTCGCCGTCGAGCTCCAGCACAAGGCGCAACACGCCGTGCGCGGCCGGATGCTGCGGACCGAAGTTCAGGTGGTAATTGCGAAGTTCCTGTTCGGCCATCGCCTCAGCCCTCCGCCTTCTCGTCGCCCGGCAGCAGATATTCCGCGCCTTCCCAGGGACTCATGAAATCGAAGCTGCGGAATTCCTGGACGAGCTTCACCGGTTCGTAGACCACGCGCTTTTCGTCGTCGTCGTAGCGCACCTCGACATAGCCGGTGAGCGGGAAATCCTTGCGCAGCGGATAACCGTTGAAGCCGTAGTCGGTGAGGATGCGGCGCAGGTCCGGGTGGTCGGAGAAGAGCACGCCATACATGTCGAAGGTCTCGCGTTCGAACCAGTTGGCGGTCGGATAGACTGGGACCACGCTCGGCACCGGCGTGTCCTCGTCGGTCTGGACGACGACGCGAATGCGATGGTTCTGATACATGGAAAGCAGGTGATAGACGACGTCGAAGCGCAACGGACGCTGCGGATAGTCGACGCCGGTGACGTCGAGCAGCGTCGAGAAGCGGCAGGCGGGGTCGTCGCGGAGAAACTTCAGGACGCGCGTAATCGACTGGGCCTGCGCCCGGATCGTCAGCTCGCCGAACGCGATCTCGAAACCGAGCACCGAGTCCTCAAGCGTACCGTGAATGTGCTCGCCAAGCTCTGTCAGACTCTCGTCCATCGGTGCAGTCTCGAAACTCGTCAACGGTGTCCGCCTCGCCGGGAAGCGGATGACCTTCCATGAAAATCAGCGGTCGAGCGTGCCCGTCCGACGAATCTTCTTCTGAAGCGCGAGGATACCGTAAAGGAGGGCCTCGGCGGTGGGGGGGCATCCCGGCACGTAAACGTCGACCGGCACGATCCGGTCGCAGCCACGTACCACGGAATAGGAGTAGTGATAATAGCCGCCGCCATTCGCGCAAGAGCCCATCGAGATGACGTAGCGGGGCTCCGGCATCTGGTCATAGACCTTGCGGAGCGCCGGGGCCATCTTGTTGGTGAGCGTGCCCGCGACGATCATCACGTCGGACTGGCGCGGGCTGGCACGGGGGGCAACGCCAAAACGCTCGGCGTCGTAACGCGGCATGGAGGTCTGCATCATCTCGACCGCGCAGCAGGCGAGACCGAACGTCATCCACATCAGCGAACCGGTGCGCGACCAGTTGATGAGATCATCGACCGTCGTCAGCACGAAGCCCTTGTCGGCCAGTTCGTCGGAGGCCTGACGGAAGAAGGCATCGTCCTGCCACGCCGGCACGGCCACCTCACGCTCGACCACTCCGGGGGTGTTCGCGATTGTCTTGTCGGGATTCGTCACTCCCATTCCAGAGCACCCTTCCGCCACTCATAGGTGAAGCCGATCGTCAGCACGGCGAGAAAGACGATCATCGACCAGAAGCCGAAGAGACCGACATCGCCGAGCGACACCGCCCAGGGAAACAGGAACGCGACTTCGAGGTCAAAGATGATGAAGAGAATCGCGACCAGATAATATTTGACGTCGAACTTCATGCGCGCATCGTCGAATGCATCGAAACCGCATTCATAGGCAGCGAGCTTTTCGGGATCCGGCTTGCTCGGGGCAACGATGAACGGCGCGATCAGAAGGGCGAGACCCACAACGAGAGACAGGCCCATAAAAATCAGTATGGGCAAGTACTCGAGCAGCAGGTCTTCCATCGAATTGTCCTCACAAGGTACCGGAGCGGGACCGCGCCGGCGGGGCTGCCACATTGTTCACACGAGCGTGCAAACTGGATGAGAGATCATCCATAACCGGCTTCCCAATTCGGCGCGCAGTATAGCCCTCGCAACTGCAAAATCAAAGGCTGGCCGACGTTTTGTCAGGAGCAAAAAGGCGTTGAACTATCAGTCTTTGCGAGAGATTCCGAACAACACATCAAGCCCCCGGCGACGGCGTCGCGACGGCATCCAGAGCCCCGATATGGAAACGATGGCGGGAGTGACGGGACTCGAACCCGCGGCCTCCGGCGTGACAGGCCGGCGCTCTAACCAACTGAGCTACACCCCCTTTGCCGACGGCTTTGCCGTCTGAAAGGTGGGCGTCTCGTAAGCCAAGGTATCCGCCCTGTCAAGGCGGATCGGAAGCAAGCCCGGCGGTTCTCAAAATGGCGGTGGCGCGGGCTCGCGCCGCAATGCCCGACTTCGCCCTTCGGGCTTCGGCGCGACAGCCTCCGCTTGCTTCGCGATGCCAGAGTCGTTGAACAAATCTGCAGCATGAAGCTGGCTTGCCGAGCCGTAGCTTGCGCATCAGCCCGCCTTCGCCTTACAGGCTTCGGCGCGACAGCCTCCGCTCGCTTCGCGAGCGCAGGCTGGTGGGCGGTGACAGGCTCGAACTGCCGACCCTCTCGGTGTAAACGAGATGCTCTACCAACTGAGCTAACCGCCCTCTCCGGTACGCGGCGAAACTCGTATCGGAAGGCTTTCACGAATGCAATCGGAACCCAATCGCGGCCATTGCATTGCCACATCAAACCCGCAAACTGCAGGTCATCTCTTTTCACCACCTCGATAACCGGGTGTCTCCTTGTCCCGCGCCATAGCACCCGTTTTCTCCCTGCTGCTTGCGACAGCCATCCTGCTTGTCGGCAACGGCATGCTGGGCACGCTGATACCGATTCGGGCCGGTCTCGACGGGTTCACGCCGACGACAGTGGGCGTGATCGGCAGTGTCTATTTCGCCGGCTTCCTCCTCGGTTGCCTGGCAACGCCGCATCTCGTTCGGCGGGCCGGCCATATCAGAAGTTTTGCGACCTTCTGCGGCATTGCGGCGGCCGCTCCTCTCATCCACGCACTCTCGGCGGATCCTTTCATCTGGTCGCTGATGCGCGTGCTGACGGGCTTCTGTTTCGCCGGCCTCTACATGGTGATCGAAAGCTGGCTCAACGAGCAATCGACGAACGAGACGCGCGGCCGGCTCTTTTCGGCCTATCTGATCGTCAACCTCTCGGCGCTGACCGTCGGCCAGGTCCTGCTGAACGCGGCAGATCCCGGCGGATTCGTGCTATTCGCCGTCTGCTCGATCCTCACCTCGATCGCACTTGTGCCGATCGCCATGACCACCTCGGTGCAACCCATGCCGATCCAGAGCACGCGGATCGACATCAAGGCGCTCTTTGCCCTCTCTCCTGTGGGCGTCGTCGGTTCCTTCGTCGTGGGGCTTGCCAATGCGCCGTTCTGGACGCTGGCGCCGCTCTATGCGAGCGAGAGCGGTCTGAACACGGCAGGTATTTCCGTCTTCATGTCCTCGGCCATTGTCGGCGGAGCCATTGCCCAATGGCCCATAGGACGCATGTCGGACCGCATGGACAGGCGCCGCGTCATCGTCGTGCTCAGCATCGGCGCCGCGCTCGGCGAAGGGGCGCTGGTGCTTGCAGGCATGAACGGCGGCGTGTTCGCCGTGATGGGGGCGGGCTTCCTGTTCGGCATCTTCGGTCTGACGCTCTATTCCGTGGTCGTCGCCCACATGAACGATCACGGACAAAGCGAGAGCTTCGTCGCCATTTCGGGCGGCATGCTGATCGTGTTCTCCGTCGGCTCGATCATCGGTCCGACAGCAGCCTCGGTTGGCGTGTCGACCTTCGGCACCGCGTCGATCTTCGTCTTTACCGCGGTGGTGCACCTGATCTATGCCGGTTTCACGGCCTACCGCATCGCCTCTGCGCCCGCGCTGACGGAGGAACAGAGGAGCGACTTCGTGGCCGTTCCCTTTCCGCAGGCGCACCCGCTTCCAACCGAACTCGATCCGCGCGCAGCGGACGAACCCGCCCCCGAGTCCGCAGACGAGGCGGAAGAAACGGCCTGATTGTCCCACTTTGCCATTGAAAAGGCCGGCGCGTCCTTCGACGGCCGGCCTCTCGAAACGATTTCAGCCAAAACCATGCGGCTGATGTGCGACTGCTAGCTGTTTACAGCGTCCTTGAGCCCCTTGCCTGCCTTGAACTTCGGCTGCTTCGACGCGGGAATCTGGATGGTCTCGCCGGTACGCGGGTTGCGGCCTTCGGTGGCCGCGCGGTTCGACACATTGAACGTGCCGAAGCCCACGAGCCGGACCTCGTCGCCCTGCTTCAGCGAGGCCGTGATGATATCGAACACATAGTCGACGGCCTTGGTCGCATCGGCCTTGGATAGACCGCTCCGGTCCGCCACTTCTGCTATCAGATCGTTCTTGTTCACGTGAGGCCCCTCCAGATGCGATGGCGGGAATCTTGGGATTCCCTTGAGACTCAGGAGTCTACTCGTCGGCCAAGAAGGGGGTCAAAGCAAAATCAAAGGATTTCTGCGGAAAATGCAGGTATTCCGGACATGAAAAACGGGAGCCAAGTGGCTCCCGTTTCTACTCTTTTCGTCAATGGAGGCAGTTTCAGGCAGTTAATGTGCCATAACCTGCTCCGGGGCCTCGGGCTGACGCCGGCCGGACGCAGCCTGCTCGGCGAGCCAGGCCTCCTCATCCCACTCGATCGGCTCCGGCATGCGGGTCAGGGCATTCCTGAGCACTTCATCGATGGTATTCACCGGCACGATCTCCAGAGCGTTCTTCACGTTGTCCGGAATGTCGGCGAGGTCCTTGGCATTGTCCTGCGGGATCAGCACCTTCTTGATGCCGCCGCGAAGCGCGGCAAGAAGCTTCTCCTTCAGGCCGCCGATGGGCAGCACGCGGCCACGGAGCGTCATCTCGCCCGTCATGGCAACATCCTTGCGCACCGGGATGCCGGTCATCACCGAGACGATTGCAACCGTCATCGCGGTACCCGCCGAGGGACCATCCTTCGGGGTCGCGCCTTCGGGCACGTGGACGTGGATGTCTCGCCGGTCGAAGAGCGGCGGCTCGACGCCGAAGCGGGTCGCCTTCGAGCGGACATAGGAACTCGCCGCCGAGATCGACTCCTTCATGACGTCGCGCAGGTTGCCCGTCACCGTCATGCGGCCCTTGCCGGGCATCATGACGCCTTCGATGGTGAGCAACTCGCCGCCGACTTCCGTCCATGCCAGACCGGTGACGATACCGACCTGGTCCTCGCCCTCGGCCTCGCCATAGCGGTACTTGGGCACGCCGGCATAGTCCGCGATGTTTTCCATCGTGAGCTCGATCGACTTCTTGCCCGGCGTGGTGAGGATTTCCTTCACGGCCTTCCGCGTGAGGTTGTTCAGCTCGCGCTCAAGGTTACGAACACCGGCTTCGCGCGTGTAGACGCGGATCAGGTGACGCAGGGCTTCGTCGTTGATCGACCATTCGCCCTTCCTCAGGCCGTGCGCTTCGATTGCCTTCTGCAGGAGGTGACGGCGTGCAATCTCGACCTTCTCGTCTTCCGTGTAGCCAGCGATGCGGATGATCTCCATCCGGTCCATCAGAGGCTCGGGAATGTTGAGCGTGTTCGCCGTCGTCACGAACATGACGTCGGAGAGATCATAGTCGACTTCGAGGTAGTGATCCGCGAAGGCGTTGTTCTGCTCGGGGTCGAGAACCTCAAGCAGGGCCGACGAGGGATCGCCACGGAAATCCGAACCCATCTTGTCGATCTCGTCGAGCAGGAAGAGTGGATTGGTGTGCTTCACCTTCTTCATCGACTGGATGACCTTGCCGGGCATCGAGCCGATATAGGTGCGCCGGTGACCGCGGATTTCCGCTTCGTCACGGACGCCGCCAAGCGACATGCGCACGAAGTCGCGGCCGGTCGCACGCGCAATCGACTTGCCGAGCGAGGTCTTGCCGACGCCGGGCGGACCGACGAGGCAGAGGATCGGCCCCTTCAGCTTGTTCGAACGGGTCTGCACGGCGAGATACTCGACGATGCGCTCCTTGACCTTGTCGAGACCATAGTGGTCGGTGTCGAGGATCTGCTGGGCGTTCAGAAGGTCCTTCTTCACGCGGCTCCGCTTCTTCCACGGCACAGACAGCAGCCAGTCGAGATAGTTGCGCACGACGGTCGCTTCGGCGGACATCGGGCTCATCTGCTTGAGCTTCTTCAGCTCAGCCATGGCCTTTTCGTTCGCTTCCTTGGAAAGCTTGGTCTTCTGGATGCGCTCTTCGAGCTCGCGCATCTCGTCCTTGCCCTCGTCGCCGTCGCCGAGTTCCTTCTGAATGGCCTTCATCTGCTCGTTCAGATAGTACTCGCGCTGCGTCTTCTCCATCTGGCGCTTCACACGCGAGCGGATACGCTTCTCGACCTGAAGGACGCTGATTTCGCCTTCCATGAGAGAATAGACGCGCTCCAGACGCTCGCTGACGGAGGCCATTTCGAGAAGCTCCTGCTTCTCGGGAATCTTGATGTTGATGTGGCTCGCGATGGTATCGGCGAGCTTCGCGGGATCGTCGATCTGGCCGATCGATCCCAGAACCTCGGGCGGCACCTTCTTGTTGAGCTTCACGTAGCCCTCGAACTGCGACACAACGGAACGCGACAGGCCTTCGAGCTGTTCGCCCTCGCCATCCGCTTCCTCGATCGCATCGACCTCGGCTTCGAAGAATTCGTCGTTGCCGGTGTAGCGCTTGACGCGCGCACGGCGGACGCCCTCGACCAGCACCTTGACGGTGTTGTCGGGCAACTTGAGCAACTGAAGCACCGAACCGACGGTGCCGATTTCGTAGATATCGTCCGTGTCCGGATTGTCGTCCGCCGCGTTCTTCTGGGCGACGAGCAATATCTGCTTGTCGTCCTGCATCACGTTTTCCAGCGCGCGCACCGACTTTTCGCGACCGACGAAGAGCGGCACGATCATATGGGGAAAGACGACGATATCGCGCAGCGGCAACACCGGAAGAACGAGAGCCCCGCCCTTCTCCGATCCGCCTGTCTGCCTGTTTTCGTCTGTGTCTGTCATGCTCGGATACCTGCCTTACAAATGCTGCCGCCCGCAACGAAACTCCAGCCTACCATTCGAATCTGAATGAATGCTGATCTGCCGCTTGTTCGTCCAGAATACCGGGATTCGGGTGGACCGCCCCGTTCATTGAAGCGGTTCCGGACGAAAAGTCCGCCGGAACCTCGTGTGTTCCGGCCGGCGCGCTGCGTTGGCGGGCCTACTGGTTAAAATGAAAATGGCCCCGAGAGCTTCCGCTTTCAAGGCCACCTTCAAACCCCTGCCAGGGCAGGGTTTTTCGTTGTTCAGTTCGGGTCAGGCACCTGTACCGACGTCGCCCTGCCGCTCTGCGTAGATGTAGAGCGGGCGGGCCTTGCCCTCGACGACCTCCGCGCTGATGACGACTTCCTCGACGCCTTCGAGCGTCGGCAGGTCGAACATGGTGTCGAGCAGAATCGCCTCCAGGATCGACCGAAGACCACGCGCGCCGGTCTTGCGTTCAATCGCCTTGCGGGCGATCGAACGAAGCGCCTCTTCCGAGAAGGTGAGTTTGACGTTTTCCATCTCGAACAGGCGTTCGTACTGCTTCACGAGCGCGTTCTTCGGCTGCGTGAGGATGGTGACGAGCGCCTCCTCGTCGAGATCTTCCAGCGTCGCCAGAACCGGCATGCGGCCGACGAATTCCGGGATCAGGCCGAACTTGAGCAGATCTTCCGGTTCCAGATCCTTCAGAAGCTCGCCGGTCTTGCGGTCCTCGACGGACTGGACGGTGGCGCTGAAGCCGATGCCCGCACCCTTGCCACGCTGGCCGATGATCTTTTCGAGGCCCGCGAAAGCGCCGCCGCAAATGAACAGTATGTTCGTGGTATCCACCTGCAGGAATTCCTGCTGGGGATGCTTGCGGCCGCCCTGCGGCGGCACGGATGCGACCGTGCCTTCCATGATCTTCAGCAGCGCCTGCTGCACACCCTCGCCCGACACGTCACGCGTGATGGACGGGTTGTCGGACTTGCGGCTGATCTTGTCGACTTCGTCGATATAGACGATGCCACGCTGGGCGCGCTCGACATTGTAGTCGGCCGACTGGAGCAGCTTCAGAATGATGTTCTCGACGTCCTCGCCGACATAACCGGCTTCGGTCAGCGTCGTCGCGTCCGCCATCGTGAAGGGCACATCGAGAATGCGGGCAAGGGTCTGCGCGAGCAGCGTCTTGCCGCAACCGGTCGGACCGATCAGCAGAATGTTCGACTTCGCGAGTTCAACGTCGTTGTTCTTGGCGGCGTGGTTGAGGCGCTTGTAGTGGTTGTGCACGGCAACCGACAGCACGCGCTTGGCATGCATCTGGCCAATCACATAGTCGTCAAGCACCGCGCAGATTTCCTGCGGCGAGGGAACACCGTCACGGGACTTCACCAGCGAGCTCTTGTTCTCCTCGCGGATGATGTCCATGCACAGTTCGACGCACTCGTCGCAGATAAAGACGGTCGGTCCCGCGATCAGCTTCCTGACCTCATGCTGGCTTTTGCCGCAGAAGGAACAGTAGAGCGTGTTCTTGGAGTCGCCGCCGCTCACCTTGCTCATAAGAACTCCTTAGTAACCCACAGGCCGGTACGAACAGGTTTTACCAACGCCTATGCACCAACCGTGCCTGCCTTCCGGTATCCGATCAAGGCGTCCATTTTTGTACGCCAGGGGCCATAAAATGGATGCCTCAACCGGTCACCTTGGCTCCATACGAGCATGTTATTCGGCGGGGGATCAACATTTCATTACCTTCAGCTGCCCCCGCAGCGAATGCCGAGAAGGCCCTGCCCCAGCGTTCTCCCGGCCCGAATCCTAGGCAAATGCCGCCCGGTTTTTCGGCAAGCGCACAAGAGAACCCGGAAAAGTCTCGTTATTTTCAGTCTTTTTTGGCGCTCTCCGCCCGTTCGACACCGACATGGTCGATGATGCCGAACTCCTTGGCGCGCTCCGGGCTCATGAAGTTGTCGCGCTCAAGCGCATCCTCCACGTCCTTCAGGCTCTGCCCCGTATGCTTCACATAAATATTGTTGAGGCGTTCACGAATCGCAATCGTTTCGCGGGCGTGAATTTCGATGTCCGTCGCCTGGCCCTGGAAGCCGCCGGAAGGCTGATGGACCATGATACGGGCATTCGGCAGCGCGAAGCGCATGCCCTTTTCACCCGCCGCGAGAAGCAGGGAACCCATCGATGCCGCCTGCCCCATGCAGACCGTGGAAACAGGCGGACGGATGTGCTGCATCGTGTCGTAGATCGCAAGCCCCGACGTCACCACGCCGCCCGGCGAGTTGATGTACATCGAGATTTCCTTCTTCGGGTTTTCAGCTTCAAGGAAAAGAAGCTGAGCCGTCACCAGCATCGCCATGCTGTCCTCGACAGGACCGGCGACAAAGATGATGTGCTCCTTCAGAAGGCGCGAGAAAATGTCGTAGGCGCGCTCACCACGGTTGGTCTGCTCGACCACCATCGGCACGAGGTTCATGTAGGTTTCGATGGGGTCTTTCATGGTCTCTCCTAGGCGTCGGCCGGTTCACGCGGATGTTTATCAGGGAGCGCCGCCACCCTGCAAAGAGTAAGGATGCAGACGTCGCGTTCCCATGCCACCGCATGAAACTGCACTTCAACCGTATTTAGGCCGATTCGGTAAATGGATGGTTCAGAACACTAGCGCAAGGAATATAGGCACTGGAACGGCAGATTTCGCCCCCTTACCGCTAGGGGGCATTTCCGGCGGTTCCGTTCACTTCTGTTCCCGCAGATGCCGCTTCCGCAGCGACAACCGTGTTTCCCGACCCCCCACAGCTTCGGGCGGCGATCAGTCGCTCAAGCTCGTCGTTCCGGGCAACAAGCGCTTCAGCCTCACGCCGCTCCGTGTCAGACAGGTCGAGGAAAAGGATGTAAGTGGGAACGAGCACGGCGCCTGCGATCTTGCCGGCATTGTGGTCGTTAGCTGTCTGCCGCTCTCCCGACAATTCGTCGATTTTTTTCTTATTGACGGCAAGTTCGCCCGAGAGATGGTCGCAGGACAGAACTGCATCGACTGAGCGCTGTTCCGGCGCAATATTGGCGACACGTCCCCCACAAGA
>CAJXOU010000032.1 GCA_913057645.1 uncultured Rhodobiaceae bacterium | reverse complement strand
AGTCAGCGCCCCCGCCCCGAAATTCCCTTCGTGAATTTCGACCCGCCCCCAGGGGCGGGTGGGAAGGGAGCACAAAGGTCAATGGCAACCCTCGACAAAGAAAAAGGCCCCCCGCGATCTTCGCGGAGGGCCCCATGTCTGGTCGGGCTGAGTGCGAGATCGCGTCAGTTCTTTTCCTTGTCTACGAGTTTGTTCGCCGAAATCCACGGCATCATCTCGCGAAGGCGCGCGCCTACTTCTTCAATCGGATGCGCGGCGGCATGCGCGCGCGTCGCCTTGAAGCTCGTCTGGTTGACCTTGTTCTCGAGCATCCAGTCGCGCGTGAACTTGCCGGTCTGGATGTCGGTCAGCACGCGCTTCATCTCGGCCTTGGTTTCCGGCGTGATGATGCGCGGGCCCGTGACGTATTCGCCATACTCGGCCGTGTTCGAGATCGAGTAGTTCATGTTGGCGATGCCGCCTTCATAGATCAGGTCGACGATCAGCTTCACTTCATGCAGGCATTCGAAATACGCCATCTCCGGCGCATAGCCCGCTTCCGTCAGCGTTTCGAAACCGGCGCGGATCAGCTCGACGAGACCGCCGCAGAGCACGACCTGCTCGCCGAAAAGGTCCGTCTCGCATTCCTCGCGGAACGTCGTCTCGATGATGCCGGCGCGGCCGCCGCCATTGGCGGACGCGTAGGAGAGACCGACGTCATGCGCGTTGCCCGTCGCGTCCTGATGGACGGCGATGAGGGACGGCACGCCGCCGCCGCGCTTGTATTCCGAACGCACCGTGTGGCCGGGGCCCTTCGGCGCGACCATGAGGACGTCGATGTCCTTGCGCGGTTCGATCAGGTTGAAATGGATGTTGAGGCCATGCGCGAAGAGGAGCGCGGCGCCCGGCTTCATGTTCTCGTGCAGGTCGGCGTAGTAGATGTCGGCCTGAAGCTCGTCCGGCGTCAGCATCATCAGCACGTCGGCCCATTTCGCGGCGTCGGCGACCGTCATCACCTTGAGGCCCTCGCCTTCCGCCTTCTTGGCGGTAGCCGACCCGGCGCGGAGCGCCACGGCGACTTCCTTGACGCCCGAGTCGCGCAGGTTCAGCGCATGGGCATGGCCCTGGCTGCCATAGCCGATGATGGCGACTTTCTTGCCCTTGATCAGGTTCACGTCCGCGTCGCGGTCGTAATAAACGCGCATGGCTTCTATTCCTTCGGTTCGTCTTTAAATCACATCGCCTCGGGACCGCGGGCGATTGCCACCACGCCTGTCCGCGACACATCCACAAGGCCGAGCGGCCTCATCAATCCGATAAAGGCATCGATCTTCGAGGGCGTTCCCGTCACCTCGAACACGAACGAGGTATGCGTCGTGTCGATCACGCGGGCGCGGAAGGCATCCGAGAGACGGAGCGCTTCGACGCGCCGCTCGCCCGTGCCGGCGACCTTGACCAGCGCCATTTCGCGCTCGACCGAATTCGCCTCGACGGTGAGGTCCATCACCTTGTGGACCGGCACCAGCCGGTCGAGCTGCGCCTTGATCTGCTCGATCACCATGGGCGTGCCCGCGGTGACGACCGTGATCCGCGACGTATGCTCCGACTGGTCGACCTCGCCAACGGTCAGGCTCTCGATATTGTAGCCCCGGCCCGAGAAGAGCCCGACCACGCGCGCAAGCACGCCCGCCTCGTTGTCCACGAGCACGGAGATCGTGTGCCGCTCGATTTTCTCGTCCTGGGTCATGCGCGTCTCTGTATTGCGAATGGGTCGCGGGGGGAAGCTCTTTTTGGCCCGAATGCCGGATGGGAGCCCCTCAGACCAGCATCTTTCCTTCTTCCGAGACGCTCGCGCCGTCCGCGTCGTCGCCCAGGATCATCTCGTTATGGGCCGCCCCGGAGGGGATCATCGGGTAGCAGTTCTCGAGCTGGTCGACCCGGCAGTCGAACATGACGGGGCCCGGCGTTTCGATCATCTTCTTGAGGGCGGCATCGAGCTCGGAGGGCTTTTCGGCCCGGATGCCCGTCGCGCCATAGGCCTCGGCGAGCTTCACGAAATCGGGCAGCGAGTCCGAATAGGAGTGCGAATAGCGGCCCTCATGGAGGAGCTGCTGCCACTGCCGGACCATGCCCATATATTCGTTGTTCAGGATGAAGATCTTGATCGGCAGCATGAACTGAACGGCGGTCGACAGTTCCTGCATGTTCATCAGGATCGACGCTTCGCCCGCAATGTCGACGACGAGCGCATCGGGATGCGCGATCTGCGCGCCGATGGCGGCCGGCATGCCGTAGCCCATCGTGCCGA
Organism: uncultured Rhodobiaceae bacterium; assembly: GCA_913057645.1. Lineage (GTDB taxonomy): Bacteria > Pseudomonadota > Alphaproteobacteria > Parvibaculales > Parvibaculaceae > Parvibaculum. The sequence goes on along the minus strand of CAJXOU010000032.1, from coordinate 33,777 downwards.
GGCCGCCCGACGTCATCCAGCGGTTCGGCTCGTCGAAATGGAAGTGCTGGGCCGCCCACATCTGGTGCTGGCCGACTTCCGTGGTGATGTAGGTCTCGCGGCCGCGCGTCATCTCGAACAGACGCTGGATCGCCTGCTGCGGCTTGATGACCTCGTCATTCGTCTTGTAGCTGAGGGACTTGCGCTCCCGCCACAGATCGATCTGCTTCCACCAGTCGGCAAGCGCGGCCTTGTCGGGCCGGCGCGCCTTCGACTTCCAGATGCGCAGCATGTCTTCGAGCACATGGGCGCAATCGCCGATGATGGGGACATCGACATGGACGTTCTTGTTGATGGACGAGGCGTCGATATCGACATGGATCTTCTTCGAGCCCGGCGAGAAGGCGTCGAGACGGCCCGTGACGCGATCATCGAAGCGCGCACCGATATTGATGAGCACGTCGCAATCATGCATCGCGTTGTTGGCTTCATAGGTGCCGTGCATGCCGAGCATGCCGAGCCACTGCTTGTCGGACGCGGGGTAAGCGCCGAGACCCATCAGCGTCGAGGTGACCGGATAGCCGGTGAGGCGCACGAATTCGCGCAGCAACTGGCTCGCGACCGTGCCGGAATTGATGACGCCGCCGCCCGTGTAGAACATGGGCTTCTTCGCATTCGCGATGAGATCGACCGCTTCCTTGATCTTCTCGATGTCGCCCTTGACCTTCGGGCGATAGGTGCGGTGCGTGATGTGCGGCGAGACGGTGTATTCCGCCTTCTGGAACTGGACGTCCTTCGGGATGTCGATGACGACGGGGCCCGGACGGCCATGCGTCGCGACATAGAAGGCTTCATGCATGACGCGCGCGAGCTCCGGCGCGGACTTCACCAGCCAGTTGTGCTTGGTGCAATGGCGCGTGATGCCGACGGTGTCCGCTTCCTGGAAGGCATCCGAACCGATCAGATGCGTCGCGACCTGACCCGTCAGGCAGACGATCGGGATCGAATCCATCAGCGCATCGGTGAGGCCGGTGACGGCGTTGGTCGCGCCGGGGCCGGAGGTGACGAGAACGACGCCGGGCTTGCCCGTCGAGCGCGCATAGCCTTCCGCGGCATGGACCGCGCCCTGCTCGTGCCGGACGAGGATGTGGCGGATCTTGTTCTGCTGGAATAGCGCGTCGTAGATCGGCAGCACGGCGCCGCCGGGATAGCCGAAGATCGTGTCCACGCCCTGATCGACCAGCGCCTTGATGACGATTTCCGCGCCTGTCAGTTCCTGAGCCGCCATTGTTCCGGTCCCTGTATGCCGCCGGGATCGCCCGGGCGGCAAAAACAACAAAGCGGCCCGCGCGAGCCCCGGAATCCCGGGCATTTTCCGCGCATTGCCGCCTAAAGCGCGCGCAACCTAGCCGCGCCTCAGGACCGGGTCAACCCCAAATCGTCAATAAACGGAAAGATTTTCTCATTTATACTTTCCGAATCTTGCGTGGAAATGGCATTCCACGAAATCATTTGTGTCCGAAACCAGGTTTCCTGTCTTTTCGCATAGGCCCGGCTTTCCCGTTTTCCGAGCTCCGCCGCCTCTTCCAGCGGAATTTCGCCCGCCAGATGGCGGATGAGAGGGCGCAGCCCCAGCGCCTTCATGGCCGGGAGCGAGGGGTCGAGCCCCCTTTCACCTTCCATGAGCGCGGCCATCGCTTCCGCTTCGCCGAGAGCCCCCTCCGCCAGCATGAGATCGAAGCGCCGGTCGATCCGCTCCCTGAGCCACTGGCGCTCCGGCGCAAGCACGAGCTTCACGAAATCGCCGGTGACGAGGGGCGCGGCGGGCTCCTGCTGCCAGGCACTCAAGCGGCGGCCGGTGGCGCGGAAGACCTCGATGCCCCGGGCGATGCGCTGAAGATCGGAGGGACGGATCGTCTCGGCCAGCGTGGGATCTGTTTCAGCCAGCAGCGCATGGGCGTGAGGCCCGGCCTCGGCAACCTCGGCCCGCACGGCCTCGCGGATTTCGGCCGGGATCTGCGGGATCGGCGCGAGCCCTTCGACAAGCGCACGGAAATAGAGACCCGTACCGCCCACGACGATCGGGAGCCGCCCCCGTGCGGCGATCTCGCGCATCGCCGCCGCCGCGCGCACGGCCCAGAGGCCCGCCGAGAGCGGCGAAGCGGCATCCGTCACGCCATAGAGATGATGGGGAACCCGCGCCTCTTCCGCCGCCGAAGGCCGCGCCGTCAGCACCCGCATCTCGCGGTACACCTGCATGGAATCGGCATTCACGATCTCGCCGCCGACTTTTTCGGCGAGCGCCAGCGCCAGCGCCGACTTGCCGCTGGCGGTCGGCCCTGCAATAAGGACGGCTCTGCCGACAGGCTCACTCAAGAAAAGGCTCCGATCCGGTTTTCGCGATGAAATACGTCCTGACCCTGATAGGCAACAAGACGACGCCGCTTGCAAGCGCCCATGTGGACGCGGCCCGCGCGGCGCTGCCCTCCCCCGCCGAAACGGCGTGGCTCGCCGAGGGCCATGCCTGCGACATTCCCTTCGACGGCGACCCGGCCGCGGCCGACGCGGGCGCGCGCGCGGCGCTCAAGGATGCGAACCTCGACATTTCGGCGCAGCCCGCCGAAGGCCGCCGCAAGAAGCTCCTCGTCGCGGACATGGATTCGACCATCATCGAGCAGGAATGCATCGACGAGCTTGCCGCCGAACTGGGACTGAAGCCGCAGATCTCGGAAATCACCGAGCGCGCGATGCGCGGCGAGATCGGCTTCGAACCGGCGCTGCGCGAGCGGGTCGGCCTGTTGAAGGGTCTTGGCGTTGCTTCGCTGGAAAAGGTCTATCGCGAGCGGATCACGGAAATGCCGGGCGGACGGGTTCTCACCGCCACCATGCGCGCCCATGGCGCGACCTGCGCGCTTGTCTCGGGCGGCTTCACCTTCTTCACCGCACGCGTCGCGAAGGCGGTCGGCTTCGACGTGAACCAGGCGAACGAACTTCTGTTCGAAAACGATGCGCTGACCGGCCTCGTTCAGGAACCGATACTCGGAAAGCAGGCGAAACTCGATGCCCTGCTGGCGCTGCGCGCGCAGCACGGTCTCGAAAAACACGAGACGCTCGCCGTCGGCGATGGCGCGAACGACCTTGCGATGATCGAAGAGGCGGGGCTCGGTGTCGCCTATCACGCAAAGCCCGTGGTCGCGCAGGCGGCGGGCGCCCGCATCGACCATGGCGACCTGACGGCGCTGCTCTATCTGCAGGGCTACAGACGGGAAGAGATCAGCGTCTGAGACGGCTCAGCCACCGAGCCTGAGCGCGACGAAACGGATATTCCCGCCCGCCGAAAGCCGCAGCAGCACGGAGTTGCGGCCGCTCTTCTCCTCCGAGAGAACGATTTCCTCGACGTCTTCCGGTGAGGATACCGGGCGCTGCGCGACCTCAACGATCACATCACCCGGGCGCACGCCTTTCTCGGCAGCCGCACTCAGCGGATCGACATCGGTGACGAGCACGCCTTCGGTCTCTTCGGAGACGCCGAAGCGCCGGCGCAGATCGTCATCGAGTTCGGAAAGTCCGAGGCCCAGCACGACCGTCTTTTCCGGGGCGGCAGGCCCGGTCTCCGAAATATCGGCCTCCTCGTCATCTTCATTCTCGAGCCGCGCCACCTCGATCCGCCGCGTCAGCGTTTCTCCGTCGCGGAAAATCTGTACGTCAGCGCTCGAACCGATCGTGGCCTCCGCCACAACGCGCGGAAGGTCGCGCATGGTCTCGATATTCCGTCCGTCGAAGGCAAGAACGATGTCGCCCGTCTCGAGGCCGGCGGCGGCAGCCGGACCGCCCGGGCTGACGCCCGCGACAAGCGCACCGCGCGCCGTGCCGAGCCCCAGGCTCTCGGCGATCTCCGGCGTCACCGTCTGGATGCGCACGCCGATCCAGCCGCGCCGCGTCTCGCCATATTTCAGGATCTGGTCGACGATGGGCTTCACCGTGCTCGTCGGCACCGCAAAGCCGATGCCGACCGAGGCACCCGAGGGCGAGATGATCGCGGAATTGACGCCGACCACGCGCCCGTCGAGATCGAAAAGCGGGCCGCCCGAATTGCCGCGGTTGATCGCCGCATCCGTCTGGATGAAATCGTCGTAGTTGCCCGCATGAATATCGCGATTGAGCGCGGAGATGATCCCCGCCGTCACCGTGCCCCCGAGACCGAACGGATTGCCGATCGCGATGACCCAGTCGCCGACGCGCGCCTTGTCGCTGTCGCCGAGTTCGACGTAGGGGAGCTTCTTGTCGCTCTTCACGCGAAGCACCGCGAGATCGGTCTTGGGGTCGGTGCCCTCGACCTCCGCCGGCAGCGTGGTGCCGTCGATGAAGGTGACTTCGATCCGGTCCGCGCCGTCGATCACATGATTGTTGGTGATGACGATACCGTCGGGATCGATCACGAAGCCGGAGCCGAGCGACTGAACGCGCTGGGGACGCCCGCCCTGCTGCTGCTCCAGAAACTCGTCGAAGAAATCGTTGAGCGGGGAATCTTCCGGCACCCCCGGAATTTCCATCTCGCGCGGATCGAGAACCTGCGAGGTCGAGATGTTGACGACGGCGGGAGAGAGGCGCTCCGCCAGATCGGCAAAACTGTCGGGCGCGCTGCGGGCGAAAGCGGGAAACACGAAAACGGCTGCGAGAAATACGCCGCACAGGCCACTCAGAAATGACCTTGCCGCCCCGCTACCACTCGCCGTCAATGTCATTCAAACGCTCCCCATCTACCGGACGCCGCTGATTTGCGTCGTTTCCGGCTTATTCTGATTTGGATTATGGACGAATTGAGGCGCTGCGTCTCAGCCCCGGACAAGCCAGACGACGATAACGCCGAGCGCCAGCGCCGCGAGCCCGCCCATACGCAGCGACTGGTCTGAGATTTCGGTGAGCGACATGAGCGCCCGCCTCATCGGCCCCGGAAAGGCGGCATAGAGCACGCCCTCCAGAGCGATGGCGAGACCGAGCGCCGAGAGAAGGTCGATCACGGTTTCCCTGGCCTAGCGGCGGCCGCTTTCATTGCCGAAATAGCGGAAGAACTCGCTGTCGGGCGTCACGACCATCGTCGTGTTGTCGCCCTTCATGCTCTCCCTGTAGGCCTGCATCGAGCGATAGAAAGCGAAGAACTCCGGATCCTTCGAATAGGCATTTGCATAGATTTCGCTGCGGCGCGCATCGCCCTCGCCTCGCGCGATCTGTCCATCGCGGTCTGCCTCGGCGATGAGAACCGTGACTTCGCGATCCGCCCGGCTGCGGATGCGCTGGGCTTCCTCGTTGCCCTGCGCGCGGATCTCCGCGGCTTCGCGTTCGCGTTCCGTCTGCATGCGCTGAAAAATCGCCTGACTGTTCTGCTCCGGCAGGTCGGCGCGGCGAATCCGCACGTCGACGACCTCGACGCCGAACTGCTGCGTTGCTTCGTCGAACGCCGTCTGGATCTTCTTCATCAGACCGGCGCGGTTGTCGCGAACGAGTTCTTCGAGCGTGTGATCGCCGAGCACGTTACGAAGCGACGATACGAAGTTCGGACGCAGACGATTATCCGCATTACGCGGGTCGCCGACCGCCTGATAGAAGCGAAGCGCATCTGCGATCCTGTAGCGCGCAAAGGCATCGACCACGAGACGCTTTCGGTCCTTCGCGATGATCTCCTCCGGCGGAGCGTTGAGGTTCAGGATACGTTTGTCGATATAGATGACGTTCTGGACGACAGGCAGCTTCCAGTGAAGACCGGGCTCCGTGACGACCGCGCGCGGATCGCCGAACTGAAGCACGATCGCCTGCTGCGTCATGCTGACCGTGAAGGCCGAAAGATAAAGGGCGATGGCGGCAATAACCGCGACGACGCCTGCGCCGATGGCGAATGACCTGTTCATCAGCGGCCTCCCGTCGAAGTCTGGTTGTCGTTCGAAGTGGGTACGCCCGACGAGGACGAGGGTTGCGACGAGCCTGCGCGCGGTTTCAGTTCATTGAGCGGCAGGTAGGGCAGAATGCTCTGTCCGCCTTCTCCCTCGCTCATGATGAGCTTGTTCGTGCCGCCCAGCACATCCTGCATCGTTTCGATATAGATGCGGCGGCGCGTCACGTCTTCGGCCTTGCGGTACTCGTTGTAGATCGAGGTGAAGCGCTGAGCGGCGCCTTCCGCCTCCGCGACGATCTGCTCGCGATAGGCTTCCGCCGCCTGCTTGATCTTTTCGGCTTCGCCTCGGGCGCGCGGGATCACCGTGTTGGCATAGGTTTCGGCCTGGTTGCGCAGACGCTCCTGGTCGGCGCGCGCCGCCTGCACGTCGCGGAACGCGTCCAGCACCTGCGCTGGCGGATCGACCTTCTGCAGCTTCACTTCCGTGATTTCGATGCCGGCGCCGTATTCGTCGAGCGTCTTCTGCAGGCCTTCGCGAACCTGATTCTGGACTTCGTTACGGCCCGTCGTCTGCAGCACCTCGATTCGCGAGGCGCCGACGGCTTCGCGCATCATGCTCTCGGCAACGGCCTTCACCGCGAAATCGGGGTTTTCGACATTGAACAGGAAGCTCGGCGCCTCGCTTGCCTTGATGCGCCACTGCACCGAGAAGCTGATATCGACGATGTTCTCGTCGCCGGTCAGCATCAGGCTTTCTTCCGGGACGCTGATCGCCGAACCGCCGGACGCGCGCATGCCGATATCGATGCTGGTGATGTTCGTGACTGCGGGCGTCAGAACCGTTTCGACCGGATAGGGAAACTTGAAGTGCAGACCCGGCTCCATCGTGCGCACATGCTCGCCAAAGCGCAGCACAATGCCCTTTTCGTTCGCATTGACGCGGAAAAAGGACGAATAGGCGAGAAAGCCGACAATCACGATCGCGACAAGGAAGATCGGGCCGCGTCCGCCGCCGGTTCCCGCGCCGGCTCCGCCGCCCGGCGCGCCGCCGCCTCCGGAAAACACCTGCCTGAATTTTTCCTGCGCGCGACGGATCAGTTCATCGAGATCGGGGGGCTGGTTGCCCCCGCCTCCCGATGGACCCTGTCCCCACGGACCCCGATTTCCGCCTCCGCCGCCCTGCCAGCCGCCGCCGTTCTGATTATCCCAGGGCATCAAGATTCCTTTGATTGCGAAGTGATGGACCGGTTGGAAACGCGCACACCGGGGGTTATATGACAGTGGCCGGGGCCACGCAACGCGAACCGGACAAAGGCTTGCAAACGATGAAGAAACGACCATGACACGCGTCACACGGGACGATGTCGCTGCGGCCCTTGCCACGGTGACGGACAGCGAGAGCGGCCGCGACGTGATGAGCGCGGACCTGGTGCAGGGCCTCGTCGTCCGCGAGGGCCATGTCGGCTTCTCGCTGGAGGTCGATCCCGCGAAGGGCGCGGAGAAGGAGCCGCTGCGCAAGGCCTGCGAAGAGGCAGTGAAGGCGCTGCCGGGCGTGCTGAGCGTGACGGCGGTGCTGACGGCGCATCGCGGCGCCGCGCAATCGCCCTCCCCGGCGAAGGGGCATTCTCATGCCCATGAGCAGCAGCGTGCGCCGCAGGGCGCGATGCAGATACCGGGCGTGAAGGCGATCGTCGCGGTCGCGAGCGGCAAGGGCGGCGTCGGCAAATCGACCGTCGCGGTGAACCTCGCGCTCGCGCTTTCGAAACTCGGCCGCCGCGTCGGCCTTCTCGACGCCGACATCTACGGGCCGTCGATTCCGCGCATGATGGGTCTCACCGGCAAGCCCGAGAGCAAGGACGGAAAGAAGCTCCTGCCGAAAGAGAAATACGGCATCCGCACCATGTCGATCGGCTATCTCGTCGCCGAGGACACGCCGATGATCTGGCGCGGACCGATGGTGCAGTCGGCACTCACACAGATGATGAGCGATGTCGAATGGGGCGAACTCGACGTGCTGATCGTCGACATGCCGCCGGGCACGGGCGATGCGCAGCTCACCATGGCCCAGCGCGTACCGCTGACCGGCGCCGTCGTCGTCTCGACGCCGCAGGAGATCGCGCTGATCGACGCGCGCAAGGGCTTCGCCATGTTCGAGAAGACGCATGTCCCCGTTTTCGGCATCGTCGAGAACATGGCCTATTTCGTGAGCCCCGGCTCCGGCGAGAAGTCCTACATCTTCGGCGAAGGCGGCGCACGCCGCATGGCGGAGAAGCTCGGCTGCGATTTCCTCGGCGAAGTGCCGCTTCACATGACGATCCGCGAAAAATCCGACAATGGCGAACCCGTGGTCGCGACGGCGCCGGACAGCGACGAAGCGAAGCCCTTTATCGAGATCGCGCGCCGCGTCGGCGAGCACATCGATCGCGCGCTCGGCGGAAGTGCCCGCAAGGCACCTGAAATCGTCATAGAAGACTAGACCGACATGAAAACGGCCGGTCCCGAAGGACCGGCCGCATGTCGTTTCGATGACAACCGGATCAGCGGCCGGCGACCAGCGTCGCCGTTTCGGTCGATCCGTCCGGCGCGGTCAGTTCCCAGGTCTCGCCGACCTCGCGCGCCTCGGCGGCCACGCAATAGGGATCTTCACCACCGAGGAAGCAGGCGGTATCGCCGTCGATCTCGTACTTCCCTTCCGCGGTGCTGCCATCGGGCAGTTTCTGCGAGTAGGTGCCGCCTTCATCGATATAGACGGACCGCTCGCCCGCCGGGCCCACGACCTTGACCGTGTTGCCGTAGAAATTCGCAAAAGGATCGGCCAGAGCCGCTCCGGTGAACGCAAACAACGCAACGAGCACACTGACAAATAGGCGCATCGTAGTCCTCCCTGTATGAAATCGAACGCCGTGTACCCCAAAGGCGGCGCATGTTTGCACGGTCCCGCAACGGGACAAAGACACGTTCCGCAGCCGGAACGTGTCTTTGAAACGCATGTATCACTTGTTGAGGAAGTTGAGCGCGAGCCCCGCCACCGGCCAGTCCATGGCGACGAGGCGGCCCGTCGTCGACAGCGTGATATAGGCCGTTTTCAGGTCCTTGCCGCCAAAGCAGATGTTGGTGGTGATCACGTCGTCGGTGGGCGTATGGACGATCTTCGAGCCATCCGGCGAAAAGGACGTGATGCCCGCATTGAAGATCGTCGCGACGCAGACATTGCCGTCGCCGTCGACCGCAAGCGAATCGAAGAAGTTGAGCCCCGCGGGCGAGCCGACGAAGCGCCCGGGCAACGGCCCTTCCGGCGGCGCCACCTCACCCGGCGCCACGATGTCGAAAGCCCAGAGACGGCCCGGAATCGTGTCGGCGACATAGACGGTCTTCTCGTCCGGCGACAGGCCGACACCATTGGGCGACGTGATCGGAAAGACGACTTCCTTGATCGACGATCCGTCGGGTTTCGCGTAGTAGAGACCGCCGCGATCCTGCGTGCGGCCGCGGCCCTTGCCGAGATCGGTGAACCAGAACCCGCCCGACTTGTCGAATACGATGTCGTTCGGTCCGTTGAGCGGAATGCCGTTGCATTCGGTGTAGAGCTTCTCGACCTTGCCGGTCTTGAGGTCGACGCGTTCGATGCGGCCGCCCGAATAATCCTTCGCGATGTCGCCGGGGAAGAGAAGCCCGTCGCGGTCATGCCACTCGAAGCCGCCATTGTTGCAGATGTAGCAGGCGCCGTCGGGACCGATGGCCGCGCCGTTCGGACCGCCGCCCGGCTCCGCCACGATTTCCTTCTTGCCGTCGGGCGTGATCCGCGTGAGCGTGCCCCGCGCGATCTCGACCAGAATGATGCTGCTGTCCGGCATCGCGATCGGTCCTTCGGGAAACTTCAACCCGTCGGCGATCAGTTTCATCTCCGCCATTTCTCTCTCCCTGTTTTATGTCGTGTTCTTGTTGTTCTGCATTCTGTCAACGCGGCAGCGCCGCCGCAACGGCGCGGTCGAGATAGGCCGCTGCCTTGTCCGCCGCTTCGATGCCCGTGACATGCGCGCCCTGCACCGTCGAATACCAGTCGGCGGAAACGGCCTCGCCCGCGAGGAAGAAACGATCGCTGACAGGCGCCGCCAGCACCGCGCGCTCATGCGCATGGCCCGGCAGCGCACAGGAATAGGCGCCGAGCGTATGCGGGTCCGTCGTCCATGACGTCGCGGCGACGCCGGAAAGCTCCTTGAAAATGTCCGATCCGAACATGTCGCCAAGCGCGGCACGCGCAAAGCCCTTCATCTCTTCCTCCCCGCCGCGCTCGAGATTGGCGGAAAGGTCGCCGCCGAGATAGGCGATGGCCAGATTCTGGCCGAAGGGTCTTATCTGGAACGAACAGGCGGGGCGCGCCGCATCGCGCTCGTCCATGAAACTCACATAGCTCGTGTCGGGGAGACCGAACACGTCGCGCCGGAAGTGGAAGGCGACCTTGTTTGCGCTGCCCGTCGGCACACCTGCAAACGCGGCTTGCAGCGCGGGCGGGAGTTCCGGCGTGAAACGGATCGCACCGGAGGCAAGCACATTCGTCGAGACGGTGACGATGAGGCTTCGCGCCCGCGCCGTACCGCGCGGCGTTTCGAGAAGGATATGCGTACCGCTCGTATCGACCGCCGAGACGGGTGTGGAGAGTTCGACCGGCAGCCCCGCATAGCGGGCCGCCAGAAGGGCCCCGTAGCCCCGCTCGAGCGGCCAGTTCGCTTCCGTGTCTCGATAGGCGGCAAGGTCGGCGGTTGAAATTTCGGATGGCGGCATGCCCGAGACGGCCGCGAAGATGTGATGCACCATGCGCGCCCAGCGGGACGAACTGTCCATGAGATCGAGAGCGGCGATGTCGCGGCCGGCCGCGCCCGCTTCGACGGCGCGCGCCGTCGCATTTTCGAACTCGTCGCGATAGCCGCGCCAGTCCGCGCTCTCGCCCCAGTGCGAACCGAGATGGAAACGCCCATCGAAAGGCCGCGGACGGGAGAGATAGGGATGACCGAGCTCGTCGGCAATCTTCGTCAGCGGGTTGACGTCCGCCGAATGCAACCAGTGCGCACCGCGGTCCCAGGCGACGCCGAAGGTTTCCGTATCGGTAAAGGCGCGCCCGCCGATACGCGGCTTGGCCTCGAGGAGATAACAGGAGAGACCGAGTTCACCGGCACGCCGCGCGGCCGCGAGACCGGCGGCCCCGGCCCCGACGATCGCGACGTCGACAACGCCCGTCATTTGAGGCGCTCGGCATGAAACGTGAGGTGATCGCCGATGAAGGACTGGATGAAATAATAGGAATGATCATAGCCCTCGTGCCGGCGAAGCGTGAGAGTCTGCCGGTGCATCGCGCAGGCTTCCTCGAAGAGCTCGGGCTTCAACTGCTCATCGAGGAACTGATCGCCAAGACCCTGATCGATCAGGATATCGTCGAAATGACCGACGGCGCCGCCGCTCGCCATGAGCGCGGACGCATCATGCGCGGCCCATGCCGAGCGGTCGTCGCCGAGATAGGCCGTGAAAGCCTTTTCGCCCCACGGGCAGCGCGTGGGCGACACAATGGGCGCGAAGGCCGAGACGGAGCGGAAATGTTCCGGATATTTGAGCGCGAGCGTGAGCGCGCCATGCCCGCCCATCGAATGACCGGCGATCGACTGCCGCCTGCCATCCACGGGAAAATTGTCTCGCACGGCCGATGCGAGATCGCGGATGATATAGCTCTCCATCGCGAAATGCGGCGCCCAAGGCTTCTCCGTCGCATCGATGTAAAAGCCGGCACCCTGCCCCAGATCGTAGGCCTCGTCATCCGCGACACCTGACCCGCGCGGGCTCGTATCCGGCGCAACGACGGCAAGGCCGAGCTTCGACGCCGCCCCATAGGCGCCCGCCTTGGTGGTGAAATTCTCTTCCGTGCAGGTGAGCCCCGCGAGAAAGGTGACCGCCGGAAAGGGCCCCTTCCCTTCGGGCACGAAGACCGAGAAACGCATCGGCGTGCCGGTTGCCGCCGAGGCGTGGCGGCAGATGCTGAGCGTGCCGCCGAAACAGCGATGCGAGGAGAGGACTTCGACAGACATCAGTAGACGACCACCGAGCGGATCGACTTGCCCTCATGCATGAGGTCGAAGCCCTTGTTGATTTCCTCAAGCGGCATGGTGTGGGTGATGAGATCGTCGATATTGATCTTGCCGTCCATGTACCAGTCGACGATCTTCGGCACATCGGTGCGCCCGCGCGCGCCGCCGAAGGCCGTGCCTTTCCAGACGCGGCCGGTGACGAGCTGGAACGGGCGCGTCGAGATTTCCTGCCCCGCGCCCGCCACGCCGATGATGATGCTCTCGCCCCAGCCGCGATGGCAGCATTCGAGTGCCTGGCGCATCGTGTTCACATTGCCGATGCATTCGAAGCTGTAATCGGCGCCGCCATCCGTAAGCTCGACGAGATGGCCCACGACATCGCCCTTGATCTCCTTCGGGTTCACGAAATGCGTCATGCCGAACTGTCGTGCAAGACTTTCGCGCGCGGGATTGATGTCGACGCCAACGATCTTGTCCGCGCCCGCGATGCGCGCGCCCTGAATGACGTTGAGACCGATGCCGCCAAGGCCGAAGACAACGACATTGGCGCCGGGTTCCACGCCTGCCGTGAAGATGACCGCTCCGACGCCGGTCGTCACACCGCAGCCGATGTAGCAGATCTTGTCGAACGGCGCGTCCTTGCGGACCTTGGCGAGAGCAATCTCGGGCAGCACCGTGTAGTTCGCGAAAGTGGAGCAGCCCATGTAGTGCAGCACCGGCTTGCCCTTCCAGGAAAAGCGGCTGGTGCCATCCGGCATCACGCCCTTGCCCTGTGTCGCGCGGATCGAGGTGCAGAGATTGGTCTTGTGGCTCGTGCAGCTTTTGCACTCGCGGCATTCCGGCGTGTAAAGCGGGATCACATGATCGCCGACCGCTAGCGACTTGACGCCCGAACCGACTTCGACCACGACGCCCGCACCTTCGTGGCCGAGGATCGCGGGAAATGCACCTTCGGGGTCCTCACCTGAGAGCGTGAAAGCGTCGGTGTGGCAGATGCCGGTCGCCTTCATCTCGACCAGCACCTCGCCCGCTTTCGGCCCTTCGAGTTGCACCGTTTCGATCTCAAGCGGCTTGCCCGCCTCGAATGCCACCGCCGCGCGCACGTCCATCGCTGTCTCCGTCCGCAAAATCTCGTGAATCTCTAATGAGAGCGCATTGTGAGGCGGCAAGCCGCGAAACTCAATCGCGCCGTTCCATCAGCACGAAGGAATAAGGCGCGCTGTCCTTCTCGCCCGCCTCGTGACGCTCGCGCGAGACCTCGCGCCACTGCGCGGCATCGAAAGCCGGGAAACTGACATCGCCCTCGGGTGCCGCATGCACCTCGGTGATGTAGAGCCGTGTCGCATGATCGAACATTTCAGCATAAAGCTGCGCACCGCCGATCACGGCTATTTCGTCCACGCCGAGGCCCGTTGCCAGTTCCTTGCCGCGCAGGAGCGCCGCTTCCGCCGAGGCGGCGACTTCGGCTCCATCCGCCTTGTAGCCGGGATCGCGTGTCACCACGATGTTGGGACGGCCGGGCAGCGGCTTTCTCGGTAGCGATTCCCACGTCTTGCGGCCCATGATGACGGGTTTGCCCATGGTTACGCGCTTGAAGAAGGCCATGTCGCCTGACAGACGCCAGGGCAACCCGTTGTCGCGCCCGATGACACCGTTCTCCGCAATGGCGACGACGAAGGAAACATGAAGCGTCATGCGGCAGCCTCGCCAAACGGAAGGTCAGACGTGATCACGGGTGCGCGCAGCATTTCCGGGTCGAGCGGCCGCATGCGCAGAAGGATGATCCACATGGAAAAGACGGCGAGTGCCAGCACGGCGACGGTGAGCAATACGGCCACGATTCGGTCGCGGCGCCACATCACGCCGCGCCCCTAGACAGCGACGGGCGCTGAAATATGCGGATGCGCGTCATAGCCCTCTAGCGTGAAATCGTCATAAGTGAAGTCGAAAAGGCTCTTCACATCCGGATTGATGCGCATGGCGGGCAACGGCTTCGGCTCGCGCGCAAGCTGCTTGTCGGCCTGTTCGAGATGATTGAGATAGAGATGCGCGTCGCCGAAGGTGTGAATGAACTCGCCTGCTTCGAGCCCGGTCACTTGCGCCACCATCATCGTTAGCAGCGCATAGGAGGCGATGTTGAAGGGCACGCCGAGAAAGATGTCGGCCGAGCGCTGGTAGAGCTGGCACGAGAGCTTGCCGTCGGCGACATAGAACTGAAACAGGCAGTGGCAGGGCGGCAGCGCCATCTTGTCGACATCGGCGACGTTCCATGCAGAGACGATGAGCCGCCGTGAATCCGGATTGTTCCTGATCTGGTCGAGCAGGTTCTTGATCTGATCGATCTTGTCCCCGTCCGGCGTCGGCCATGAGCGCCACTGATGCCCGTAGACGGGGCCGAGTTCGCCGTTCTCGTCCGCCCATTCCTCCCAGATGCTGACGCCGTTGGCCTTCAGGTAGCGCGTATTGGTGTCGCCCGAGAGGAACCAGAGCAACTCGTGGATGATCGACTTCGTGTGCAGCTTCTTCGTGGTGACGAGCGGAAAGCCCTCAGCCAGGTCGAAACGCATCTGGTGGCCGAATATGCTGCGCGTGCCCGTGCCCGTACGGTCGGTCTTGGTCACGCCCGTGTCGCGCGCAAGGCGCATGAGGTCGAGATACTGCTGCATCGGTGGTTCCTGAGATTCGGTTTCCCAGTCTAGCGCGGGGAGCCCCTGCCCCGCCACCTCGGCCCCGCCCGGCGCCGCTCTTGTCCACAATATATGTGAGGCAATTACGGAAAGGCTGGCCGGACGGGCCCTGCCCCGCCAGAATGCGGCCCAAAATCGGACGGCCAAAAGAATATGGGAGGAGACCCATGAAGCGCATTTTCATCGGCATCGGGGCAGCCGTTCTGGCGGTGCTGATCGCCGGCCTCGCCCTGCTGCCGGGTGTGCTGGAAGGCCAGATCAACCGGATCGTGGATGGCGTCCCCATCGACATAACGGAAGAAGCGCGCGCGCGGCATGGCGAACTGGCAGTCGTCGACCTTCACGCCGACACGCTGCTCTGGGCGCGCGACCCGCTGGATCGGGCGGACAGGGGCCATGTCGACCTGCCTCGCCTGGTGGACGGCAATGTGACCTTGCAGGTCTTCTCCGTGGTGACCAAGGTACCCCGCGACCAGCGCTATACCGGCACCAGCGGCGACAGCGACGTCATCACCCTGCTCGCCATGGTGCAGCGCTGGCCTGCGCGCACATGGGACAGCCTTTTCGAACGCGCGCTTTACCAGGCGGAAAAGCTCCACCGCGCGGAGGACGCCGCCTCCGGCGACCTGACGATCGTGCGGAGCGCCGCCGACATCGACCGGCTGATCGCGGCGCGCGGCGATGGAAACCGCCCGGTCGGTGGCCTTCTCGCCACCGAAGGTTCCCACCCCCTCGAAGGCAGGATCGAGAACGTCGAAATGCTGTATGCCGCCGGATACCGGATGATGGGGCTCACGCATTTCTTCGACAACGAACTCGGCGGCTCGCTGCACGGGCTCTCCGGCGAAGGCCTGACGGATTTCGGCCGCGAAGCGGTGCGCGAGATGGAGCGGCTCAATATCATCGTCGATCTCGCCCATGCCTCGCCCGCCGTCGTCCGCGACACGCTCGACATCGCAACACGGCCTGTCGTCGTCTCGCATACCGGCATCCGCGGCGCCTGCGACAGCCCCCGCAACCTCGAGGACGCCTTGATGAAACGGATCGCCGATGCGGGCGGGCTTGTCGGCATCGGTTACTGGAAGGGCGCCGTCTGCGATCCCGCACCTGCCGAGATCGTGAAATCGATCCGCTACGCCATGGATTTTCTCGGCGTCGACCATGTCGCGCTCGGCTCCGATTATGACGGCGCCGTGCCCGTCGCTTTCGACACGTCGCAACTCGCCATCCTGACGGCGGAAATGCAGAAAGCGGGTTTCACGGAAGAAGAGATTGCGAAAGTGATGGGCGGCAACGCCATCCGCTTTTTCCGCGAGCAGTTGCCGCAGGGGTAAGCCCGCGCCGAATACACTTCAAATAAGGAAATTACGCCCTATATTAGGAGTGCCGGCGGTTTTCCGCCCGGCTATGGCGATAAACGGACTGTGAAATAAGCCATTCGGACCCGGGGGCAGTACCCGGCGCCTCCACCATTTTCCCCTGTCGCGGCAGGGACCCTGGGGGCGAACCAGGATCGACGAGGGTGTAAAGACAGTCTTTTTGCCCGGCATGGTACCCACCGTTATCGGGCCGTTTTATAGTTGCCAACGACAACTATGCTGAGGCACGTCTCGCTGCGTAAGCGGTGCGACAACCTCGATTTAAGCCCTTGCCCTTAGCCGGGTAAGGCGGGGTTCGGGGGCACCTGGCAACAGAAGCCCCCACTTTCATTCAGCGTCGTCCATTCAGGAGCGGTGTCGCCCGGGCCACATAGGCGAGAATCCGGCGGATGGAACCTGCGGATTGCCGCCTTCGTCTGGATTTCGCATCCAAACGCTGATTGAATCGTTGTTACAAAAGCAAGCCGACTCAAAGTTCCACGGAGCACCAATTGGCCGATGACCTGATGCGATACGATGTGCTGGCGCAGGATGCCTTGCGGGGTGTCGTGCGGCGCGCGCTGAAGATTGCGCGGGACGAAGGTCTGCCCGGCGAACATCATTTCTACATTTCGTTCCGCACCGATGCCCCCGGCGTCGACATTTCCGAGAAACTGCAATCGCAGTATCCCGAGGAAATGACCATCGTGCTGCAGCATCAGTTCTGGAATCTCGAAGTGAACGAGGAGCGTTTCTCGGTCGAGCTCACCTTCAACAAGATTCCCGAACGTCTCGTCGTCCCCTTCTCGGCGGTGCAGGGCTTCTTCGATCCAAGCGTCCAGTTCGGTCTGCAGTTCCAGGTCGAGGGCGTAAGCGCCGGCACCAATGTCGCCGAAGAAAAGGCGACTGAAGCGTCGAAGTCCGAGGAACCCGCCGCCGACGGCCAGGGCGAGGTCGTGAGCCTCGACGCGTTCCGGAAGAAGTAACTTTCTCCTCGCGAAAAAAACTTATCCCCCTCTCCTTGTACGCCCCCATCTTGTGAGGCACTGGCTTTCACGAGAGGGGCGCATCCGGAGCGTCCGGTGCGGGAGAGCCGGGCGGTGCCTGCGCCGCCGGGAAGGTAACGCATCCCGGCGCCCCGGGGCTCCCGATGCGTGAAGGGCGCGGACACTAGGATCCGCTCGGCAAGACGGCCTCTCTCACGTTTCTTTCGCTGAAAGACGCCTGAAGCTGTTGGGTGGCAGAGGGCATCGGGGCAAAAACACCGCGCGCGGAGCAGCTTCGGCCGCTCACACAAACAACCAAGGATCGCGACCGGACCTGCTCCGCGTCCCCTCCATTTCACGCCGAATCCGCTGGCGGCTGCGCCGTGGACCCGTTCGTCTGCGCCTTGGCGCACCCGGCCCCGCATGCTAAATCAGCGCCCAACCGACCTCTCCCGCCCGATCTGCGGCGGCAAGCCCTGCTGGAGCGCCTGACCATGACCAAGACCCGCACCGAAACGGATACGTTCGGCCCGATCGAAGTGGCATCGGACAGATACTGGGGCGCACAGGCGGAGCGTTCACGCGGCAATTTCAGGATCGGCTGGGAAAAGCAGCCGCTGCCGGTGGTACGCGCGCTCGGCATCGTGAAACGCGCCGCCGCGGAAGCGAACATGGAACTCGGCCGCCTCGATACGAGTATCGGCAAGGCCATCGTGCAGGCGGCGCAGGAAGTGATTGAAGGCAAGCTCGACGAACACTTCCCCCTCGTTGTCTGGCAGACCGGTTCGGGCACGCAGTCCAACATGAACGCCAATGAAGTGATCTCGAACCGCGCCATCGAAATCATGGGCGGCGAGATGGGTTCGAAGAAGCCCGTTCATCCGAACGACCACTGCAACATGAGTCAGTCGTCGAACGATACCTACCCGACGGCGATGCATGTCGCCTGCGCGGAAGAAATCCACCACCGCCTGATTCCGGCACTGCAGAAACTCCACAACGCGCTCAACGACAAGACGGAAGCCTGGAAGAAGATCATCAAGATCGGCCGCACGCATACGCAGGATGCGACGCCGCTGACGCTCGGTCAGGAGTTCTCCGGCTATACGGCGCAGGTCGAGAACGGCATTGCCCGCATCGAACAGACGCTGCCGAAGCTGATGGAACTGGCGCAGGGCGGCACGGCGGTCGGCACCGGCCTCAACGCGCCGGTCGGTTTCGCTGAAGCGGTGGCCGAGAAGATAGCCGCGATCACGAAGCTGCCCTTCAAGACCGCGCCCAACAAGTTCGAGGCGCTGGCCGCGCATGACGCGATGGTCTTCAGCCACGGCGCGATCAACACGGTCGCGGCCTCGCTCTTCAAGATCGCGAACGACATCCGCTTCCTCGGCTCCGGCCCGCGTTCCGGCCTTGGCGAATTGTCGCTGCCGGAAAACGAGCCCGGTTCCTCGATCATGCCGGGCAAGGTGAACCCGACCCAGTGCGAGGCGATGACGCAGGTCTGCGTGCAGATCTTCGGCAACCACGCCGCCCTCACCTTCGCCGGAAGCCAGGGCCATTTCGAACTGAACGTCTACAACCCGGTCATGGCCTACAACTTCCTGCAGTCCGTGCGCCTCATGGCCGATGCGGCGGTGAGCTTCACCGACAATTGCGTCGTGGGCATCGAACCGCGCGAGGACAACATCAAGGCCGCGCTCGAACGTTCGCTGATGCTCGTCACCGCGCTCGCGCCGAAGATCGGCTACGACAACGCCGCGAAGATCGCCAAGACCGCACACAAGAACGGTACGACGCTGCGCGAGGAAGCGGTCGGCGGCGGCTACGTGACGGATGAGGAATTCGACGCTGTGGTCCGGCCCGAGAAGATGATCGCGCCGGAATAACCCGGAGGAGCCGAATGACGGGCGATGACATCGTAGACGTCAAACGCTCGGTGACGATCGCCGGGCATCGCACGTCGATCTCGCTTGAACGGCCGTTCTGGGATGCGCTGAAAGAACGCGCCTGCAGCGAAAGGACGTCGGTAAACGAACTCGTCCGCCGCATCGATACGGCCCGCGGCGGCAAGGGCAGTCTTTCCTCGGCGATCCGCGTCTACATTCTCAAGGCGCTGCAGGATCCGGACGGCCGGACCTGCCCCCCGGAAAGCTGATTCCCGTCAGTCGGGAAGGGAGGGCCTCGGCATTGGCGTCATCGGCGCTTCGGCTTCGGGCGGAAGGTCCATCAGGTCGCGCAACTCTCCCGGCACCTCGGCGCCCGTCTCCTCGATGCTGCGGGCGAGCAAATTCTTTGCGACAAAATTCTGTAGCGCGAGCACGTGCGTCTCGACGGCAATGCGTCCAGGCCGCCCGGCCGCCGAAACGCTGAAGGGCGGCGCTCCATCCGGTTCATCGAGCGTCACCGCAAGATCGGCCTCTACGGCCAGACGCGGGAGATCGTAAACGAAGCCGATTTCCCCGCTTCCGGCTTCCAGACCTATCTCGGGATCGGCAAAACGCATCACCCCGTCGCTCACCGAGAACTCGCCGGAAATTCCGCCCACCGGCGTATCGCCATGGAGAAGCTTCTCCTTCACCAGAACGGGAAAGGCTTCTATCGTTTCGATCTCTGCAAGCGCGTCGGAAAACCCGGCTATATCGAGCGGCTCGAACGCCGCATCCGAAAGCGCGATCGTCCCCGTCCCCGTCACCGACGAAACGAGCGCGAACCAGCTCCGTCCCTGCCCCTGCAGCTGTGCGCTGAAATCGAGACGGCCCTTGCCCGGTGCCACGCCCGCGACGGGAGTGACCGACTTCCGCAACTCGGCTTCCTCGAGAAGAATGGTCAACCCGATGCCGGGCTCGCCCGTTCCACCTTCGATGCGCGCCCCGACGGACAACCGTCCTCCGCCATAGGTGCCGACAAAGGGCGAAGCCGTCAGAACACCATGCGAAAGCGCGAGATGCGTGGATACATCGCCAATGGGCAGCGTACCGAGCCGAACGGCACCTGCCTCGAGATCGACATCGCCTTCCATGCCGGCGAGCAGCGACCAGTCCAGCGCGTCGACGGGCCACATGCCGTTTTCGCCGTCCTCGGCGGCAATGAGAGAGGTGAGATCGATGACATTCGCTTCCAGCGTTCCCGTCACCTTCGGCAGTTGTTCTCCCTCGCCCGCACGCCAGCCCGCATTCCCCGAAAGACGGAAGCTCCCCGCCACGCTCTCGAAATCGTTGAGCGCAAGGCTTTCCTTGTCCCAGACGACGTCCGACGAAAAAACGAAACCCGGCCCCGAGGCCTGATTGCCGATCCATGCCGCCAGCGGCTCCGGCGCACCGAAGGAACCCATGACATGCATCACCCCCGAAGCGGCGATATCCGCACGGCCGGTGAAGCGGAGCGCCTCGAAGGGCTTTTCGACCTTTCCGCGCGCCGTCAGGGTCGTTCCGCTCACATTGGCGCGAAAGTTCGTTCCATAGCCGCTGTCAGCATCGCCATTGAGCTGGACGGACACCGTGCCCGACCCTGCGAGATCTTCTCGCGGGGTCAATCCAAGCTGCTCGATGAGAACCCGTCCCTCGTCGTTGGCCGCATTGGCAACGATGTCGAGACGGTCCACACCGCCCCCCTCTTCATGCAACCGCTTCAATACACCGTCGACGCGGCTTCCGCGTATGGTTCCCCGAAGCGTCAGCGTATCGACGCGCGCCTCGCTGTCATCCGCTTCGCCCGACGCGCCGGTCACGACGACATCGACAGGTCCTTCGACATCGGGGACATCGAAGCCGCCGATCTGGAGCAGGCCGCCAAAGCGTTCCGCGCGGATCGAGCTCGTGAATTGTCCCTTCACATCTTCCTGATCGCCGGTCGTGACATTGTCCAGCTTGCCCGAAAAGGTGAGCGAGGCACCTGCAATGTCGCCGATATCGAGGCGCGGCACATCGAGGTTCCCACCCTCGAGGGACATTTCCGTTTCGACGTCCTTCATTTCCTGGCCGAAAAGAGAAAGCCGGTCCGCCTTCAAGGTCAGCGCAACGTCATGCGCATTGAAGAAGCGAAACGGATCGTCCGTCGCCGGCAGCAACGAAATCAGCGGATCGAAATCGAAATCCCCGACATTGAGCCTTGCCTTGATGCGGGCGCGATCTTCCCCATTTCGACGGGAGATATCGCCGCGCAACGCCGGTCTCGCAAGGTCGCTCGCATAGTCCATCGCGAGATCGTTCAGCTCGGTTACGCCGGGCTCCAGGCGCAGCTTCGCCCGGGCCGCAAAGGGACGTCCCCGCGGCGTCGCCCGGCCGCCCTCTTCCGGGTCACCCGGTGGCGACAACCAATAGGCGAGAGCGGCAATATTCGCGCTCATCACCGAAGCGGTTCCCTCGAAACGGGACCCCGTCTCCGCCGGCGACACCTTGCCGCGAATGCCGACACCGGTCGAACCGCCGAGTTCGCCTTTTGCCTCGGCAATATCGATATGACCGTCTTCCAGCCTGGCGTCGAGCCTCATGCCACGCACAAGCACATCGCGGACCGTCAGCGTGCCCGTTTCGATTTCGACATTGCCGTTCATCCATTCGGGCGGCTGGCTGACCAGAAGCGCATCGAGAAAACCCTGCCCGCCGGAACTGGCTGCCGACACAAAGCGGTCGAGGAAAGGATCGAGCGTGAAGTTGTCCGCCGCGAGCTGCAGCGAGAGGTCCGGCTTCCTGTCCCAGCGGATGTTGGCCGATCCTTCAAGCGACGAACCGCCGGACCTGACCGTCAGGCTCCGCAGGTTTGCACGGCGGGCATTGACGACCATTGCCGCATCGACCCGCAGCGACGGCTCGCTTGTCGCTCCATCCTCGCCGACCTGTCCGATCCGCAAACGCCCATTGCCGTCGAGACGGGCAGCGAGCGAGAACTCGGTTGCAACGCCCGAAAACAGGAACTGGACCGGATAATTGGGCGTTTCGGCTTCCGCTGTGACCTGGAAAGCCTTGTCTCCGCCGAATGCGCCGAGCCCGAGCCGCAAGACAAGCGGCACGCCTCCGATCGTCGCGCTGACCTCGGAACGCAACGGCCCCAGAAGCGAGGTTGCAACAACTTCACCGTTCACATCCTCGGCCCGCCAGCTGCGCCCGTTTATGCGATTGCGATAGTTGACGATACCGTTGTCGAAACTCGCCTTTTCGAGGCTGATCGACGCAAGAGAAAACATGCCCTCCGCCGGCATGCGGCTCGCGATGTCGAGTCCGCGCCAGTTCGCACTCCCATCGGGCAGCACTTCGAGATTGATCTCGGGACGGACGATACGGACACTCGTGACCTTGACGTCACCGCCAAGCAGCGGCGCGAGCGCAATCTCGGCATCTATCTCCTCGAACGTCGCAAAATGCAGCTCCGACGGCAGGGAGTTTGCGTTCGGCTGATGGCCGATCCTGATCTTGTTGAGCGTCATGTGCGGCGCCGGAAGAATCCGGAATCTGATATCGCCACCGATGCTGACCGGGCGGCCCGCCGCTTCCGACGCCTGGGCCTCGATCCCTTCGCGAAACTGGTTCCAGTCGACGAGGCTGGGGCCCACGAGAGCTGCAAAGAGCAGAACGACGAGAAGGCCGGCGATATAGGTCAGAATCGAATTCAAAAGTATCTCCAGCTCAGCAACGCCGGGGAAGGGACCGGCGCACCCACCCCGTTCCTTGCCGTCCGTCTTTGTCCTAGTCTCGCAAATGAAGATGCGCGACGGGCCGTTCTGAGTATATGGCAGGCAAATTATGGATTCGGATCGCGGAAATATAGTTAATTTCGCCTCATTCAAGAAAACCGCTCGAGCGGAAAAGAAGCGCGCCGCGAAAAAGGAACGCGAAGACGAGGCCGCCGCGAACAGGGTTAAGTTCGGGCGAAGCGGCGCAGCGAAGAAGCGGGCGAAAGACGAAGAGAAACGCCGCCGCCGAGATCTCGACGGCAAGCAGATCGAGCGGCACGAAAATTCGGGCGATCCGGAAGACGGCGCAGGCACGTGATGGCATCCGGGAGCTCTGGCAGATGCTGGTCCACTGCCTTCGTTTGAGCTTGCCGTTGAAATTTTCTCTTTTGTTCCAACAGGTTGCGAAATCCGCGCCGGCCCTCTTGACGGCCCGGGCTCCGATGAATAAATAACTGACTGGTCAGTTATTTATTCGAGAGCGAAGTCCATCGATGAATCCGAGCTCCCAGGAACAGAAATGGCAGCGGCGGAAGGAAGACCGCCCGGCCGAGATCATGGCGGCGGGTCTTGAGGTCTTCTCCGAACGCGGCTTCGCGGCTGCGCGCCTTGAGGATGTCGCGGAGGTGGCCGGCGTCAGCAAGGCAACGATCTATCTCTATTTCGAGAGCAAGGCGGACCTCTTTGCCGCCATCGTGCGCGAGATCGCCACGCCCCGTTTCGACGAAATCGAAAAGCTGCTCGATAGCTATGAAGGCTCGAGCGCCGAGTTGCTGAATTTCGTGATCGGCAAGCTGAAAGACCTGACGGCGACGACGCCCCTGCCCTCGCTTGCGAAGATCATCCTGTCCGAAGCGAGCAACTTCCCGGAGATCCGCGACTTCTATCGCGACAACGTCGTCGAGCGCGGCTTCAGGAACATCGGACGGATCGTCGAACGAGGCATCGCGCGCGGCGAATTCCGGCCCTGCAACGTCAACGCTGCCGTGCAGGCCATCGCCTTTCCGATCCTCCTGAACACCATCGCCCGCAACACGTTCGGCGAACTTCCGCAGCTCGATCCCGACGGTTTCTTCACCGCCCATGCGGAATTCGTCATGCGCGGCCTCGCAGCAGACAGGGAGGCGTAGAGCGATGCGCCTCCATTCCCTCCTGTCCGCCTGCCTGGCCGCGCTTCTTCTTGCCGGCTGCGACGAACCGCCGAAGGATACCTGGCAGGGCTATGCCGAGGGCGACTATGTGCGCGTCGCACCGATCGACGGCGGTCTCGTCGAAGCGATTGGGGTCCAACGCGGCGATCGCGTCAAAGCAGGCGACCTCCTCTTCAGGCTCGAAACCACATCGGAAGAAGCCGCTCTCGAAGGTGCGAGGGCGACGCTTGCCGAAACAAAGGCGACGCTCCGCGAGGCAGAGCTCGATCTCCAGCGCAAGCTCGAACTGCGCAAGCAGCGCAACGTCGCACAGGCCGAACTCGACACGGCGCGCGCACGGCGCGACCGCGCGGGCGCGGCAACGCTCACCGCCGCGTCGGCGCTCGACCAGGCGAAGTGGCGGCTCTCGCGCCGCGAAGGTCACGCCCCGGCTGACGCCATCGTGCAGGACGTGTTCTTCCGCGAAGGCGAATTCGTGAATCCGAGCCAGCCGGTCGTCTCGCTGCTGCCACCGCAGAACATCAAGGTGCGCTTTTTCGTACCGGAGTCCGAGCTCAGCCATCTGGAGGAAGGCGCCCGGGTGCGCTTCGCCTGCAGCGATTGCCCGCAGAACCTCACAGGCACGATCCGTTTCGTCTCGACGCAAGCGGAATTCACGCCGCCCGTGATCTACAGCGACCGGTCGAAAGAAAAGCTCGTCTACATGGCGGAGGCGACACCCGACAAGCAACCCGAATTGCTGCATCCCGGTCAGCCCGTAACGGTGACGCTCGCAACGCCGCCCGCAGCCGAATGAGGCGCAGATGAGCCAGACGCATCGCGCAGAACCGGCAGAAGACGCCCCCCTCGTCATCGACGTGCATGGGCTCACCAAGAGCTTCGGCGCGACGACCGTGGTGGACGGCATCGACATGCAGGTCCGCGAGGGCGAAATCTACGGCTTCCTCGGACCGAACGGCAGCGGCAAGACGACGACGATCCGCATGCTCTGCGGGTTGCTGACGCCGGATGCCGGCAGCGGTACCTGCCTCGGTCATGACATCATCACCGAGAGCGGCCGCATCAAGCTGAAGGTCGGCTACATGACGCAGCGCTTCAGTCTCTATGAAGACCTCTCGATCCGCGAGAACCTCGCCTTCGTCGCCTCGATCTACGGACTGAAGAAACCCAGACAGGCGGTGCGCGAAACGCTCGAAAAACTGGGCCTTGAAACGCGTGCGAACCAGCTTGCGGGCGCGTTGTCGGGCGG
The DNA here is from genome assembly GCA_913057645.1 of uncultured Rhodobiaceae bacterium. Classification (GTDB taxonomy): domain Bacteria; phylum Pseudomonadota; class Alphaproteobacteria; order Parvibaculales; family Parvibaculaceae; genus Parvibaculum. The sequence continues at coordinate 8,735 of CAJXOU010000032.1, read as the reverse complement.
CTGGAAGCAGCGCCTCGCGCTCGCCGCCGCGATCATGCATCAGCCGAAGCTGCTGCTGCTCGACGAACCGACGGCGGGCGTCGACCCGAAGGCGCGGCGCGAATTCTGGGACGAGATACATCAGCTTGCCGACAACGGCCTCACCGTCCTTGTCAGCACGCACTACATGGACGAGGCGGAACGCTGCCACAAGATCTGTTACCTCGCTTACGGCAAGCTCCTTGCGCGAGGCACCGTGAACGAGGTGATCCGCCAGTCCGGTCTGGTGACATGGCTCGTCAGCGGCAACTCGCAGCGCCGTATCAACCGCCTCGCGCGCGATCTCGCGGGACGGAGCGGCGTCGAGATGGTGGCGCCTTTCGGCGCAACGCTTCATGTGAGCGGCGCGAACGACAACGCCCTGCAGAATGCAATCTCGCCCTTTCGCGGCGACGCGGATCTCGCCTGGCGCAAGGTCGAGCCGACACTCGAAGATGTCTTCATTCACATGATGCAATCGGCTTCCGACAATTTCGGGTGACGCCATGACAGCGCGCTTCTCGCTTTTCCGGCTCGGCGCGATGATCCGCAAGGAATTCATCCAGATGCGGCGCGACCGGCTGACCTTCGCCATGATGATCGGCGTGCCCGTCATGCAGCTCGTGCTCTTCGGCTACGCCATCAACTCCGATCCGAAGCACCTGCCGACCGCGATCTTTGCGCAGGATCATTCCGTGTTCACGCGCAGCATCGTGAAGGGAATGGAGAACTCCGACTATTTCGATGTCGTCGCCCTGCCCGAAACGGCGGAAGAAGCGGACGATCTCATCCGCACGGGCGAGGTGCAGTTCGTGCTGCAGATACCGCCGGACTTCAGCCGCGAGCTGCAACGCGGGCAGCGCCCTGAGCTGCTCCTCGATGCCGACGCCACGGACCCCGCCGCAACCGGAAACGCCGTTAACGGCATTCAGCTGCTGGCAGCACAGGTGCTGAACCGCGACTTCGAAGGACCCCTCGCGACGCTGAAACCGCGGCCCGATCCCGTGAACCTCATTGTTCATCGGCGCTACAACGCGGAAGGCCGTACCGAACTCAACATCGTGCCTGGTCTCATCGGCGTCATTCTGACGATGACCATGATCATCTTTACGGCACTTGCGATGACGCGCGAGACGGAGCGCGGCACGATGGAAAACCTGCTGACGATGCCCGTGCGCCCCTTCGAGGTGATGCTCGGAAAAATCCTGCCCTACATCATCATCGGTTACATCCAGACGGCCGTCGTGCTCGCCGCCGCCTACTGGCTCTTCGAAGTGCCGATGACGGGAAGCCTCGGCCTTCTTTCGTTCGTGCTTTTCTTCTTCGTCGCCGCGAACCTCGCCGTCGGCTTCACGTTCTCGACGCTGGCGCGCAATCAGTTGCAGGCGGTGCAGATGACGATCTTCTTCTTCCTGCCGTCGATCCTGCTTTCCGGATTCATGTTTCCGTTTCGCGGCATGCCGGTATGGGCGCAGTGGATCGGCGAAGTTCTTCCGCTTACGCACTTTCTCCGGATCGTGCGCGGCATTCTGCTGAAAGGAAACGGCATGACGGAGATCGCACCGGACCTTCTCGCCCTCCTCGCCTTCCTGACGGCGGTGTCGATTATCTCTCTCAACCGGTACCGTCAGACGCTCGATTAGGGTACCTGAAAAGCGGGAAGAGGGGATAAATCGGGCCGACCGTCATCGAACTGTCATTGAAACGTTACAAATGATTTTGCGGGTGGTTATCCCCGGTGCGAAAGCGTCGAGCGGGATGCTCGCCAGGCGTCCACAAAATTATTTATCCCCGGTTTTGGGGCTGATTCTCGGAAAATCGCGTGTCATCCCGGCGAAAGCCGGGATCCATGGATGGGTTCCAAATCCAGTGAACCTCTCCGCTCCGTCCTCCGGCGACAGGCTCATGGACCCCGGCTTTCGCCGGGGCGACACTTTCTATTATTCTTTATACGGAGTATATGGACGGTCACGCCGAAAATATCTTCCCCGGGTTGAGGATGTTCTTCGAGTCGAGCGCCTGCTTGATGGCGCGCATGACGCCGACGCCGGGCCCATGTTCCGTTTCGAGGAACTTGATCTTGCCTTCGCCGATGCCGTGTTCGCCGGTGCATGTGCCGCCGAGCGCGAGGGCGCGGGCGACCATGAGGTCGTGGATGCGGGTCGCTTCCGCGAGGTCTTTCCGGTCGGCGGGGTCCATCAGCAGCAGCATGTGGAAATTGCCGTCGCCGACATGGCCGACGATGGGCGCCTTGAGGAAAGAGGTTTCGAGATCGGCGAGCGTGCCGGAAATCGCCTCGGCGAGGCGCGAGATCGGTACGCAGACATCCGTCACCATGCCCTTCTTGCCCGGCGCATAGGCGAGCGCCGCGTAATAGGCATTGTGCCGCGCTTCCCAGAGACGCGTGCGGTCCTCCGCCTTCGAGGCCCATGTCGCGCCGCCCGCACCATGCTCCGACGCGATGGCAGCAAAGCGCTCTGCCTGCTCGGCGACGGAAGCCTCGGTGCCGTGAAACTCGACGAACAAGGTCGGCACTTCGGCGAGCGTCAGTTTCGAATAGGCGTTGCAGGCGCGGATGGACAGGGGATCGAGAATTTCGATGCGCGCGATGGGAAGACCCGACTGGATCGTCTCGATGACGGCATCGACCGCGCCTTCGATGCTCTCGAAGGGGACGACGCCGGAGCGGACGGCTTCCGGAATGCCGTAGAGCCGAAGCGTCACTTCCGTGACGATGCCGAGCGTGCCTTCCGAGCCGACGAGAAGCCGCGTGAGATCGTAGCCCGCCGAAGACTTCCGCGCTCGCGTGCCGGTATGAACGATGGAGCCATCGGCCATGACGGCGGTGAGCGCAAGAACGTTTTCGCGCATGGTGCCGTAGCGGACTGCATTGGTGCCGGAGGCGCGCGTTGCGACCATGCCGCCGAGTGTCGCGTTGGCGCCGGGGTCGATGGGGAAGAAGAGACCGGTGTCGCGGAGATGCTCGTTGAGCGCCTTGCGCGTCACGCCCGCCTCGACGCGCACGTCGAGATCGTCGGCGTTCACTTCGACGATGCGGTCCATCCGCGTGAGGTCGAGCGAGAGCCCGCCATGCACGGCGGAAACATGGCCTTCGAGCGAGGTGCCCGCGCCGAAGGGAATGACCGGCAGCCCATGCGCGGCGCAGATGCGGACGATCTGCGCGACTTCTTCCGTCGTCTCGGCGAAGGCGACGGCATCGGGCATCGCGACCGGATGCCAGGATTCGTCGCGGCCATGCGCCTCGCGGACCGCCTGGGCCACGGTGAAGCGGTCGCCGAGCAGCGCGCCGAGTTCGGCCAGCGCCGTCTCCCTGCCCTCTTTCCGCGCCGCTTCGCTCATGGGGTTCCTCCGTCCTGCGAGGAGAGACTATCACGACGAGAAGGTCACGTAAGGGACCGCACCTCGCCGTGGAAACGGCTCGCATCATTGAACCCATCTCTCACCACATTCTGTGTCATCCCGGCGAAAGCCGGGATCCATGTGCCTCGCCCAAGCCCCCATAATTGCCGGTCCGCCCATGGACCCCGGCCACCTTGAATTCAAAGGAGGGCCGGGGTGACATCGTGTTTTGGAGACGGGTAAAGTCGGAAGAACGAAGAAAAATGACCGGGAAGGAACGACATGACCGACACCGCCCTCGCCGCGCCCTTCGAATGTCCGCTGCGCACCGTCGAACATGAATGGGTCGACTATAACGGCCACCTGAACATGGCCTATTACCATGTGCTGTTCGACCAGTCGCTCGACACGCTGTTCAACGAACTCGGCATCGGCTGGGATTACACGAAACAGGGCGAGGGCTCCTGCTTCACGGCGGAGGTGCATGTCTGCTATCTCGACGAATTGCTGGAGGGCGACGAGGTGCGCATCACCTATCAGGTGCTCGACGCGGACGCGAAACGCATCCACGTCTTCGCGCATATGTATCACGCACAGAAGGGATACCTCGCCGCAACGAGCGAGCAGATGTGCATTCACGTGGACATGAAGACGCGCCGCGCATCGCCCTTCCCCGAGGCGTCGCAGAAGAAGATCGAGGCGCTGACGAAGGCGCATGCGGGGCTTGCGAAGCCGGAGCAGGCGGGGCGGGTTATCGGGATCAAGCGGAAGTAAGAGGAAACGTCTTATCTCTCCGCCCACCCTCCCCTCGGGGAGGGTCGAAATTTGGAAGCGAAGCGCGCCAAATTTCGGGGCGGGGGAACCGCCGATGCACAGCCCCCGCCCCGAGAAATTCTGCGCTAGCTTGAATTTCTCGACCCGCCCCCAAGGGCGGGTGGGAAGCAACCATCGAAACAATATTCACCGCATCTGCGTCGTCAGGATCGCGTCCGCGATCTGCGGTTTGCCGATGATGCCGAGGACGTCGGCGGGGCGCGGGACACCGGGTTTGTCTTTCACGACGAGGGCGAGCTTGGCGTTGCGTTGCGCGAGGCGGCGCATGACTTCCTCGAGGATGTTGTTCTCGCGCACGATGATGTAATCGGATATCGCCATGTCGCGGACGGTTTCGGGCTTGCGCCCGAGAAGTTCCGGCGTGCGGATGCGGCTGTCGAGCGAGACGACGCCCTGGATGCGCCCGCCCGCCTGCAGCACGAGGAAATTCGGCATTCCCGCTTCCGTCACCCATTGCGCGGCGTCGGCGACGGATAGTTCCGCCGACATGACGGCGATATTGCTGTCCATCACTTCCCGCGCGCTGCGCACGAGATAGAGATTGGAATAGCGGTCCTTCGGGACGGGACGGCCACGGCGCACAAGTTCCGCACTGAAGATGTTGTCGCGCATGAGCCCGCGGCGCACGCCGATCGAGATCGCGACGGCGATGATGAGCGGCACGATGATGTTGTAGTCGCGCGTCATCTCGAAATTCATGGTGATGGCGGTCATCGCCGCGCCCGTGCCGCCGCCGACGACCGCCGCCATGCCGATGATCGCGTAATCGGGAATGCCGATGCCGTGGCCCTCGTCCACGAGATGCAGAAAGGCACCGAAGGCGCCGCCAAGCGCCGCGCCGATGAAGAGCATGGGCGCAAAGACACCGCCCGACGCGCCCGAGCCGATGGAGAGCGAGGTCGCGAGCACCTGCGCAAGGCAGAGAACGGCAAGCAGCGCGAAGGTCGTCACATGACCTTCGAGGATGGCGGCGATGGCGTCGTAGCCGCCGCCGATGATGTAGTAGTGGCCGGTGAAATGCGCGAACAGGAAGAGCGCGATGCCGATGCCGGTGAAGCCTGCCGCCGCGCGGACATATTCGTTCGGGAAGCGGCGCGGCATGACCTCGCCCGCGAAGAGGAGCGTGCGGATGAAGCCCCAGGCGACGAGGCCGGAGAGAAGCCCGAGCACGACGAAGGCGCCGAGATTGAAGATGTGATCCATTTCCGAGGCCGCGAACGACATCTGCGGCAGGACGAAGGCGGGGTACGAACCGAAGACGACGCGGCCGATATAGGTGGCGGAGCCGGTCGCGATGACGACGGGGAGGAAAGTGCGCGCACTGACCTCCGGCAAGATCAGTTCGAGCGCGAAGAGCACCGCGCCGAGCGGCGTGTTGAAGGTCGCCGAGATGCCGGCCGACGCGCCCGCCGCCAGCAACGTGATCCGCTGCCAGGACGGCAGCCGCGAGAACTGCGCGACGGCGGAGCCGATGGCCGAGCCGATCTGCACGATGGGGCCTTCGCGGCCGACCGTCGCGCCCGAGCCGATGGAAAGCGCCGACGCGATGGTCTTCACGATGGCGACGCGGGGACGGAGTTTTCCCTCGCGGTGATAGACCGCATCCATGACGTCGGTGATGCCGCCGCCCTTCGCCTCCGGCGCGAACCGGCGCGTGATCCAGACGACGGCGACGCCGCCGATGACCGGGACGAGGATGATGAGCGCGCCCAGCGGACTGACGGGCCCCGTCGCACCCGATGTCGGGGTGAGGGAGAGCTCGCCGAAAAAGAAGAAATTGTGGAGCCCGACCAGCATGGAGCGGAAGATCACCGCGCCGATGCCGGTAGCGAGCCCGACGGCGAGCGCCAGCACGGAGAGGACGATCATGTTGACCTCGCGCGTGTCGTCTCGCGTATCGGCCGCCCCGTTCACGCCCACCCTCTTTTTTCAGGAATTACAATGACTTAGACATGGAGACCTGTTTAGCATGGGGCCCGGAACCGCTCAAGCCGCATGGGCAAGGCGGGCCCCGCTCCCCATGTTATGCTTGAGCCCACGGGATTCGCCCCATCGAGGCCCCCGCCCTTCACGCCGGAACGGTCCAGAAAGAGTAATGACGAGTGATCCCTTCGATCTCGGGAGCATTCCCGAGGAAACGACAGCCCGCTCCATCAGCCAGCAGGCGGTAGCGGGCATGCGCGCGCCCTATCTCGAGGGGCTGAACGCGGAACAGCGCGAGGCGGTGGAGAGCCTCGACGGGCCGGTGCTGGTGCTGGCGGGCGCGGGCACGGGCAAGACCCGGGTGCTGACGACGCGGCTCGCCCATCTCCTCGCCACGCGGCGCGCCTGGCCGGGGCAGATCCTCGCGGTGACCTTCACCAACAAGGCCGCGCGCGAGATGCACCACCGGATCGGCGGGCTGATCGGCGGCGCGGTCGAAGGCATGCAGTGGCTCGGCACCTTCCATGCGCTGGGCGCGAAGATGCTGCGGCGGCACGCGGAACTGGCGGGGCTGCGCTCCGACTTCACCATTCTCGACGCCGACGACCAGCAGCGGCTGATGAAGCAGATCATCCAGGCCGAAGGCATCGACGAGAAGCGCTGGCCGGCGCGCCAGCTTGCGTCCCATATCGACGGCTGGAAGAACCGCGGGCTGACACCGGAGAAGGTCCCCGCCGGCGAGGCGCAGGCCTTCGCGAACGGCAAGGGCGGCGAACTCTATGCCGCCTACCAGGCGCGGCTGAAGGTGCTGAACGCGGCGGACTTCGGCGACCTGCTGCTGGAAGTGCTGACGATCTTCCAGACGCATCCGGAAGTGCTCTCCGAATGGCAGGAGCGTTTCAAGTACATGCTGGTCGACGAGTACCAGGACACCAATGTCGCGCAATATCTGTGGCTGCGGCTGCTGGCGCAGAAGCACAGGAACATCTGCTGCGTCGGCGATGACGACCAGTCGATCTATGGCTGGCGCGGCGCGGAGGTCGACAACATCCTGCGCTTCGAGAAGGACTTTCCGGGCGCGAAGGTGATCCGCCTCGAACGGAACTACCGCTCGACGGCGAATATTCTGGGCGCGGCCTCGGGCCTGATCGCCGCCAACGAACAACGCCTCGGCAAGACGCTCTGGACCGAAGCGAACGACAATGAAGGCGAGAAGATCAAGATCGCCTCCTATTGGGACGGCGAGGAAGAAGCCCGCGCCATCGCGGAAGAAGTCGAGCAGTTGCAGCGGCAGGATCACCTGCTGCGCGACATGGCGATCCTCGTGCGCGCCTCGTTCCAGATGCGCGAATTCGAAGACCGTTTCATCAATCTCGGCATTCCCTACCGCGTCGTCGGCGGGCCGCGCTTCTACGAGCGCGCGGAAATTCGCGATGCCAACGCCTATCTGCGCCTCGTTGCGCAGCCGGACGACGATCTCGCCTTCGAGCGCATCGTCAACAAACCGCGCCGGGGCATGGGCGATGTCGCGGTGCAGACGATCCACAAGCTCGCGCGGGCGGAGAACACATCGCTCTACCGCGCCTCGAAAATGCTCGTCGCGAGCGAGGAACTGAAGCCCGCCGCCCGCCGCGCGCTCGCAGGTTTCATCGAGATGATGGAACGCTGGCGCGCGCTGGTGCCCGGCATGCCGCACACGGAACTCGCGGAGATCATCCTCGACGAGTCCGGCTATACCGAGATGTGGCAGAACGACAAATCGGCGGACGCGCCCGGCAAGCTCGAAAACCTCAAGGAACTCGTGCGCTCGATGGAGCATTTCGAGAACCTTGCCGGCTATCTCGAACATATCTCGCTCGTGATGGAGATCGAGCAGAACGACACCGCCGACAAGATCAACCTGATGACGCTGCACAGCGCCAAGGGGCTCGAATTCGACACGGTGTTCCTGCCCGGCTGGGAAGAGGGCCTGTTCCCGCACCAGCGCTCGCTGGACGAGAACGGCCTCGCGGGGCTGGAGGAAGAGCGCCGCCTCGCCTATGTCGGGATCACGCGGGCCAAATTGCGCGCCTATATTTCCTTCGCAGCGAACCGCCGCATCCATGCGCTGTGGCAAAGCTCGATCCCGTCGCGCTTCGTGGACGAACTGCCGAAGCATCATGTCGAGGTGACGGAAACGGCAATGGCGGGCGCGAGCTATCAGAACTACAGCCAGAGCCGCTTCGCGCAGGACTTCGCGCGCGGCAGCGACTATTCGAGCCCCGGCTGGCGCCGCGCGCAGGCGAATTCGGACATGCGCACGAAGCCGCCCGCCTATGAAACGCATGCCGAACTCGTCGCAACTTCCGATCCCTCCGCCGCGAGCTACGGCGAAGGCGAGCGCGTCTTCCACCAGAAATTCGGTTACGGACATGTCGCCGAAATCGACGGCAACAAGCTCACCGTCGATTTCGACAAGGCGGGCCGAAAGAAGGTGATCGACAGTTTTCTGGAGCGGGCGTGAGAGTGGCGGTGCCGGCGATCGACGTAACATTTTCCACCACCACAATGTCATCCCGGCGAAAGCCGGGATCCATGTGCCGTTCGGCAAATACGGTATG
>CAJXOU010000031.1 GCA_913057645.1 uncultured Rhodobiaceae bacterium | reverse complement strand
CCTCCAACAGCGGCCGCTGGACGCCTCCGCACGATGGGGGCGGCCTCGGCTGCCGCAGGGCGTCCCCGACCAATCGCTTCAGCTGGCTGCGGAATGTCGGCTGGCGCCATGCCGACGGCCGCAGGACGACGCATAACCGCAGGCTCCGCGGCTACCGGCGCCGGCCCCGCCGGCGAGGGCTGAAGGTCGGTCGGCATGCTGGGAAGGGAGGGCGTGAGGGTGCGCTACGGGCTGGGGACGCACCGCCAGGAGGATTGCGAGAGGGGCGGCGCGGCGCTGCGCGCCATCACGGGCGCGGAAATCGCCGCCTGCGATCACGAGATCATGCCCCATGCCGACAGGAAGCTGAGGGACGGCGAGACGTTCGCCCTCGGCGGCGGCATCTCCTTCCGCGCGCTCCATGTGCCGGGCCACACGCCGGAAAGCATGTGCTTCGCCGTCACCCTCGACGAGGCGCCGGACGCCGTCTGGGCCGTCTTCACGGGCGATGCGCTCTTCATGGGCGACACCGGCCGCACCGATCTCACCGACGCGGAAAAGACCGGCGAGCATGCGGGCGAGCTTTACGACGGCCTCCACGAGAAGATCTTTCCCCTCGGCGATCAGGCGCTGGTACTGCCCGCGCATGGGCCGGGCTCGGCCTGCGGCGGCAATGTCGCCGGCCGCGAATGGTCCACGCTCGGCATCGAGCGCCAGGCGAACGCCGCCGGCCGCCTGACCCGCGACGGCTTCATCCGCCACAAGCTGTCGGAGCGGATGGCGCGCCCGCCATATTTCCGGCTGATGGAGGAGGTCAATCTCCATGCCGGCCGTCCGCTCGACGGCCGCCCGCTCGCCTGGCTCTCGCCGGAGGACTTCGCAGGCCGCTGCGCCAACGGCGTCGTCATCGACGCGCGCGACGTCGAGGCCTTCGCCGGCGGCCATATTCCCGGTTCCGTCAATGTCTGGCAGGGCGGCATGGCGATCTATGGCGGCTGGATCGGCTGCGCGCACGATCCCGTCTGGCTCGTCGCCGATGATCCGCAAGCCGCGCTCGACGCCCGCCTCGCGCTCGCCCGCATCGGCCTCGACCGCGTCGAGGGCGCGCTCGCGGGCGGCTTCCCCGCCTGGCGCAACGCGGGCCGCGAGGTCGCGGCGCTCGCGACCACCACCCCGCGCAAGCTCGCCGAGCGCCTGAAGGGGGAGGGCGCCGCCGTCCTCGACGTCCGCGAGGAAAGCGCCTTCAAGGAAGGCCACATCCCCGGCGCCCGCCACGTCCATGCCGGCCGCCTCGAGGAAAAGCTCGACGATCTCGGCCTCGACCGCGACGAGCCCGTCGCCGTCACCTGCAGCGTCGGCCACCGCGGCGGCCTCGCCGCCAGCCTCCTCGCCCGCGCCGGCTACACCAACGTCTCGAACCTGCTGGGCGGCATGACCGCCTGGAACAAACTCGATCTGCCCACGGAGAAAGCGGCGTAACGCTCTTCTAGAAGATCGTCATGGCCCGCCCACCTTGAATGCCCAGAAGCGCGGACCATCCACGCCTTTCTCCTTCGCGGCTTCGCGTGCAAAAACCTTCTCTTCTCTGCGTCTCTGCGCCTCTGCGTGCAAAAAAATGTCTTCGCGTCTTCACCGCACCGCCAGCAGCACCGAATGCCCCGCGCAGTCGGGATCGTCCGGCGTGAACGCGGCCTCCCTCTCCCCGTCGGGGAGAGGGAGGGAGACGCCGCAGGCGTCGGAAGGGTGAGGGGACAGTGTCTACGGTCGCACTCCGATACCAGCCCCAACCCCGTCATTGGGAGCAAAGCGAAGCAATTCATTGGACCACCCTATTGGCAGCAGCCTTTCTGTGGATTGTCGCGTCACGGCTGTGCCGCCCCTCGCAACGACGCCTCTTCGCTGCGCCCTCTGCGGCTCCGTGTGCACTCTGTTTTCTCAAGCAGATCCGTGGTCAAAGCTGCTTGCAGCCAACATCGAAAGTCATTATAACCGGTCATAATGACCGGACATGAGGGGCAAAAAATGGCGAGCGTGTTTTTATCCCAGTCAAATGCAAAAGCTAAGTTTCTCGGAATTTGTCGGCGGGCGCTTGAACTCAACCAGAAAATCTACGTCAAAGATAAATCAGGAAAGTGTTTCCTTACATTGGACCCGATAAATTCAGCCAAGCGGTTGCCTGCAGTCGAAGTTAGTGCGCAAAGATTTAAAGACGAATTCTCCCAATTTTCCTCACTGGTTAAGTTTGGCTATCGATTTCGTCTTACCTTGCAGAACGAGACCCGTGTGTTGATAGTGCGGCGACACACGAGCTACTCAGGGGCACTGGACGATGTTGTGAAGGACTGGCATTCCGCCATTACTGGAAAGGCTCTTTCCCAAGAGCGCTGCAAGATTGGACGGCGCAGCGCCACCGAACACGAAAAAATATTTGAAAGTCTAGAGAAGCTAGCTCTCGGTATCGCTCGATTGGGGATTGGCCACCTGCCCTTCGAGGAGGGAGGCGCTAAAAAGTTCGAACGGGATGCAACTCCCAATGACAGATGATTCTATCTGCGCCGGACTTTTGCCGAACGGGTAGGGGTGGTTTACCACCGCGCTTCTGTGACGCATCAATTGCTGCGGGGGAGCCGGCTCGTCGCGAGGTCGCCGTAAGGAAAACGACTATGGGAACACGCTTCACTCAGCATTAACCGGATCAGGCAAGTTCAAATCTTCAAGTAGTTCGGGGATATTCTGGCTAGACAGCAAGATTAGAAATCCTTTGTCGACCACGTTCAGACTTGTGTTCGCGGCATCGTAATCAATCACCAAGGGCCTAGTCCCCTTCTTGTTTTGAAGAGAGGCGGCTGTCTTAAGAATCTGCGTGATATTGCCATTATTGAGCTGTGCACCTCGGGGGTGCTTGCTCTTTATTATCTTGCTGATCCTTCGTAAGCGAACCCCAGACTCCAATTCGTCAATTGGAGAACACAGCAAGGCATATATTATCCACCTTGGCATTTCGAGGTCAGTTTCCTGAAAGCCGTCAGCAAACCCCATCAAGAAACCTTGGTATCGTCCCGCCTGCTCAGCAACCACTTGGCCAACGATCTCAATTACATCCGCTGTAGCGCCGACGATAGTGCCTTCTTTCTCTGCAGTGCGTAAAACGTCGTCAGCATGGCAGGCGCGGCGACAACCTTCTTGCACAATATGAACGCTATCGAATGAGCGACTCAAAAGTTGCTCAACGAACGTTTCATCGAACGTTACATTCAATAGTGTAGCTCCAGCGTCAATAACTTCGCGCAGACTGTCTGCTTTCCACGTATCTACGTCGACGGACAGCAGCCTATCTGTGAGGTCGCCGTTGAATCCGATCAGCCTATTTTCTTCTCTCCAAACGCCTACAATAATAAATGAGAGTTTGGATTGTTCGTGAAAGGTTTTCAGGGAGAAACTAAAGTCACGTTGGGTTTCGTCCGGAAGATAGTGAAAGTCTTCTAATACGACAAACTTGCTGAACTTTGCTTCATTCAGTGCACGAATAATATCGTTTGGATCGGAAGGGTCTAGTTGCAACGGGGCAAACACTTCCTTGTCGTGATCGGAATGCTGATAGTCGTATTCGCCCTTGACCTTGCTTTCAGCGAAGAACGGAATTTTACCTTTAGCATCAAGGCCAACTGTAATCTTGTGGATTCCTGATACCGTTTTCTCTGTAGACTGACGAACTTCGAAGCCACATTCCTTTAGAACGGCAGCATGCATTTCCGCAAGAGACCACCGATTCTGACATGAAATTACGACGTAGTCTTCGTCTGTGAGCCACTTCTTGCGAAGTGATGTTTTGCCTTGCTTAGAACTCCCATAGATAACGATGTGTTTTTGATTGCCGAGACTTTCCACAAACTTAGTGTCGACCATGTCGCGAGAGACATAATTGAGCGGTAGATCGCGGCCAACTCCAAAAACTTCGTCTGTGGTATAGACTTCTTTTGACAAGGATATGTTCTCCAAAAGCTTGCTTTTGTTAAGAGTATGCTTAACAAAATAGCAAAAAGCACGTCGAAATCCCGAGTGAGGTGGATATAGAATTTAGTTTTTGATGTAGTGTTTCCCCCTCACTCAAACCCCTCCGTATGCACCTGATCCAGGTCCGAGAACCGTGTCACATCCGCCTGGAACTGCAGCTTCACTGTGCCCGTCGGGCCGTGGCGCTGCTTGCCGATGATGCATTCGGCCAGCCCGTGCACCTTGTTCATATCCTCCTGCCACTGAAGATGTTCCGGCGTGCCCTCGGTCGGTTCGCGCCGCGAGACGTAATATTCCTCGCGGAAGACGAACATGACGACGTCGGCGTCCTGCTCGATGGAGCCCGACTCGCGCAAATCCGATAGCTGCGGCCGCTTGTCGTCGCGCGCCTCCACCTGGCGCGAAAGCTGCGACAGCGCCAGCACGGGCACGTTCAGTTCCTTCGCCAGCGCCTTCAGCCCGGTCGTGATCTGCGTCACTTCCTGCACGCGGTTCTCGCCGAACTTGCCCGAGCCCGCGAGCAATTGCAGGTAGTCGATGACGAGCAGCCCCAGCCCGCGCTGCCGCTTCAGCCGCCTGGCGCGCGCCGCCAGCGTCGCGATGGTGAGGCCGCCCGTGTCGTCGATGTAAAGCGGAATGCTCTGCAGCTCGCGCGAGGCGTCGACGAGCTGGTGAAACTCGTCCTCGTGAATGTTGCCGCGGCGGATGCGCTCCGACGGCACGCCGGACTGTTCCGCGAGCAGGCGCGTCGCGAGCTGCTCCGCCGACATTTCGAGCGAGAAGAAGCCGACGATGGCGCCGTCAATCGCCTCGACGCTGCCGTCGGCGTGGTGCTCGGCCTTGTAGGCCTTCGCCGCCGAGAAGGCGATGTTGGTCGCAAGCGCGGTCTTGCCCATCGACGGGCGCCCCGCAAGGATCACGAGGTCGGAAGGCTGCAGCCCGCCCAGGCGCTGGTCGAGATCGCGCAGGCCCGTCGAGATGCCGGAAAGCCCGCCGTCGCGCTTGTAGGCTTCGGCCGCCATGTCGATCGCGACCTTGAGCGACTCGTGGAAGCTCTGGAAGCCGCCCTCGTATTTGCCGCTTTCGGCGAGCTGATAGAGCGCCTGTTCCGCGTCGAGGATCTGCGCGCTCGGCGTGTCGTCCACCGGCGCGTCATAGGCGCGGTTGTGGATGTCGGTGCCGACATTGATGAGTTCGCGCCTGACCGCGAGGTCGTAGACCGTGCGCCCGTATTCCTCCGTGTTGATGATCGTCGTCGCCGCGCCCGCGAGCCGGGCGAGATATTGCGGGCCCCCGATCTCGGCCAGCGCCGCGTCGCGCTCGAAGAAGTTCTTCAGCGTCACCGGCGAGGCGAGGTGGCCCTGCGTGATCAGCTTCGCCGCCGCCTCGTAAATTCGTCCGTGTACGGCATCGAAGAAATGCGTCGCCTCGAGAAAGCTCGCCACCCGGTCGTAGCTCTCGTTGTTGACGAGGATGGCGCCCAAGAGCGCCTGCTCCGCGTCGATATTGTGCGGCTGCACCCGGTAGGCGGTGTCGGTGCCCTCGCCGGGCTCTGTCGAATAGGCGTGCGTTGCGTTTTCCATGGTCCACTTCTAGCGGATGGCGCGGCGCGCTTCGCGGGCGAATCCGGTGCGCCGCGCGCTTATCCCCGGCTTTCTTCTCCAGAGCCTGTGCATAACCCGTCAGGATTCGGCGAAGCCCCTGAAACCATTGGGCTTTGCGCGGGACTAGGCTGTGGATCGATTCGATTTTACCGTGAGTCGCGGGCCGTCAGGCGGAAAGCGCGCGGGGAGGGCGTTTATCCCCGTTTTCGCTGACGGGGCGTCACGCACCGGCCGCGCGCGGCGGGCCGGAACCTGTTTGTGACGTTTAGATGACAGTTCGGTGACAGTCGGGCCGCTTGTATTCGCCCCCGGTGCGCATAATGTCTTTCGCGTCAACACCTTGGGGGGAGGATAACCCGTGAGTGGCTCTTTCGGCGTGGCGACCGCCATCGGTCGCGTGTTTCTGAGCGTTCTTTTCATTCTTGCCGGCATCGGCAAGGCGGCGGCCCCCGCGGGGACCATTTCCTATATAGAATCCAAGGGCTTGCCGCTTGCGCCCGTGGCCTATGCGGGCACGGTGGCGCTCGAACTGGGCGGCGGTTTGCTGCTGCTTGTCGGCTTCCAGGCGCGGCTCGTGGCGCTGGCATTCGCCGTGTTCTGCGTGGCTTCGGCGCTTGTCTTCCATCTCGACTTCAGCGATCCCGTGCAGCAGGCGATGCTGCTTAAGAATTTCGCCATTGCCGGCGGCATGCTCTTCGTCTTCGCCCATGGCGCGGGCGGCTTCAGCCTCGACGGCCGCCGCGGCGCCTGAGCGGGCACGCGTCTAAAACATTGAAAGGGCGGGCTTTTCGGGGCCCGCCCTTGGTTTTCTGTCCGCGATTTCCGCTCAGTCGCCGGCGAGCAGCCGTCTCGGTGCCCGCTCCGCGCCCGCGTTCAGCCGGCGCTCCTCGTCCACCATGTACTCCCTGCTAAGTGGCAATGATTGCAGGCTTTTTGCGATCTGCATCTGGAAGACGACCATGCCCTCGTTGCGGAACGAGGTCTCGGACCCTGCGAGATAGAACTCCCACATCCGGCAGAACCGCTCGTCATAGATCCGCGCCGCCGTCTCGCGCCTCTCCATGAAGCGTTTCCGCCATTCCCGGAGCGTCTCGGCATAGTGCAGCCGCAGCACCTCGACATCGGTCATCAAGAGCCCGCTGCGCTCCACGGCGCCCGCCATTTCGCTCAAGGCAGGGATGTAGCCGCCCGGGAAAATATACTTTGCAATCCATGGGTTAGTGGCGCCCGGCGGGTCCAGCCGGCCGATCGTGTGGATCAGCGCGACGCCCTCCGGCGCGAGCAGGTGCCGCACCCCGCCGAAGTACTCCGCATAGTGGCCGACGCCGACATGCTCGAACATGCCGACCGAGACGATGCGGTCGAAATTCTCCTTGATCGCGCGGTAGTCCTGCAGCCGGAACTCCACCTTTTCCGCCACTCCGCGCTCCTCCGCGCGGCGCTGCGCCACCTTCAGCTGTTCGCGGCTCAGCGTCACGCCGAGGACTTCCGCGCCCGTTTCCTCCGCCAGCGTCAGCGCCATGCCGCCCCAGCCGCAGCCGATATCGAGCACGCGCATGCCCGGTTCGATCTGCAATTTGGCGGCAATGTGCCGTTTTTTCGCGAGCTGCGCCTCTTCCAGCGTCATCTCAGGCTCGCGGAAATAGGCGCAGGAATACTGCTTGTCCTTGTCGAGGAAGAGATCGTAGATGCCGCCGTCGAGGTCGTAGTGATGGGCGACGTTCTTCTCCGCCTTGCCCACGGGATTGTGCTGGTCGAGCCGCCGTTTCATGCGCCTGAGCGCGCCATACGCCTCGAAAACCGGCCCCGCGAACTGGTTGCCGAGATTGCCCGTCAGCAGGTCCAGCAGCTCGTAGATGGTCGCCGGCCGGTCGATCGTCATCCGGCCGTCCATATAGGCTTCGCCGAGCTTCAGATAGGGATTGAACGCCAGTTCGTAAGGCACGGTGGCGTCGTGCAATCTGATCGTGACGGGGGGACCGGAGCCGTCGCCGAAATCCCGCCGTTTGCCGTTCGCACTCACGACCGTCAGCGACCCGCGCTTGACGATTTTCCGCAGAAGCGCGCTGAAAAGCATCGAACCCTCCCGTACCGAGGATTGAAGTTCAGATTTTCGCGTCCGGAATCCCGTTGGCGGGGAGGGCGCGAACAGGCTTTCTGGAATTTATCTAAAGTTAATCCTCCGCCCGTTGCAAGTGGGAACGCGCAGGCTTCGCGGGGGGTTCCAGCAAAAAGGGGCGCCGCGAGGCACCCCTTTTCATCTCGGTCACATGCCGGCCGGGGCCGGAAGGTTCACTCTTTTGCCGCGTCCTCGTCGGCGGACGCTTCTTCCGCGCCTTCCTCGTCTTCCGACGGGGCAAGCTCTTCGGATTCGAAGAATTCGGCCGCTTCGTGGGCGTCTTCGTCGGCTTCGTCGCGGCGCTGGGTCAGGTCCTCGCCGGCCGCCTGGCGCTGCGCTTCCTCTTCGGTCCGCGCCACATTGATCGAAATCGTGGCGGAAACCTCGGGGTGCAGCATGACGCGAATGTCATGCAGGCCGATGGTCTTGATAGGCTTGTCGAGGACGACCTGGTTGCGGGCCGTGGAGAAGCCGCCATTCGTCATCGCATCCGCGATGTCGCGCGTGCTGACCGAACCGTAGAGAATGCCGGTTTCGCCGGCCTGACGCAGGACGATGAAGACCTGGCCGTCCACCTTGGCGTGGACCTGCTCGGCTTCCTTCCTGAGTTCCAGATTGCGGGCTTCAAGCTGCGCGCGCTGGCTCTCGAACTGCTCGATATTCGCCTTGGTGGCGCGGAGCGCCTTTTTCCGCGGCAACAGAAAATTCCGCGCGAAGCCGTCCTTTACTTTGACGACATCGCCCATTTGGCCGAGTTTTTCCACCCGTTCCAGAAGTACGACTTGCATCGCTCAGTCTCCTTTCCGGGCCTTAGCTGATGACGTAGGGAAGAAGCGACAGGAACCGGGCGCGCTTGATGGCGCGGGCGAGTTCACGCTGCTTCTTGGCCGAAACGGCCGTGATACGCGAGGGGACGATCTTGCCGCGCTCGGAAACGTAGCGCTGCAGGAGCTTCACGTCCTTGTAGTCGATCTTCGGAGCGTTGGCGCCGGAGAACGGGCAGGTCTTGCGGCGGCGGAAGAACGGCCGGCGTGCGGGTTGCGAGGTGCCCATTATTCATTGCCTCCTTCGGTGCTTTCTTCACGGTCGCGGCGCGGCGGGCGGTCGCCGAAGCGGCTGCTGCGGTCGCCGCCGCGATCGCCGCGGTCACCACGATCGCCACGGTCGCCGAAGCGGCCGCCGCGATCACCGCGGTCGCCGCGGCTCTGCATCATCGCCGACTGGTCCGTCTCGTGTTCGTCCACGCGGATCGTGAGGAAGCGGATGACATCGTCGCTGATGCCCATCTGGCGTTCCATCTCCGCGACCGCGGTGTGCGGCGCGTCGATATTCATCAGCGTGTAATGACCTTTCCGGTTCTTCTTCACCTTGAACGCAAGGTTGCGAAGACCCCAGTATTCGGTCTTGCCGACGGAACCGCCCTGTTCCTTGATAAGGGTCGAGTACTGCTCGGTGAGCGCCTCGACCTGCTGCTGCGACACGTCCTGCCGCGCAATGAAAACGTGCTCGTAGAGAGCCATTGAGCCTTTTCCTTTTTTGTCCGGCCCCGGCGCAAAGCCCCCTTTGAGCCCTCAAAAAGGCTCGAAAGGACCACCAAAGAAGCGGAGACACCGGAACCCGGATTTTCATCCCGCCATGCCGCCTGAGGCATGGTGTTCCGTTCAGCCTCCAACCAAGGCCTTCAGAAGGGCGGCAATATACGGAAAATGCGAGGCAAGGCAAGGGATTTAACGCCACGGGCTCGGCTTGACTCGAGCCGGTCAGGGAGTATCACTTGGCGCACGAAACGGGCCTCGGCCTGACCACAAAAAAGCCGGAAACCTGCGGTCTTTGCGGGCTAACGGTAAGCAGGGAGCGAGGATGACGAGGGCCTTCACCTTTCCGGGACAGGGATCGCAGGCGGTCGGAATGGGCCGCGAACTCGCGGAGACGTTCGCTTCGGCGCGCGAAGTCTTCGGCGAGGTGGACGAGGCGCTCGGCCAGAACCTCTCGAAGCTGATGTGGGAAGGTCCGCAGGAGGATCTGACGCTCACCGAGAACGCGCAGCCCGCGATCATGGCCGTCAGCCTTGCAGTTATCCGCACCCTCGAAAAGGAAGGTAACTTCGCTCTCGCGGACAAGGCGGCCTTCGTCGCCGGTCACTCGCTCGGCGAATATTCGGCGCTCGCCGCGGCAGGCTCGTTCAGCATCGCCGACACGGCGCGTCTCCTGAAGCGTCGTGGCCAGGCAATGCAGCGCGCGGTTCCGGTGGGCGAGGGCGCCATGGCGGCGCTGCTCGGACTCGAATTCGACCAGGCGGCGGAAGTCGCAAGCGAAGCCGCGCAAGGCGATGTCTGCGCGGCGGCGAACGACAATGGCGGCGGCCAGGTCGTCGTCTCTGGCGCGAAGGCGGCCGTCGAACGGGCGATCGAGATTGCGAAGACGAAGGGCGCAAAGCGGAGCATGCTGCTGCCCGTGAGCGCACCGTTCCATTGTTCGCTGATGCAGCCCGCAGCGGACGAAATGGCGGAAGCTCTCGGCGGCGTCGATCTCAGGTCGCCCTCCGTACCGCTGGTCGCGAATGTCACCGCGTCGCGCGTCGCCGATCCGGCGACGATCCGCGATCTGCTCGTGAAGCAGGTGACCGGCATGGTGCGCTGGCGCGAGAGCGTTCTCTATATGGAAGCTGAAGGCGTATCGAGTTTCGTGGAAGTCGGTGCAGGCAAGGCGCTTTCAGGCATGGTCAAGCGCATCGCGAAAGAACCCGAAATCCTCTCGGTCGGAACGCCGGGCGATGTTGAAGCATTTTTGAAGACGATCTGACAAAGGAGCCGGCATGTTCGATCTCACAGGCAAATGCGCGCTGGTGACCGGGGCTTCCGGCGGCATCGGTTCGGACATCGCACGCGCCCTTCACGCGCAGGGAGCCGTAGTTGCGCTGTCGGGCACGCGGAAGGAAGCGCTGGATGCGCTTGCGGGCGAACTGGGTGAGCGCACGCACGTCGTTCCCTGCAACCTTTCCGATGCGGAGGCCGTGGATGCGCTGCCGAAACAGGCAGAAGAGGCTATGGGAAGCCTCGATGTTCTGATCAACAACGCCGGCCTCACGCGCGACAATCTCTTCATGCGCATGAAGGACGAGGAGTGGGACGAGGTCATCCGCGTCAATCTCACCGCGGCCTTCCGCTTGTCGCGCGGCGTGCTGCGCGGGATGATGAAACGCCGCTGGGGCCGCATCGTCGGAATCACGTCGGTTGTCGGCGTGACGGGCAATCCGGGGCAGGGAAACTATGCCGCATCCAAGGCGGGCATGATCGGCATGACCAAATCGCTGGCGCAGGAAGTGGCGAGCCGCAACATCACCGCGAACTGCATCGCGCCGGGTTTCATCCGCAGCGCCATGACCGACGCGTTGAACGAGGACCAGCAATCCCGGATCATGTCGACGATTCCCGCCGGACGGCTCGGCGAGGCAAGCGAGATTGCGGCGGCCGCCGTCTATCTGGCGAGCGAGGAAGCCGCCTATGTGACCGGCCAGACGCTGCACGTGAACGGCGGTATGGCGATGATCTAGCCGGACGGTCCTGACAGGACACCGGAAAGGTCAACGAATTCAGGAGTATAGTGTACGTTGCGGCCCTTCTGCGTTTGCTGGTGCAGGGCCGAAAAGTGTGTTACCTAAGCCCTCGATTTGGCTTGCGGTCCTGCCTTGAAATGGGCCAGAAGAGGGGCAACCTTTCCGCCGTATTCGATCACATCCAGTCCTCGATTGCCTAAAGCGAGCAGCGGGATGTGCGAGGCCGGTTAAAACCAAGAGATCTGAGGACTTGAAATGAGTGATATCGCTGAACGCTTGAAGAAGATCGTCGTCGAGCATCTGGGCGTCGACGCCGACAAGGTCACCGAGAACGCAAGCTTTATCGATGATCTGGGCGCGGACAGTCTCGACAACGTCGAGCTGGTGATGGCGTTCGAGGAAGAATTCGGCGTGGAAATCCCTGACGATGCCGCCGAAAAGATCCTGACGGTGAAGGACGCGATCGAGTTCGTTAAGGCGAACGCGAAGTCCTGATCTTCGGTTTTCTGACGACATGTCCGGGAGCACAAGCGCTCCCGGGCGGTCGTTCCTGTAAGTCGTTCCGGCCTTCGGATCGAGGTGGGAGTGTTCATCGGCATGAGACGGGTCGTCGTCACTGGATTGGGAATGGTGTCGCCGCTCGGTTGCGGCGTTGAGACCACCTGGAACCGGATTCTCAAGGGTGAATCCGGTGCGCGGAAAATCGAGAAATTCGACGTCTCGGACCTTCCCTGCAAGATCGCAATGCCCGTTCCCCGCGAAGGCGAGGGAGCGTTCAATCCAGACGACTGGATGGATCCGAAGGAATCGAAGCGGGTCGACGATTTCATCGTCTACGCGATGTCGGCCGCGACGCAGGCGCTGAAAGATGCCGGCTGGAAGCCTTCCACCGAGGAAGAAAAGTGCCGCACCGGCACCATGATCGGTTCGGGTATCGGCGGCCTTGAGGGCATTGCCGAAACGGCGATCACCCTGCAGGAAAAAGGCCCTCGCCGGGTCAGTCCCTTCTTTATCACCGGTCGTCTCATCAATCTCACGTCCGGCTATGTCTCGATCGAGCATGGCCTCAAGGGACCGAACCACTCCGTCGTGACCGCGTGCTCGACAGGCGCACATGCCATCGGCGACGCAGCGCGCCTGATTGCGCTCGACGATGCCGACGTGATGGTCGCGGGTGGTGCGGAGTCGGCCATCTGCCGCATCGGCATTGCCGGTTTCGCGGCCTGCCGGGCCCTCTCCACCGGGTACAACGATACGCCTGAAAAGGCATCGCGGCCCTACGATGCCGATCGCGACGGTTTCGTGATGGGCGAGGGCGCTGGCGTCGTCGTGCTCGAGGAATACGAACACGCCAGGGCGCGTGGCGCGAAGATGTATGGCGAGATCGTCGGCTATGGCCTTTCGGGCGATGCCTACCACGTAACGGCGCCGCCGGAAGATGGCGAGGGCGGCTTCCGCTCCATGCAGGCCGCCCTGAAGCGGGCGGGGATATCTCCTTCCGACCTCGACTATGTGAATGCCCACGGCACATCGACCATGGCCGACACAATCGAGCTTGGCGCTGTAACGCGGCTTCTCGGAAATGCGGTCGAGAAGGTGTCGATGTCGTCGACGAAATCTTCTATCGGCCACCTGCTGGGCGCAGCCGGTGCCGTGGAAGCGATCTTCTGCCTGCTCGCCATGCGTGACGGCAAACTGCCGCCCACGATCAATCTCGAGAACCCGGCGGTCGAGACGCTGATCGACCTGGTGCCGAACAAGTCACGCGACAAGGAAGTGAACTACGCGCTCAGCAATTCCTTTGGCTTCGGCGGTACCAACGCATCGCTGGTGATGAAAAAGGTCGATGGTTGACGGGCGACGATACCACGCCTGACGCGCCCGAGACCGGTGGCGCCGAAGCCGCGACGGAGGCATCCCCCAAACGGCGCGGGCGCCTCGCACGCATTATCCTCGCTCTTTTGGTCGCCTTGCCCTTGGGTGCACTGCTCGCGGCCGGAGGAGCCTTTCTCTACGGCAAATATCTCTTCGAGGCAGATGGTCCCCATGACGAGGCGGAAATCGTCATGCTGGAGCCCGGCATGGGCGTGCGCGCCATTGCGAACCGCCTGGAGAGAGAGGGGGTCATTTCCAACGCCCGTATCTTCCTCGTCGGCGTCCGTCTCAATCGTGCCGACAGCAGCCTGAAGGCCGGGGAATACGATATCCCCGCCCATGCGAGCATGGCCGCGATCATGGGCATCCTGCGCGAGGGACGTTCGATCCTGCATCGGATCACGATACCGGAAGGCCTGACCAGCGAGCAGGCCATGCAGCTGGTGGAAGCCCACCCCGTCCTTGTTGGCGAAATGCCGGAAACGCCGCCCGAGGGCGCGCTGCTGCCCGAGACCTACAGCTTCACGCGTGGCGAAACCCGCAAGGAAATCGTGGCGGAGATGATGACCGCCGCAGAGCAGCTCATCGACGAGGCATGGGAAGGCCGCGCCGAGGGCCTGCCTTTCGATACCAGGGAGGAGGCGATTATCCTCGCCTCCATCGTGGAGAAGGAGACGGGCGTGGCCTCGGAGCGGCCGCGCGTTGCCGCCGTCTTCGTCAATCGGCTCAAGACGCCAATGCGGCTCCAGTCCGACCCCACGATCATCTACGGCCTGGTCGGCGGGAAAGGCGCTCTTGGCCGCCCGATCCGGCGCAGCGAGCTCGACCGGTTGACGCCGTACAACACCTACCTCGTGGACGGCCTGCCGCCAACGCCGATCTGCAATCCGGGCCGGGCTTCCATCGAAGCGGTGCTCAATCCTCCCGAGACGGAAGAGCTCTACTTCGTGGCCGATGGTACCGGCGGGCATGCTTTCTCGCGCACCCTGAAAGAGCATCAGGAGCGCGTGCGTGAATGGCGGCGGATCGAACGCCAGCGAGCCGAATAGGCGTGCAGAAAGAAGCCCTTAGGCTGCTATAGTCGCGTGACGCGAGAATGTGATTCCGGAGAGACCCGATGCCGCTGAACAGCATGACAGGCTTTGCCCGCGTCGAAGGCACGCTGGGCGCCGCGCGCTGGCACTGGGAATTGCGCAGCGTCAACGGCAAGGGGCTGGACGCCCGCTTGCGTCTCCCTCAGGGCATGGACACGCTTGAGCCCCGGCTGCGGACCGAACTTGCGAAGCATCTGCGCCGGGGAAACTGTCAGGTGACCCTGACGCTCGACCGGACGGCGGAGACGGTGCCCCTCAGGGTGAACCGGCAGGCGCTTCGCGTGGTTCTGGAAGCGATCGGCGAGTTGCAACGCGAGATGGAGGTGATGCCTCCTCGGCCGGAAGGCATACTTGCGCTGAAGGGCGTCCTTGAGAATTCGGAAGAGGCGAAGGAGGACGAGGAGAGCCGGGCAGAGTTCGACGACGCTCTCGTCGCGTCCTTTGCCGACGCCGTTGCGGCACTCGCCGCGGCCCGCGCGCAGGAAGGTACGAAGCTCGAAGGCGTATTGCGCGCCCAAGTCGATGAAATCGAACGGCTGACCGGGCAAGCGGCCTCGAGTCCCGGAGCAATGCCTCAGGCTGTGCAAAACCGCCTCTCCGAGCAACTCAGGGAATTACTCGGGACATCGCCTGCGCTTTCCGACGAACGCCTCGCGCAGGAAGTGGCGCTTCTTGCAACGAAGGCCGATGTGCGGGAAGAGCTCGACAGGTTGACCGCACATGTTGCACAGGCTCGCGAGCTGATGGACAGCACAGAGCCGGTCGGCCGCCGCCTGGATTTTCTCACCCAGGAATTCAACCGTGAGGCGAACACGCTCTGCTCCAAGGCGGCCGATGTCAGTCTGACGCGGATCGGCCTCGGTTTGAAGGCGGTGATCGACCAGTTTCGCGAACAGATTCAGAACGTGGAGTGATCGGGGAAATGACGGGGATCGCCATACATCGCCGTGGTCTGATGCTCGTGCTGTCCTCGCCCTCCGGCGCGGGCAAGACGACGCTTTCGCGCCGCCTTCTCGAAAGCGACCGCGAGATCGACATGTCCGTATCGGCTACCACACGCAAGCCGAGACCGGGCGAGGTGGAAGGAAAAGACTATTTCTTCCTGACCACGGAAGACTTCGGCATCATGCGCAACAAGGGCGACTTCCTCGAAAGCGCAAAGGTTTTCGACAATTATTACGGGACGCCACGCAAACCGGTCGAAGAAGCGTTGGCGCAAGGCCATGACGTTCTCTTTGATATCGACTGGCAGGGAACGCAGCAGCTGGATGAAACAGCGCCCGAAGACCTGGTAAAGGTATTCATCCTGCCTCCTTCCGTACAGGAACTGGAACGCCGCCTTGAGAAACGCGCACAGGATCCGGCAGACGTCGTGGCGGCGCGCATGGCGAAGGCATCTGATGAGATTAGTCACTATCAGGAGTACGACTACATCATCATCAACGAGAGCATGGACAAGGCCTTTGCCGAACTGCAGGCGATACTTCGAGCGGAGCGGCTTCGGCGGCGCCGGCTGACAGGCCTGTCGAATTTCGTGAAGCAGCTTCGCGAAGCATTGTGAGGCCGGGGGAACACGAATGACGAAGGTAGTGATACTGGCTGGGGGTCTCGGGACACGAATATCCGAGGAAAGTCAGCTGCGGCCCAAGCCGATGATCGAGGTCGGCGGCCGTCCGATCCTCTGGCACATCATGAAAATCTACACACAGTTCGGGCACACGGACTTCGTGATCTGCCTCGGCTATCGCGGCTACATGATCAAGGAATATTTTGCGAACTATGTGCTGCATTCGTCGGACGTGACGATCGACGCGGCAACGGGAGAGGTCATCTTTCACCAGAAGGCGAGCGAGCCCTGGCGTGTGACCCTGGTCGATACCGGCGCCGACACACTTACAGGCGGGCGCGTAAAGCGTGTGAAGGATTATCTCGATCCTGGTGAAACCTTTTTCATGACCTATGGCGACGGAGTCGCCGATGTCGACATCAATGCTCTTCTTGCGTTCCACAAGAAGCATGGCAAGGAGGCCACCTTGACCAGGGTGGTGCCCCCCGGACGTTACGGCGCTCTGGAGCTCAGCGGTGACACGGTGGCCTGCTTCATTGAAAAACCGCCGGGCGACAACGCCTGGATCAATGGAGGATTCTTCGCGCTCGAACCGTCCGTGCTTGACCGGATCGAGGGCGACCGGAGTTCGTTCGAAGGCGAGCCGTTGATGAAGCTTGCAGGTGATGGCGAACTGATGAGCTTTCCTCACACCGGATTCTGGCAGCCCATGGATACGCTGCGCGACAAGAACCACCTGGAAGACCTGTGGGCGCGTGGAGATGCGCCCTGGAAGACCTGGAAGGACTGATCTTGCGGCTGGACGGCCTCGACAGGGAATTCTGGAACGGCAAGCGCGTTCTCCTGACGGGGCATACGGGCTTCAAGGGGTCGTGGGCTTCGCTCTGGCTTTCGCGGCTCGGCGCGGATGTAACGGGCTATGCGCTTGCGCCGGATACGGAACCCAATCTCTTTTCCCTTGCCGCGGTGGAAAGCGTCGTGCGTTCGATTACAGGCGATTTGCGCGATGAAGAAGCCTTGAGGCAGGCCGTCGCCGAAGCAGATCCTCAAATCGTGATCCACATGGCGGCACATCCTCTCGTGCGACGCTCCTACGCGGATCCGATCGGTACGTTCGACGTCAACGTGATGGGTACGGCGAGGCTGCTGGACGCCCTGCGCGGCAGAGAGGGGCTCCAGACTGTTCTGGTCGTTACGACCGACAAGGTTTACGAGAATGACGAAACTGGCGCTGCTTTCCGCGAGGACGACGCTCTGGGTGGGCACGACCCCTATGCGGCTTCCAAGGCAGCGGCGGAAATCGTGACCTCGTCCTACGCGCGATCCTTTCTCGAAGAACAAGGCGTGCGCGTCGCGACGGCGCGCGGTGGCAATGTGATCGGCGGCGGTGATTTCTCCGAAGATCGCCTTGTCCCCGACATCTGGCGGGCGCTCAGGGCAGGCGAGCCACTGATGCTACGCAATCCGCAGGCCGCGCGGCCGTGGCAACACGTGCTTGATTGCTTGTGCGGGTATTTCACTTTTGCCCGCGGCCTTGCGGAGGGAGCGGCCGTTCCGGCAGCTCTGAACTTCGGCCCCGCGTCCGATGCGCCTGCCATAACGGTCGCCGAGCTCGCGGAAGCCGTGCAGGCAGCACTCGGGGGGGCAGGCTGGAAGCCGGCGAACGATCCCGGCCCGCTCGAGATGATGGCGCTCAGTATTGACAGCACGAAGGCACGCGAATGTCTTGGCTGGCATGATCGTCTCGCGGGAGACCGGTGTGTTTCCTGGCTGTCGGATTGGTATCGCGCGCTGAACGCCGGGGCGGATATGCGCGAAAAGACGCTGGCGCAAATCGAGCTCTTCGAGACCCTTCACATGGGAACGACGGCGTGAGCGGCCGGTTTGATATCAAGGGAACGCCGCTAGAAGGACTTTCCGTTGTCCGCCGCAAGCGAATGGGTGACGAGCGAGGCTGGCTCGAGAGACTGTTCTGTTCTGAGGAACTGGAAGCCGCGGGCTGGATTTGGCCGATCGCGCAGTTGAACCGGACGCTGACTGCGAAGAGGGGCACCATTCGCGGCATGCACTTCCAGCATCCGCCTCACGAAGAGGCGAAGCTCGTGACATGCCTGCGGGGGGAGGTCTTCGACGTCGCTGTGGACCTCCGCCCGGGCTCGCCAACCTATGGCCGCTGGTACGGTGAACGCCTGTCGAACGACAATGCGTCAAGCCTTCTGATTCCCCCTGGATTTGCACATGGTTTCCAGACGCTTACGGACGATGTGGAAATGTTCTATGCCCACTCGGCTGCGTATGCCCCGGAGGCGGAAGGCGGCGTGCGGGCCGACGACCCGGCACTGCGAATAGACTGGCCGCTGGAGATTGTGGAAAGGTCGGAGCGGGACGCGAATTTCCCCAATCTCAAGTCGTTGCAGGAAGGAAGCAAGACGTGAAGTGCCGCCATTGTGGATCGCCGTTGAATCTCGTTTTTGTCGACCTGGGATCGGCGCCACCTTCGAATGCCTATCTGACTCCGGAGATGTTGACTGCGCCTGAAACGTGGTACCCGCTGAGAGTGCTCGTTTGCGAAACCTGCTGGCTGGTACAGACCGAAGATCATGCCGGGCGCGAAGAACTGTTCGCCGACGACTATGCGTATTTCAGTTCGACGTCTGCGAGCTGGCTTTCCCATTCGAAGTCCTATGTCGAACGAATGACCGGACGCTTTGGACTCGGACCAGAAAGCATGGTCGTCGAAGTTGCAGCCAACGACGGCTATCTCCTGCAATATGTGATGGCGGCGGGCATTCCTTGCTATGGGATCGAGCCGACGGCGAGCACGGCGGCGGCGGCGCGTGAGAAGGGAATCGAGATCGAGGAAAGATTCTTCGGTGTCGAACTGGCTCTCGAACTTGTGGCGGAAGGGCGACAGGCGGATTTGACGGTTGCAAACAACGTGCTTGCGCATGTCCCGGATATCAATGATTTCGTTTCAGGTTTCGCTGCCTTGTTGAAACCAGATGGTGTTGCGACGTTCGAGTTTCCGCATCTTCTGAAGCTCGTCGCGGAGAACCAGTTCGATACGATTTATCACGAGCACTACTCGTACCTTTCGCTGACCTCGGTTGCGCGCATCTTTGCGGCGAACGGACTCGGTGTATTCGATGTCGAGGAGCTACCGACGCATGGCGGAAGTCTGCGGGTGTTTGCGCAGAAAGCCGAAACGGGCAGGCGCGAACGCACCGAACGGTTAGCCGAGATGCTGAATACGGAAGCAACGGCAGGCGTTGAGAATGCCGAGTTTTATTCGGGGTTTCAGGCACGTGCGGAGAATGTGAAGAATGATTTCCTTGCTTTCCTGATCGACGCAAGGCGCAAGGGCTTGAAGGTGGGCGCTTATGGCGCAGCTGCCAAGGGCAACACTCTCATGAATTTTGCCGGTATTCGCCCCGATCTCATCCCTTACGTCGTCGACCGGGCCGCCGCGAAACAGGGCAAGTTCATGCCAGGCAGCCGGATTCCCATCGTCGCTGAAACGCATATGGAAGCGGATCGGCCGGATCTCATCATTATTCTGCCCTGGAATATCAAGGAAGAGGTGATGAAGCAGTTGTCCGGTGCGAGCGGGCGGGGTGCGCGTTTTGTGACGGCTGTGCCGGAACTGGCGGTGTCGAGCTAGCGCAGTGCTTTTTTTCGGAGCAATGCATCTGCTGCGAGGCTTGCTTCATAGACGTTCTCGAGAGGCTGCGTTGGCGAACCTAAAGTGCGGCGCTTTATCCGGCGAGTGAAATTGACGGGCAGTTCCTCGAATTTCCGTAGCAGGCGCCTCCTCCGCGATTTGTTGCGGGCGTGCTCGTAGTCAAGGTCGTGCATCGCGGCAAATTTGCGAGCCCAACTGGTAATATTGCAGTCATCTGCATCTGTCGCAGAAAGTATCACTTCAAGTTGCTGATCGAAGAGCGCGGCAGGATGGTCGTTCCGTAGCGGAGCGCTCTGCAGATAGGCTTCCAGCGCAGTTACTTGAAGCGAAGGCGGATAACCACCGTCGTCCATCAGGGGAATATCTTTGTGAAAGGGAATATTTTCTTCCGCTGCAAACTTCTGCGACGGCGAGGTTTCTATTTTTTCCTGCTTCCGGAAATGGTCCACGCCGATGCTGTGTTTGGAAATACCCGCAATCGCAAGGGGAGAACGTGAAAATCCATACCGCGGAAGCAAAGAGGCGATGGCAAAGCCGGAATAAACGTCGGGAACGCAAGAGTTGTAGAATGCACCCATTCGTCTCTTTAGATCGGCCAGGACCCTCATGTCTGCAAAGCCGCCCGTATAGAGCATTGGCAACTCTGCATAGACAACCTGGCCCTGGAGAACACGATTCATCCAGGTTCTGCTGAGCCGCACCTCTTCGCCGCGCGTCAGCGGAACTCGAATGCGACCGTATTGTCGCCCCTTGTTTCCGGGCCAGCGGTACCGGCATATGGTCGACTGGAAGGCGAGGACGTCCATCTCTCGAATGAATTCAGAGGCACGGTTCAACGCATCAGGTAGCAAACCGTCGTCGTCGCCAATGATGGTGACCCAATCGCCCGTAACATGCGAAAGTGCAAATTCCCAGTTGCCCGACATGCTCAGGCGCTTCCCGGTGTTCAGGTACCGGACTCGCGGATCAGCGATGCACTCCACGATTTCGTGCGTGTCATCTGTGCTGAAGTTGTCGCTGACGAGAATTTCTAGGTTGTCGTAGTCTTGCGCCACAACAGTACGGAGCGCCGAAGTAAAGACATCGCAGCGCTCTCGAGTGGGAATGATGACAGTGATTTTGGGTGCACCCGAACGGCTCGTCATCTGATCAACTGATGCGCTTGAGATATCCGTCAGGTCCGACTGTTATCAGAAGCTTGTTGGGAATGGATTCATCGATTTCGAATTCAGGGTGCGACTTGAGGTACTCCCATACCGCGGTTTTCGGATTGTCACCGGGCCCCCATGGGCGATCCGGAAAGAGTTCCGCCGGCATGTCTTCGATCAGTGTATCGTATACGAGGCAGTAACTACCCAAAGTGACGAGCGGGGCGTAAGCCTCAAGTTCCGCGAGGACGTGTTCGTGCGTATGGTTGGAGTCGAGAATGACCAGCACGCTTTCCTTGCCGCGCGCTGCCTCTTTCACTCTGGCCGTCACATCGTCCGATACACTTGACCCTTGAATCATGTCGATGCGGCGGGCAAGCGGGTGCGCTTCTATCGCTTCGCGATTGTGAGAGCGAATGTCGATGTCGATACCCAGGACGCGTGCATCCTTCTTTCCGCCGCATGCCGCATTGAGCTCCAGCATCGAGGCAGAAAAAATCAGGGAGCCGCCGTGGGCAATCCCGGTCTCCACGATCAAGTCCGGTTGCGTCGACCAGATGATTTCCTGCATCGCCACAATATCTTGCGGATATTGAATTATCGGCCGCCCCAGCCACGAAAAGTTGTAGGTATAGCCGTTTCGGTTGGTTTCTCTCGACCAGACGCGCGACAGATTTTGCACTTCCTTGTCGTCGCCGAGGCGCTTGATATTCTCGTTGACTTGCTTACGGAATGACTCGACCGGATCCATTGTCAATCGCTTTTCAAGTTGAATGGCTCTCCCGAAATATCGGGCTACCGCGTTACGCAAGCGTAGATGATGTTGCAGTCTTCTGGATGCTGTTTTCCAAGCTCGAAGGATGCACGGCAGAAAGCTTCTTTCCAGTCACGCGTGCCTTCGGCGCCGACTCGCCCCCAGCCGAAGCCGCCTTCGTCCCAGAGACCGTTTTTCAGGAACCAGTCCATTTGAGGCGTGGAAAGAATTTTGTAGAAGATTCCACCGGTCGACGCGCATTTCAGTCCTGCGGCCTCGATATCTTTCGTCAACGTCGGGAGTGAATAGGAGCGTCTATGACCTGCGACCTGAATATCGAAAGGGGAGAGTTCCTCGCAGCTTTCCAGCGTACCCATCAGCACAGCGAGACGCCTGTTGATAGCCTGCGCGTTCGGGACGTGGATAATCAGAACGCCATCGTCATTAAGGAAACTGGCTGCTTTCTTAAGCAGGGCAATTGGGTCGACCACATGCTCGAGCAAGTCGAGCATGGTGACGGTGTCAAACTTCTCATTGATATCGAGATCTTCAACCAGGCTTTCGTGAAACTCTACGTCGGGCAGTCGTTTCTTCGCTTCAGCGAGAATTTTCCCGTTTGCATCGACGCCAACGACGCGGGGCATCCGTTGAGCGAACATCTGGGTCATCAAACCATCGCCGCAAGCGAGGTCGAGTAGTGACGTACCTCGAATGTTTTCCAGACACGACTCGACTTTAAACTGCGCAAGATAGCGATTGTATTCGCTGTGGAATGTGGTTCGGGACCACATAAACGTTTCTTGCCGTGCTTTCTCTTCGGTATTCATCACCGATCCTTCTCAGTGTATGTCCGATCTCCGCACGCCTGACCCAGAAAATCGGCTAGAAGATCGACTGCTGGCCGGGAAGGCCGCCAGCCGACCGCCTTTTCCAGCTTGCCGAAGTCCAGTCTGACGTTGGCTGCCTTGCCTTCTACATGAAGTTCCGCGATTTGGCACCCCTGGCCGGAGCTGGCCGCAGCCATCTCTGCGATCTCTCGGGTGCCGGTTAGGGCGCCTCCGCCGGCGTGAAAAAGACCAGTTTCTCCTGACCTGACCAGAGCCCAGAATGCAGAAGTCCAATCCGCCGCCGCCATCAGGTCGAGCAGCGGCTCGCCGTTGTCGTAAACATGAGTGGTGATCGTTTCGCCGGAGCAAGCTTTGCGGACAAACGCACGCATGAAGTTGGGGGCGATACCGTTGCCAAAGACAAGTCCGCTTCGCAGAATTGTGACGTTAGCCTGCCGTTGAGCGGCCCAGGCGAGAGCCAGGGCTTCCAATAGATACTTGGCGTCTCCAAGGGCGCCTGCGGGACGGGACGGCGTCTCTTCAGTAGCTTCCATCGTTTCGCCCCGATAGCCACCGAAGACTTCCCATCGCGACGGAATGACGACCGGCAATTGCTGAATAGATGCAACTTCGAGAACGTTGCGAAACATGGTCAATGCTTCGCCGACCGCAGTGTTGGTATTGCCGATACGGGGGGCCGCAAAATGGAGAATGCGCGAGACGCCGGCCTCTCCCGTGTAGAGTCCCAACGGTACGGCTCCCCGCAGGAGATCGAGTTCCTCTCTGCTTGGAGAGAGTATTTCGATGTTGTCAGGAGTAGTCGCTGCTATGACACCGCCAAGAGCGCCGCTTCCTCCCGTGAGCAACCATCGTTCCCGCTCAAATGTCGGAAAGTCTGCAGCCGCCGATGAGGAAAGCGATCGGCGAACCGCTTCGACGACTTCCGGACGCATTTCGCTTTCACCCGTTGCCGCAATGACTCTTCTGATTGCGGCTTCGAATGAAATCCCTTCCGCCTGCGAGAGAACACCCGCAGCGACCGCATTGCTCCGCGAGATTCCATGATCGCAACAAATGACCGTCTTGCGGCCGTCGCGCAACGAGGCCGAGCCAGCGGCAATCTTGTCGCGCAATGTGTTCGCTGCGTTGCCGGCACGGTCCACGAGCTCGCGCACGTCGATCACGGTCATGTCGGAGGTGGATCCGACTTGAGATGCCGATGTTGTGCCGAGTAGAGGCGTGATCCAGCGGACCGTCATTTGATTTGACTATCCGGTACGTATGTTTCGGTCAGGCTCCGAAGGTACCAGCCCGGCGTGATTGACATCGGGCCAGGCTTTTCCTCGAACGCCATGAATCGGAGCAGGAGGTCGATCTCGTTGAAACCCGCGAGAGCGCGCAGGTAGGTCGAGGCAGAGAAGCGCGGATTGATTTCGAATGGGATCAGGACCCCGTTCTTTACGCGACCTTGAATATTGATGGGACCGCGGCTGCCAATCGTTTCTGCAATATGTTCCGCTTGTGAACGAAGAAAGGCATAATCATCAATGTGGCCTTGGGAATAGCCACTCGATACAAGACCGCCCCGGCCGCGATATGACACAGATAGCTTGGCATCCAGTGCGCGTTTGAGTGCAATCGAACCGGCGATACTGCCATTCGGCAGGGACAGGACGCCGATCGTGAACTCTCCCTCATCCTCCGGAATATATTCCTGAGCGATAGGCACGTTTCCGCTACGGCGAATGAAATCGGCGTATATCATCGCCTCGTCACTCGTGATGGCAAAGAAAACAGAGACGCTCCCTCCCGACCCCGTCGCCGGCTTCACGATACATGGTAGGCCGACAGCCAAGATATCAAGCTCGCCCAATATGATCATGGTACGGGGAACTGCAATTCCGGCATGGGAGAGTCTTTCGAATGTCATTGCCTTGTCGGAAAACGCTTGAACGATGTCAGGAGTATTTGCGACAAGGTGGATGCCGTGTTTTGCGAGTTGAGTTGAGGCGCTGCTCAGCAGCGCCATGGGTTGCTCGCCACCCGCGACGAGCCATTCGGCTCCAGCCTGTGAACAGGCGGCGGTTACGCTCTCGATGTAATTGTTGCGATCTACTCGAAATGTTGCAGAGAAGTGTTTGTCATAAAGGCCATAGGCAGTAGGGGATACATCGCAGCCGAATATCTTGTACCCCCCGGCCAACGCCAGGCACTTGCTAATCTCGGTGCCAAGAGATGCACCGCCTACACCTGCGATCATCACCGATAAAAATGAGTCAGATCTGTTCATTGTCTTGTCGCCGAGGAGGCTACCCGGTGCACTATTTTCTTGTCCGGAGTGGCTAGCGAAGGGGGCGTGGTCAAAAAGCGGATCATCTTGCTTCAGCCAGTATTTCCTTCAGGGCGCCGGTCACGATTTCGACTGTCTCCCTGTCCACGTGATAGCCTGAAGGAAGATTAACGCCGTATTTGGAAATCTCGGTGCCGACGGGGTTTTCGGGCATGTGGGCTGAAGAGTGGGGGTAGTCTGAAAACGCTGGCAAGGTAGACAGAGGTGAGAAAAACGGTCTCGTGTCGATGTTTCTTTTGCCAAGGGCATCCATCAAAGAAAATTTATCCATGCCGATCCGCGGGTCGAGGATGATTGTGATCATCCAGTACGAGTTTCGCGTGCCTTGAGGCTCGGCATTGAGGGTGACGCCGTCAACGGTCTCGAGTTCATCTTTGTACCAACGGAATATCTCTCGCTTCCGGGAAATAAGCTCGTCCACTCGTTCGATTTGTGCAAGACCGAACGCTGCCTGAAGCGCGCTCATCTTGTACTTGAAGCCAATCTCCGTGTTGAGAAAGAGCTTGTCGCCAGGCGGGCGTCCGTGATCACGAAGTGTCATGACGCGCTGGTGAAGGTGATTATCGTCGGTGACCAGCATTCCTCCTTCACCGGTGGTTACGGTTTTCGATCCATGGAAGGAAAAGACGCCGGTATCGCCGAGCGCACCAGCCTTCTGCCCGGCATACTCTGATCCGAGTGCTTCAGCCGAGTCTTCGACAAGGAGAAGATCGTATTGGTCGGCAATACGCCGCAGTTCGACCCAATCCGCCATCGATCCGTACAGATCGACACCTATGATAGCCCTCGTTCGGTCCGTGATTGCGGCTTCGACCGAGGAGGGATCAATGCACCATGTATCTTTCTTTATGTCGGCGAATATCGGTGTCGCTCCGACATAGACGACAGGAGCGACCGAGGCGATCCAGGTAACGTCTGGAACAATTACTTCGTCTCCGGGACCAATGCCGCCGGCTGCAAGGGAAAGATGAATAGCGGCGGTGCAATGAGGCAGGGAAACGGCATGCTTCACGCCCACATATTCGGCAAATGCCTTCTCAAAGCGGGCGTTGAAGGTGTAGTGATCCTTGAACCAGGCGGTTCGGGCGGCTTCCGTGACATACTCGATTTCCCGTTCGGTGATCCACGGACCCGCCACAGGAATAGGGGCATTTGCTCGAATCACGATTTGTCCGCTCGCTCGCAAGGTTGCAGCCAGCCGACCTTTGTTATGTCGGCGCGGCCGGAGTATACAAGGACCTATTACTAGCAAAAACAGAGCGCGCTGAATACGGATTCAGGATGTACTGACTACGGATTCGAGGCTGAGGTGAACGCGGTTAAAATATGGGACTGTTAAGGCAAACGAGAAAAACGCTCCGCCGCGCCGGATACAGACTGTCATGTGCCCGGAAAGCGGTCACGACCGGAGAGCGCCCTCCACGCATCGCCTTCATCCATACGCCGAAGACAGGCGGAACGTCGATCAACAGCTATTTTAAGGAATATGTCGGGTCGAAGCGCAGTGGACGAATTGTATTCTATGACGACTTTTCACAACTGCCGTTGAATGTGTTCGCGGAGCAGGCACGCAAGGCAAGGTTCGTTACCGGTCATATGCCATGGACAGCTTTCGAGAGTTTCAGGGACGAATCCACCTATTCCCTGACTTTCCTGAGAGACCCATACGATCGATTGCGGTCGCTTTATCAGTATGTGGCTCATCTGCCGCCGAGCGTCAGAGATGATAACGACGTCAGGCTCGTAAAGACGATGTCCTTGAAGGAATTCCTCGTCTCCAGGCACCCCGTCGTGGTCTCCGGGGCGGACAATTTCGTCGCGCGGCAGTTTGCGGGTTCTCTGGGATACATCCCGAAATCTAGAGAGGAAAGATTGAGCCTCGCAGAGGCGGCGATTCATAACCTGTCGACGGTCGACCTGATTGGATTCAACGACAACTTCGACTCAGCCTTTTTGGAAGTTGCAGACATTGCGGGTCTGCCTCAGCCCCCTGCGGGCAGAAAAATGAACGTTACGGCATCGTTCGTGAGATCGGCTGAAAAAAGGAGCGAAGCGATGCGCTCATTCGATGACGAAATGAGGGATCTCGCCAGGCCGCTGGTTGAAGCCGATTTGATCGTCTACGAACATTTCAGGAGACTGAGCAATCTTCCTTAGGCTTGGCAGGACACACGCATTGAAAGTGCCGTCTTCGTGCAACCACATCGAGCGTACATCCTATTGCGATCCGCCAGATCGAAAAATCGACGATATCACGGTTTCAGTACCACCCGCCCCATCACTGACCCATTGCGGAGGTCGTCGAGCGACTTCGAGCCCTCACCAAGCGGACGTTCGCTGACCGGGATAGGGTCGATCTTTCCTGCTTTCACCAATTCCATCATCTCCTTCGTCTCGTCGAGAGAGCCGACATAAGAACCACCGATGGAGATGGCGCGCATCGGGAACAACGGAATCGGCATCGAGAAGCCGCCGCCAAATAGCCCGACCACGATGACCTTCCCACCCTTCCGTACGACGCTTGATGCGAACTTGAGAGAGGCTTCGGAGCCGACGAAATCGACCGCGGCGGGCACGCCGCCATTCGTATCGGCGAGAACCTTCTTGATCGCTTCGGCGTCTTTCGGGTTGTAGACCTCGTGGGCCCCGGCGCCCCGAGCGGACTGAAGTTTGTTTTCATCGACATCGGCACCGAGAGGCGCCGAAGGAAAGAGAGCCTTCGCGAACTGCAGGCCCATCATGCCGACGCCGCCGAGGCCTACCACCATCACGCGTTCTTCGGCGCTGATATCGCCAAGCTTCTTCATCGCGCTGTAAGCGGTGAGGCCAGAGCACATATAGGTCGCAGCCAAGCCCTCCGCGACGCCACTGTAGTCCAGCAGGTAGCGAGGATGGGGTACCAGCACGTGGGTCGCGTATCCGCCCGCCACCTGAATACCCAACGCACGTGGCTTGTTACACAGATGTTCGTCGCCGCGATTGCAGGTGGGACATTCGCCGCAGCCAATCCATGGATAGGCCACCCGTTGGGTTCCGATTTCAATTTCACCGGCGTCGGGGCCCGTGGCGATCACCTCACCCTCGATTTCGTGACCGAGCGTAAATGGCAGCTTCCG
Source organism: uncultured Rhodobiaceae bacterium (assembly GCA_913057645.1). GTDB lineage: Bacteria > Pseudomonadota > Alphaproteobacteria > Parvibaculales > Parvibaculaceae > Parvibaculum. Next base: position 8,991 of record CAJXOU010000031.1, on the reverse strand, counting down.
TCCGGCGCGGACGTCCAGTTTGTTGCCGCCGCCCATATCGAAATAGCCGTCATGAATGTGAACGTCGGAATGGCAGACGCCACAATGAGTGACCTTGAGGAGCACTTCGGTACCCTGAGGCTGCGGCGTGTCGCTATCGACGAGCTGCAAGGGGGCACCGTATTCGACGATCGCTTCGGACTTCATGAAACCTGCCTCCGGGACGTGATGTTTTCGGCTTGGGACCGCCGATTTCGACGCCAATGTGGCATGCAGCGCCGTCCCTAACAACCTCGCAAATGGAGATCACATACGATCTGCGAAGGCCCGGGCAAGCGAACAAAATTCTTCGACCGTCAATTCTTCCGCTCGCCGGGTAGGGGCGATGGCGGCTGTTTCCAGAAGGGCGGCGGGATTGCCTCTCCCCAATGTCTTCAGACTCGCCCTCAGCATCTTGCGCCGCTGCCCGAACGCTGCGGCGACGACTCGCTCGAGCGCGGCGGGATTGGCCTCTGCCAGTGGCTTGTCACGGGGTATGAGCTCAACGACCGATGAAGTGACGGAGGGGGGAGGAGTGAATGCTCTGCGGTCCACGTCGAACAGAATACGCGGCTTTGTTCGCCATTGGGTGAGCACGGACAGGCGGCCATAAGCCTTCGTGCCCGGCCGTGCCGTAATCCTTTGGGCGACCTCCCGTTGAAACATGAGGGTCAGGCTTTCAAACCAGGGAGGCCAAGGTTCCGTCTGCATCCATCCCACAAGAAGCGGGGTTGCGATATTGTAGGGCAGGTTTGCCACAATACGGGCCGGAGTGCTTACCAGCGCTCGCATGTCGGTTACGAGGGCGTCACCCTCAACAATGACGAGTCTGTCCGGGTAGGCCAGGGCGATCTCCTGAAGCGCCGCAATGCACCGGCGGTCGCGTTCGATCGCAACTACACGGCGGGCACCCGACGCCAGCAAGGCACGCGTCAGGCCGCCTGGCCCCGGACCCACTTCAAGAACGTCGTGCCCATCGAGTTGTCCGGCAGCGCGGGCAATTCGGCCGGTAAGATTGAGATCGAGTAGAAAATTCTGGCCGAGTGATTTCTGGGCGGCAAGACCATGCTTGGCGATCACCTCGCGCAAAGGCGGAAGCCCGGATGGATGCGCCGTCATGCGTTCGCCCGGTGATAGGATATTTCGCTCGCGGTGCGTATTGCGGCAATGAGGCTGCCGGGATGGGCAATCCCTTTGCCAGCTATGTCGAAAGCGGTGCCATGGTCTGGTGAACTACGAATGATCGGAAGGCCCAGCGTGGTGTTGACACCATTCTCGAAGTCGATCGTCTTCAAGGGGATCAACGCCTGATCGTGATACATGCAGAGCACGGCGTCATAGCGGGAGCGTGCCGCCGCGTGAAAGAGTGTGTCTGCCGGGCTTGGCCCTGTGAATCTTGCATCCGGGCACAAGTCTCTCAGAGCTTCAACGGCAGGCGCGATAACCTCGATTTCCTCGCGACCCAGATGCCCTTCCTCGCCCGCATGGGGGTTGAGTGCGGCGACTGCGATCCGTGGGCGTTCAATGCCAAAATCCCGCTTCAGCGCCTCTGCCAAAATCCGGCCTTGCTCGACGATTGCATCCGCACGGAGAGACTCCACCGCTTCGCCGAGCGAGAGGTGCACAGTGACGGGAACAACACGAAGTCCCGGGCAGGATAGCATCATGAGAGGCGTGGCACCGCCGCATCGTTCGGCGAGATACTCGGTATGCCCCGGGACGCGAAGTCCGCCCTCATACAGCGTGCGTTTGTGTATTGGGTTGGTAACCATGCCGGCGATACTGCCATCAAGAGCGAAATCGCAGGCAGTGTCGATCGAAGCGAGTACCGAGGTGGCGTTGGCCGGTGAAGGAATGCCCGATGCGGCAGGTTCGGCCAGATCAATCGGCAGAACAGGCATCGCGTCGGAAAACACCTGCCCGGCTTGACCGGGCGATGATATCTCCTGGATGTCTATATCCAGCTTCAGAAGTCGCGCCGTTTCCCTGTATAGGTCAGCGTTCCCCACCGCAAAGAAGACGGCAAGGTTCTCGCGCTTCCGTTCCGCCCAGGACTTGACTGTAATCTCCGGCCCGATGCCGGCCGGATCTCCCATGCTGATCGCGAGAGGCAATGCGGAAGCTGGATCTGCCATTTCGGCCGTACTGCCCAAGCTGCCAAGCGGCTGTTGCGAAACTATCTGTAGACGACCACTGCATCTCGGCGCAGGTCGCGCAAGTGTCGGCGGCCCATCATCGAAAGCTGCTGTTCATAGAGCGTATTGTCGATTTGCTCGCGCGTCGGCATTTCGCCTTGAGCGGCCTTGTGGGCGCAGACGACTATCATCTCGACACCACGCTCGGATCGGATGGGCTCGGTTGTGCCGCCCACCTCGGTATTCGCAAGCGCTTGCCGAAGCCTGGGCTCCAATTGCCCGGCAATAACCTGTCTCTTGGGGCCGGCGCTGCCGCTGATGTACTTTTCAATCAGTTTCGGTGCGTCGTCGCAGGAAGTTACCTGGGAACGGAATTCGTTGACTTCGCGGGCGCGCCTGCTAACGGCTTGCTGATCTGCGTTCTGTGCCAGCGGCAGAATTACTTGCATCAGCTCGTACTGATCCCGCATCGGATCCGCACCCGTTCCAGTCTGCATTGCTCTGAGTTGAATGATGTAGAAACCGTTCAGCGTGCGGATAGGGTCCGACACCATGTCGGGTTGCATCTGCCTGACCACCTCGCCGACCCCTTCGGGCAACTGGCTTGCATGGATCCAACCAATGTCACCGCCACTCGCTGCCGAAGCTGACTGACTGAACTGTCTGGCGACGGCCTCAAAAGGCGCTCCCTCACGAATCTGCCTCACCAGCCGTTCGGTGCCTGCGGCAATTTCTTCGGCGTGGGTGGGGTTGTCAAAGGTGATGAGAATTTCAGACACAAGATATCGGGGTTGTCCGGAGTCCTCCTGCAAACGGCGCATCACCTCATCAATCTCGGTCTCGCCGACGGTAATAAGCGGGCCGAATTGTTGCTGGACAACCCGGTTCCACGCGATATCCGCCCTGATCTGCCGTTCGAGCGTTTCTCGTGCGACGCCACCTTCCTTAAGAAACTGGTCAATCTGTTCGAGGTTCATGTTGGAGCGCTGTGCGATACGCTCGAAAGCGCTGTCGATATCTTCCGCCGTCACCTCGACGTTGAGCCGTTGCGCCTCTTCCATCTGCAGATACTCGTCGACCAGAGAACGGAGAACCTGTCCGCGAATACGGGAGATGTTTTCGCGGTTGTCCGGGATGCCGGAGCTCAGGAGGACCAGTTTCACTCGTTGGTCGAGATCATATGAGGATATCACGCGGTCGTTGACGATCGCTGCAATGCCCTGGGTGTCTGAGCCAGAGCCCAGCGTACTGGATGCAGTTTCCTGTGCGATGGCTGACCTGGCAGGCAACATGGCAAAGCCGACCAGAAGCGCGACAATGATACCCGGGACGGTGTTAATAGCCCGGAGTCGGCGCGGCATGAGGTTGCGCGCGTACTTGTCTTTTGGGGTCATTGCGTCTTTCTTCTGAGCCTTCGGCCCGCTGTCAGCTTGATCTCACGGGCCGACAGAATACTTGAATCAAGGCCCCAATCAACCGATCAGAATCCTGAAAACGGGCTATTTTCAGTGGCTTGGGCGCGGTGCTCGCAGTTTATTCGGAATCGGTCGATCCCGCGACCCGGGCGGTACCCAGCGTCTTGAAGGTGATACGCAGGACGACCGATTTGTCGGGCTCGATGTCCCGATCGCGATAGAACGACTGTGAGAATCCGATGGAGAAATCGATACATTCGTCTTCGTAACCAATTCCCACCCTGTTGGCGACGGTTCGACTGTTGGCGAGATCTCGCCTCGTTTGCCCGAACACGCGCCAATACTCGTCGAGTCTCAATACCGACCCAGCATAGATTTCTTCGCGAGGGGTGAATGAGACGGACTGGTCCGCGGCAAAATAGGCGTATCCAAGTTCGCCGGTCACAGGCCCGCGGCGGCCGAGCAGGCTTACCTCGTTACGCCGGATTTTCAGCTTCTGATCGTCAAGTCTGAAGCGGTAAACGGCGAGCAGGTCTTTGTTGGGCGAAACCATGACGCGTCCGACATAGTCCGAAGATTCGTCCCTCAAGCCTGTCCCTGCCGCCAGGCTGTTGTTGTCCTCTACCCGGAAACTCTGTCCGAACAGAGCATTCGCCTGACCACCGCCCGCCGTATAGATCGAGTAGCGCAAACCAACATTGGCGCGCGCGCCAGTTTCCCAGCGATCGAGGCCGGCAAATCTATCCTCGGAGAACAAATTCGTGTCGTCGAACTCGAAGCTCTGCGAATCTTCGTCCGGTATTTCAACCGTGTTGCCGACGTTGGGGGAGTAGATGATCTGGGCAATCGGCTCGAGTACGTGTCTCACGTCTCCATCCACGCGCATCAATGGATACGACCATTCGGCGCCAATGGTCGGCAAGGCGCGGGCAATCGTCGTTTCGTCGAAAGTTGCTCCCGGAACTGCCGTGTTGGGCACATCTTCGACCGAGTAAAGGTCACCGCGAAGGCTGGCAAAGAGGCGGTAGACGAAACCGGACCTGGTTGTTTCCCGGTGGTCCCAGCGGACCGAGCTCGAAATTCGCCGGGATTTCGCGCCTTGCTGCCTTTCGAGAACCATCGCATTGGCAGAAAACCCGATGCGACCGCCAAGAATCTGATCCGGATAGGAGTAATCATATTGAAGGATGGGTGCCACCCACGGCGTGGTCGCCGTGCTGTCCGTTGAAAGCAGACCTCTGAAATAATACGCATCCGCAGTGAAGCTGTTGCGTCCGTTTGCGTAGGTCGCGTTGAGGTTGCTGACCAGGTCCGTGGCGTCTGACAGATCGTACTTGCGCAAATAGGTGTCGTCGGAAGTCAACTCGGAACGAAAACCCCAGCTCCAGTTCTCGTCGATGTCGAAATTGCCGTTACCGAAGAGGCTGCCCCGAAAATCGTCATCGGCCGGTGTTCCTGCCTGCTGGGTTCTGGGCCAGGTTGCGGTGCCGAACATCTGTATGCGTCCGTCTTCGAACCGTTGCCGGTATTCGCCCTGGTAAACCGTGCCTTCTTTCGTGGTGAATCTCGGAATGAGAGTTACGTCTTTATCGGGGCTGATAGCCCAGTAATAGGGAATTTCGGCTTGCTGACCGAGTTCCGTTGAACTCATCAGCGTAGGCGTCAGAAAGCCGGACTGACGCTTCACCGAGGGATCGGGTTGTGAGAAATACGGAATATAGAGTACCGGAACGCCATAGAACTCCATGAAAGCGTCTTCGTAGATGATCCGTTTCTCTTCCTTGTTGTGAATGACTCGGAAGGCCTTGATCTGCCAGAGCGGAGTCGTTTGACCTTTTTTCTCGCAGACATCGCAAGGGCTATAGACACCCCTATGAAGCGTAGTCATGTTCCCGCCGCTTCTTACGACGCTGCTGCCGGCAAGCCGCGAGTCGTCACTGAGCAAGACCTGCAATGTCTGGATCACGCCGTCGCGCATTTCGTTGCGCAGAACAATGTGGTCTGCGAATGCAACATCGCCTTGAGGGTCAAGAAGGGAAACGTTGCCGTCCGCCGTCACGACACCCGTCGTTTCGTCGTAGGTCACGCGATCTGCGAGCAGAACTCTTTCGCCATAAGCGAGTTCGACATGACCGGTCGCCGTCACGACGCGCGTTTCGCGGTCATAAGTTAGTTCGTCGGCTTGCATGAGCACCTCACGGGAGTCGGCAAATCCGACTTCCTCCTGAGGCCCTTGCTGGGCATTCGATGGTGACGCAAATGCCATAGCCGCAGCCAGCGTCATCGCGAGTAGAACTGCGCCGCGCTGGCCGGCTGAACTCATCGATACCCCCTCCGTCACCTTGAACGCCCCGCCCCCGGCCTGTCTGTTAGAATCGCTCAGCAATTGCGAGCGTCACCCTGATTTCTAACCGTCTTCGAGGTGAAAGAGAACCGCAAGCCCCAATAGCATAACCACGATAGAGGGAGCCCAGGCCGCGAGCGCGGCTGGCAAGATGCCGGACAGACCGAGCGCAATCGACAGGTTGCCCAGAAAATAGACCAGAAAACCGGCCATTATGCCGCCCAGAACCATCTGCAGCATTCCCCCCATTCGCGATACTCGCATGGAAAATACCGCGGCCACCAGCACCATGGTGCAGAGCATGGCCGGTGTGGCCAGTAACTGGTGAAAATAGATCTGGTACCGACGCGCCGAAAATCCTGCGGCTTCAGCGGTGCTGATGAAATGCGGCAACTCCCAGAAGGAGATCGTCTCCTCCCGGGCAAAGCTCTCCTCAATCTGCTTCTCGGTAAGCGAGGTTTCTTGCTCGAAGGTTTCGTATTTGCGCGGCTGGTCGTCGACCATGAGCACCCAGACATCGTGGAGTTCCCAATGGCCGGGCCGGAGAGCGGCCGACTCTGCGTCGATGCGACCCAGAAAGCGGTTGCCCTCGCCGTAGAGATAGATTGTCACTTCTTCGAGCGTCAGCCCCTGGCCGTCCATCCTGAGAGCGTGAACGACCGATTGCCCCGTCGAGTCCGCCTGTCTAAGCCAAAGACCGTTGGAGGAGACCGCTACGAAACTCGTCCGCTGCTCCAGATACTTCGACTCAAGCTGGCCGAAGCGTGTTGTCAGCGTGGACGACACGGGATTGTATACCGTGACGACGAAAGCTCCGACGATGAAGGATACGACCAGGGCAGGGGTGATGAACTGCCAGACCGAGACCCCGGCTGCGCGCGCTATGACCAGTTCATTGTTTCGGCTTAGGCGCAGAAAAGCAGCCATTCCCCCGAACAGTACCGCGAAGGGCAACGTTTTGCCGCCAAGCCGCGGGACTTCCATGAGTGCCATGGAAATCAGCAATCCAAAGGATACGTCCGGCTTGTCGCTGCTGCGACGCAGTAGCTCGACAAGTTCGATCATGAATATGAGCGCTAGAAATACGCCGAACGTCACCATCACGACGAAAAAAAATTGACGGCCGAGATAGCGCGAGAGTGTCCAGGAAAGGTTCACGGCGCTGGCCCTTCGTCCTTGGCGGAGCCGGTTCGATTGGTAAGGGCCCAGCGTGCTCTTTGCCACAGGAAGTCGAAGCGGACGCCGCTTATGATGGCGACACAGATGCCACATACTGATAGCGGCAGAAGGTACATCAGCGGCGCCAGATAGAGGTCCCGGCTTGTGGCATTGGCCAGTGCAAATCCAAGTATTCTGATCAGGAGAGCCGCCGCTGCAGCAATGGCCATGCGTGATGCATAGCCACGCCGGTTGAAGGGCGCCGGGAGAAGCGCGGCAAGTGCGATAAGTGCCAGCATCGCGGGATATAAACCCTCAACGACGCGTTCATGCGCGTCAGCCAACAGTTTCGATCGGTTCTGCCGCGCATAGAAGTCGTCCGGCGCCGGGTTCACGAGCTCATGGAAGTAACGTTCCCGGCCTTCGTAGGAAAAAGTCGGCTGATCGTCGACGTACTGTGAAAGGTCATAGGTATACTTGTCGAAATAGAGGAGGGTGGCGGCACCCGCTGCATTCTCGCCGTTCTCACGCGAGACACGCTGGATATTTCCATTGAACATGACGAGTAGGGGCCCGTTTGGGCCTTCAACCAGACTTCCTGTTTCCGCCATGTAGGTGATTGGCTCGTCTGGATTGCGTCCATCGTGAACCAGGATCCCGTAGGTCGTGCCATCGGCATCCCGTTCGCGGACATAGACGGTAAGACCCGAAGCAGGGTTGCTGAAGGTTCCCTCGCGGATCACCGACGTCGCGACATCGCTCCTGATTTCATAGAGGCGGTTCTTGAGCGCGCGCATTCCGGACGGAGCTATGTGTATGGAAAACATCAGAACGACTATTGAGGTCGCGACGGCCACAGTGAGAAGAGGGGTCGCGACAACCCATCGGCTAACACCGGCCGAGAACATGACCACGATCTCGCTGTCGCCAATCAGCTTGTGAAGCGTGTAGAGGATCGCGCAAAAGAGCGAAATCGGAAGCACGATGATGAGAGTGCTGGGCAGGGCCAGAGCCGTCAGCTCGAAGAACGTGAGCAGCGTTTGCCCTTGCGTGATGAGCACATCGAGCATGCGCAAGGCCTGAGTGAGCCAGATAATCCCCGTGAGCACGAAGCTTGCCACGAGAAACGGCCCAAGCGTCTGCAGGAAAAGATATCTCGACAGGCTGGTGGGCATGAAATCGAGTTCCTGACCGGCGTCCGGGTTGTCAGGCCACTCTGCCTGAATGCCACCTCGACGACGGACGACTTTCCCTTGGCGGCGATTCGGTTAGGATACGCGCCGGATTGCCGAGCTTCGTTGAGAGAAATGGTTATCCCATTTTGAAGCCCGGGAAAAGGCGGGAAGGCAGCGTCGTCGCTGCAAGATATGTCGCAACGTTCGTTCTTCGGTGTCGGCACCGGAGAGAATCAGGAAAGAGGCCCCCAAATGAATATTACTTTCGCCGACATCTCGCTTGCGAAGCCAGGGGCGCTGGCTGTGCTTGTCACCGAAGGCGCCGCATTGCAGGGGGTAGCAGCAGATATTGACGGGAAGCTCGGTGGAGCTCTCAAGCGGGCGGTGAAGGCAGCCGGCTTCACCGGCAAGTCGGGGACATATGTCGAACTCGTGGGACCGCAGGGTATTGGCGCAAGTCGGGTGCTTCTGGCAGGGCTGGGTAAATCGGCGGCTGTTTCCTCGGCCGGTCTCGAAAAGGTCGGAGGCGAACTCGTCGGGCGAATCGGCAAGACGAAGGATACGGCGCTCGCGATTGTGTCGGCCTGTATTGCCGCACCGAAACTCCCGCCTGCCGATGCGGCGGCGCGGTTTGGCCTTGCCGCCAACCCCCGCTCTCACCGTTTTGCAAACTACAATACGAAAAAATAAGACACAGATCCAAAATCGTTCACAAAGCTACTGACGGTGAGCACTAGAGCGACACA
>CAJXOU010000030.1 GCA_913057645.1 uncultured Rhodobiaceae bacterium | reverse complement strand
TTGTGTCTCCGTGCCCTTCTTGTATTTCCGCGCCCTAGTCCCTGGCTTACCGCTTGTCGAGCGGCCCTTTGTGGCCGTGCGGGCGACGCTTTCCTCGACGGCGGATTGCCGGGCCAGGGGGTCGTCGGCGATGGCGAGTTCGGTGGCTTCGAGGCGCTTGATCTCGTCGCGCAGGCGCGCGGCGGTTTCGAATTCGAGGTCGGCGGCGGCTTCCTTCATGCGGTTTTCGAGGTCGGCGATGTGGGCGCGCAAATTGTGGCCGATGAAGCTTTCGTCGGCCTCGCCGGTGTCGACGCGGACATGGTCGCGCTCATAGACGCTTTCGAGGATGTCGCCGATGTTGCGGCGGATCGATTCCGGCGTGATGCCGTGTTCCTCGTTATAGGCCTTCTGCTTCTCGCGGCGGCGCGCGGTTTCGGCCATCGCGCGTTCGAGCGAGCCGGTGATGTTGTCGGCATAGAGGATGACGCGGCCGTCGACGTTGCGCGCGGCGCGGCCGATGGTCTGGATCAATGAGGTTTCGGAACGCAGGAAACCTTCCTTGTCGGCGTCGAGGATCGCGACCAGCGCGCATTCGGGAATGTCGAGGCCCTCGCGCAGCAGGTTGATGCCGATCAGGACGTCGAAGGCGCCAAGGCGGAGATCGCGGATGATCTCGATGCGCTCCAGCGTGTCGATGTCGGAATGCATGTAGCGCACGCGGATGCCCTGTTCGTGCATGTATTCGGTGAGGTCTTCCGCCATCCGCTTCGTCAGCGTCGTGACGAGGACGCGCTGGCCCTTCGCCGCGACCTCGCGGCATTCGGCGATGAGGTCGTCGACCTGCGTCGCGACCGGGCGGATGATGGTCGGCGGGTCGATGAGGCCGGTCGGGCGGATCACCTGTTCGACGAAGACGCCGCCGGTCTGGTCCATTTCCCAGGGGCCGGGCGTCGCCGAGACGAAGACCGATTGCGGGCGCATCGCGTTCCATTCCTCGAACCGCATGGGGCGGTTGTCGACGGCGGAGGGCAGGCGGAAGCCGTATTCCGCGAGCGTCGACTTGCGCTTGTAGTCGCCGCGGAACATGCCGCCGATCTGCGGCACGGTGACATGGCTTTCGTCGGCGAAGACGAGCGCATTGTCGGGGAGATATTCGAACAGGGTGGGCGGCGGCTCGCCGGGCTTGCGGCCGGTGAGGTAGCGCGAATAGTTCTCGATGCCGGCGCAGCTTCCCGTCGCCTCCATCATCTCGATGTCGAACTGGGTGCGCTGTTCGAGGCGCTGCGCTTCGAGGAGCTTGCCCAGCCCCTTCAGTTCCTGCAGGCGGACCTGGAGGTCGTGCTTGATCTCCTCGATCGCCTGGTTGAGCGTCGGGCGCGGCGTGACGTAATGCGAATTGGCGTAGAGCTTCACTTCCTCGAAAGTGTCGGTCTTGTGGCCGGTCAGCGGATCGAACTCCGCGATCTCCTCGACCTCGTCGCCGAACAGCGAAATGCGCCAGGCGCGGTCCTCGTAATGCGCGGGGAAGACCTCGATGGTGTCGCCGCGCACGCGGAAGGTGCCGCGGGCGAAGGCCTGATCGTTGCGCTTGTACTGAAGGGCGACGAGATCGGCGATCAGCTGCTTGCGGTCGAGCCGCTCGCCAAGTTTCACGCCGAAGGTCATGGCCGAATAGGTTTCGACCGAGCCGATACCGTAGATGCAGGAAACGGAGGCGACGATGATGACGTCGTCGCGTTCCAGCAGCGCGCGCGTGGCGGCATGGCGCATGCGGTCGATCTGCTCGTTGATCGAGCTTTCCTTTTCTATGTAGGTGTCGGTGCGCGGGACATAGGCTTCCGGCTGGTAGTAGTCGTAATAGGAGACGAAATACTCGACCGCGTTTTCCGGGAAGAAGCTCTTGAACTCGCCATAGAGCTGGGCGGCGAGCGTCTTGTTGGGCGCGAGGATGAGGGCCGGGCGCTGCGTGCGCTCGATCACCTGCGCCATGGTGTAGGTCTTGCCGGAGCCGGTGACGCCGAGAAGGACCTGCTCGCGGTCGCCCTCGCTCACGCCCTTCACCAGTTCCTCGATCGCCGTCGGCTGGTCGCCGGCGGGCTGGTATTCGGAGACGAGGTTGAAGCGGCGGCCGCCTTCCGACTTTTCCGGGCGCTCGGGGCGATGCGGCGCGAAGAGCGGCCAGCTTGCCGGGTCGCCCTGCAGCGCGCCCGCCCAGGTGTCGCGGTCGGGCGCAAGACCGCCTTCCGGCACGAAATTCGCGCCGGGGGCTTCCGCCAGACCGGAAGGTTTCCGGGGCAGCGGCCTTTCGGAGCCGCGCCCGAAGCTTTTGGGACCGTTATTGTGCGCCATGCGCCCAATATGGCGCGAGTCAGCGCCGGTTCAAAGAGGAGGCCCGTCCGGGTAGTGTCTCAGTTTGCCGTTGAGAATTTTTGAGCGCCCCTTGGGCCTTCCGCCCTCCCATGCGATATTAGACGCATGACAGACTCCGCCAAAAAACCGAAGCGCCCTAGGGACACAAACCAGCTCGCCAAGCTGATCGCAGACATTGCGACGGGCGAGGCGACGGACCCGGACCCCGATGAGGGGAAAGACCCGGCAGCGGTCGCCTTGGGCCGTAAGGGTGGCCAAAAAGGCGGCAAAGCGAGAGCCGAGAAATTGTCTGATGAGCGTAAGTCCGAGATCGCGCGCAAGGCCGCCGCCGCCCGGTGGCGGAAAAACGGTTAACAACACCCCATCCGTGATTGACCTTCGATTCCCCCGCTGATACCTTCTCGAAATCAACGTTGGGGTTTTCGAGAACAAATGTCGGACGATATTCCAAAATGGAAGGCAGAGGCTGCTGCGGACCTTACGCGGCGGCGCGATGAACTTCTTGCGGCCCGTCGTAAGGCGGATGAAGCTGCGAAGCTGCAACTGCGGCAATTTGACGATGCATTGGCGGAAATCTCAACAGCAGCCCGCGCCATGGAATTGCCTGTCTCATGGCTTCAAAAAGCGGTACCAACCGGGAACCTGTCTCCCGCAACCGCAACGCTTGAGAGCGTCGGCCTGTCGGCCAGCATGACTGTTCACAAGCCGTTTAGAGTACGCGCCCTCGAATTGCTCTCAGAGGCCTACCCGCATCCGCTAAAGGCTTCGAAGATCCAAGCGAAGATCGAGGCAGAGTATCAGACAAAATTTCACGACAAGACCGCTGGAATGACGCTCTACCGCCTATCCAAAGAGGGATTTGTTCGGCGTAAGGGCGTTCATTGGTTCTTTGTCCCTGAGGATCAACGTAACAAAGAAAACCCCGGGTCTGGCGACCAACCAGACGACCCGGGGCTTTTGTAACCGTAGAAACGAAAGGAGCAAGCGATGTGCTGGCCGCCATCCGTTAGGAGGGTCTAAGCCCGGCTTTGGCCGGGTCATTCCCACTCGGTTTCCCCATGTAGCTCAACTGGATAGAGCGCTCGATTGCTAGTCGTGGAGATGCAGGTCCGAATCCTGTCATGGGGCCCGAGCCTTTTTCTTATATAACCGATTGATTCAAAAGTCAATTTGCCATTTTGCGAGTCCCGCCAATGGGTTGGCGGAGCTGTGTCTACTTAACTGACCTTTATGCTTGACCGATCATGCTTGACTCCCTATCTTGATTGACATGAACAAACTGTCCACACAGAAGCGCGCTCAGATCCTTGGAATGCTCTGCGAAGGCATGAGCCTCCGGGCCACGTCGCGCCTTGCGGACGTGTCGATCAACACGGTGACAAAGTTGTTGATCGATGTCGGCACGGCCTGCGCCGCCTATCACGATGAGCATGTGCGCAATGTGAAGTCTCAGCGGGTGCAGGTCGATGAAATCTGGTCCTTCACCTACGCGAAGGCGAAGAACGTCAAGACGGCCAAGGCCGCGCCGGAAGGCGCGGGCGATACGTGGACGTGGACCGCAATCGACGCCGATAGCAAGCTCATCGTCTCCTATCTCATCGGCGGACGTGACGCGGAATATGCGCACGAGTTCATGCAGGATGTGGCTTCCCGCCTTGCCAACCGTGTGCAGCTTACGAGCGACGGCCACGGCCCCTACCTTGGCGCTGTAGAGGATGCCTTTGGCGACGATGTGGACTTCGCCACGCTCATCAAGATTTACGGTAGCGCCCCGGAAGGGCAGCGCCGCTATAGTCCGGCCATCTGCAAGGGCGCGCGCAAGGACCGGGTGACGGGCAACCCTGACCGGGAGCATGTCTCCACGTCCTACGTTGAGCGCCAGAACCTCACCATGCGGATGCATATGCGCCGGTTCACTCGCCTGACCAACGGCTTTTCAAAGAAGATCGAAAACCACGCCCATGCCGTGGCGCTGCATTTCATGTTCTACAACTTCGCGAAAATCCATAAGACGCTTCGCGTTACCCCGGCCATGCAGGCAGGTGTTGCGGATCATGTCTGGACGTTAGAGGATATTGCTCAGTTGGCGGACTAAAACTCAGTCCATATTGAAAAACTGGCGCAGTTTGGCGACGGCCTCATCGGACACAACACGGGCGATGATTTCCACTCCGCCAAATCCTTCCGAGCTACACTGCTCGTATAGGAAATATCCGCTAGTATCTGCAAGTTCCTGACCGGACATAGCGATTCGCCGGTCTGTGAGAGGTGCCAAACAGAGCGTTCTGTCATTGTCGAGATTTACGCTGAAGTAAAACTCATCCATCTCATCACCCCCGGGGGACCATTCCATGTCCGACAAGCAAACGCACCGGCTGGTTAAAAATCCGCAAATTTCCGCCCGCCACCTCGCGGACTACATGGCCGCTACCGACATCAGGAAGCGTTCAATTCTCGTCGGATGCAAATACCAAACGCTCGCCCGTGTCGTACAACACAATGAGGCGAAGCAGATAGTATCAAAATTCCTGCGGACCGAGAATCCGGAAATTGGCAGCCTGTCCGAGGCAGCCGAAAAGCTCCGGACGCGGCTGGCAGACTCGACTTTTGACCGCGATCTATACGATCACAACGCCGATTACATTGATCGCTTTGCGAAGGTGTCTCATTTGGTGTCGCTTCCCGAGGCGGAATTGCTTCCGCCGGGGAAGGGCCAGCCGATCACCTTGGGGGACGTGAAAGTTACCCCCGATCTGCAACTTCGGTTTCGGAGGCTGACAAAGACGAACAAGGTGAAAATCGGCGCGGCGACTCTGCGCTATGCAAAAGGAACATCTCTCAAGCCCGAAGTTGCCGAGTGGCAATCCGCGTTCCTTTTGGGATACCTCAACCTTGTTGAGGCCGATACCGACGCGGAGCCGGAGCGGAAGCTGTGCCTCACGATTGACGCCTATGCGGGGGTTGCCTACCCAGCACCAACCGATAGCGTGACGCGTTTCAAGAACATGGAGGCCGCGTGCTTTGCTATTGCGGAGAGGTGGGACAACATAAAGCCACCGCCCAAAGCGGTCTTCTAGACCCCAGACTGAGGCCATGAATGGAAACGGCAATAACAATCGGCTTCGTGACACTCATCGCCGGACTGGCCTATGTGTCGAACCAGCTAAAGCGGATTGAGTTCCTGCTACAGAAGCTCGTGGACGATAAAGACCCCAATCAGTGGCCTCCCTCAAACTGAGACACTACCCCCGTCCGCTCGTGCCGGAAAGCGGCAGGAGACGTGCGTCAGGGCGCGGAGGGGCTGGACGGGTTCTCGACCGGGGCGGGCTCCTGCCAGTCCGGCGTCTCCTCGGGCAGCTCATAGGGCGGCGTCGCATCCGCGCCGCTCCGCGCGTCGTCGAGGCCCATGTCCGGGGCGCCGAAGAAGACAAAGGCGATGGCAAACAGCGCCACCAGGGCCGCGGCCGTCGAGATGGCGAAGACATAGCGCGTGCCCGTGCCCGTCACGCCCTGCCGCGCTTCGTCGGTTTTCTTTTCGGGGCCGGTCATGCGTACCTCCTGTGACTGTCCTGTCCGCTGGTGAGGGAACTAGCGCAGAGGGCGGGCGCGGCAAGGGCGGGAATCCGCCGCTTTCCATAGTGCCGGGGTTCTGCAATTCTCGGTTCCATGAGCCAGGCCGCCGAAAATCCGCCCCAGCCCGCGCCGCCGATCCGGACGGGCGCACACTGGACGATCTATCTGCCGTCGCTCGTCGTCGCGCTTACCTGGACGGTGGTCTATTTCTGGGCGATCTGGCAGGAGCCGCCGCTGAGGGCCATTCCCGCCGTGGCCCTGGCCATCGAATCGGTGGTCGTGCCGCTGCTCCTCGTTCACGCGTTCCTGCGGGCGCGCGTTCTCCGGGCGGAGATTTCGGACGGGGTGCTCGAGCTCACATGGGGCTTCCCCTATCGCCGCCACGCGCGGCTCGACATTCCCGGGATTTCGCTCGCACAGGTGCGCCGCTCCTTCGCGCAGCGCCGGTTCGGCGGCGGGGCGCTGGCGCTGATCGCGCGGGGCGGTGAGCGCTACCTGGTCGCGGATCTCGCGGAGCCGGAGGAAATCGCGGCGGCGATCAACGATGCCAACAGAAAAAGAGACGCGGCATGAGCCAGCTTGAATTCGACGACAACGCAGCACGCACGCTGGAGGCGATGTATCTCACGCCCGACGTGGTGGGCCAGCGCGCGAAGGTGATCGAGATGCTTTCGCCCGTACCCGGCGAGCATGTACTCGATATCGGCGCCGGGCCGGGACTGCTTGCCTGCGATCTTGCCCGCATGGTGGGCGAGAGCGGCCGCCTCGTGGGGCTCGACGCGTCGGCGGCGATGCTGAAGGTGGCGCGCACACGGCTTGCGGCGATGCCGCAGGCCGAATGCATGGAAGGCGACGCGGCCGATCTCAGGGTTCCGGATGCCTCCTTCGATATCGCCGTCTCGACGCAGGTGCACGAGTATGTGGCCGATATGGAAAAGGCGGTGAAGGAGCTCCATCGCGTGCTGAAGCCCGGCGGGCGGGCGCTCATCCTCGACACGGACTGGCGCAGCATCGTCTGGCATTCGTCGGACAAGGCGCGCATGGAGCGCGTGCTTCACTGCTGGGACGACCATCTGGCCGATCCGCATCTGCCCGCGACGCTCGGCGCGCGGATGCGGCGTGCGGGCTTCCGGGTGCTGCGCGTCGAAATCGTGCCGATGCTGTCGCCGCGATGGCAGCCCGTTTCCTACGCGGCGGGCATCATGAAGACGATCCGCGGCTATGCGGCCGCGAATGGCGAGAGGCACGGGCTTTCGAAAGAGGAAGTGCAGGCCTGGTACGACGACCAGTTGCGGCTGGCGGAGCGCGGCGAGTTCTTCTTCAGCCTCAACCGCTACGCCTTCCTCGCGACGCGCTAGTCGCGGGCGTCGGGACCGTAAAGGGCGAGATAGGCGTCGATGACGCGGTGGATCTTTTCATCCGTGTCGGGCGGCAAGCCGAGTTCGGCATCGAAAAGCGCCGGCCAGACGAAGATTTCCTTGAGCATGCCTGCACCCAGCCGGGCGCCGAAAGCGCTGTCATGCGGCTTCAGCATGCCGCGCGAGATCAACTCGTCGAGCACGTGCATCAGGCTGTCGTTCCTGCGGTTGCCGAGCACCTCATACATGTCGCCGGCGAGACCGGGCGCACCGGGCACCTCGGCGATGACGATCCGCAGGAGTGCGTTGGCGTTGCTGTCGAACTGGACGGAAAGATAGGCGCGGCAGAGCTTGTAGAGTACCTCGCGTGCCGTATCGCCCGGGTCGATGACGCCGGAATAGTCGCCGGTCGAGCGCGCGACATTCCGCACGACCGCCGAGAACAGCGCTTCCTTCGAAGCGAAATGCTTGTAGAGCGTCGCGGTCGACACGTCCGCGTCCCGCGCGATTTCGGCCATGCCGGCGCGGCTGTAGCCGTTTTTCAGGAAGTTGTCCCGCGCCGCCACCAGTATGGAGGCCTGCTTCTGCGAACTGACTTTCCGGCGATGCGATTCAAGTCCCAATTTCTTTTTCCCGAGGGCGAGCGACCGCGGATTCGGCGCCGTATATTTTCAGATAGGCGTCGATGCAGGCGTCGATCTTGGCATCGATGTCGTCCGGCTTCTGAAAGTCGGGCGTGAAGAGAGCCGGCCAGACGACGAATTCCTTCACCATGCCGCCAAGATGTCTTGCGCCGTCATGGAGGTTGTGCGGCTTCAGGTCGCCGCGGGCGACGAGCTCTTCAATGACCTGCCGGATCTGATCGTAACGCGCCAGGACGCCGTTCTGATACGCATCGCGCGCAAGCTGCGGCGCGGAGGGAACCTCGGCGATGACGATGCGCAGAAGGGCGTTCATCTGCCCGTCGAACTGCTGGCGCATGTAGGTGCGGCCGATATTTCTCAGAACGTCTCGCGCAGACAGGCCGGTTATGTCGGTGTAAAGCGAACCTTCCGTGCCCGTGTAGGCGTCCTGAACGATCGCCGTGAAAAGGGCATCCTTGGACGAGAAATGCTTGTAAAGCGTTGCCGTCGATACGTCCGCATCACGGGCGATTTCCGCCATCGCCGCGCGACTGTATCCACCCTTCAGGAAGTTCTCGCGCGCTGCCTTCAGAATAGCGGCTCGTTTGGTCTCGCTGACCGATCTTCTATAGCTTGCCAATCCCAAATTACAGCTGCCTCCTGAGGGGGGCGCTTCTGGCCTTTGTTTGCCCCGTACAATCAATACGTCGAATATCACCCGGACGGTCAAGGATAATCCGGAAAATAGCCGTCTTGCCTTAAGCGCTCAGAACCATGAAATAGCGTTACGCATACGGATGAAAAGCGGATCATGATTTTTTTCTGATTTCAGCTCGCATCTGGCTTCTCGTTTGCGAAGACCGCATACCGCAGCGGTCCCCTTTCCCTCGCGTCGAAAGGATAGCAGGTAACAAGCACCAAACCTGCCGCAGCGCGCGGATCGATGCGTGAGTTATCTGCAAGAACGATTTTGCTTTCGCGGATTTTGTACTCGCGTCCAGTTCCGTCGACAGAGGTAAGGATGACGATGTCGTCATTTTTCAGGTCACGCAGAAGTGAAAAATGCGTGTCGCGGTGTCCGGCGATGACGGAAGTGCCGGTGCTGCCGGGAAGCGGCGAACCGAGGAGATGACCGGGACCGAAGGCGAGCGCCTCGCCGCTCGTGTTCGACAGGACGATTCGGCTCTCGCCGAGCGAAGGAAATTCGATCTTCGCGACAGGCCATGTATCGGCCCATGACCAGGCCTTGTGCGGCTTGCCGTCTTCCAGCGTTTTCGCCCAGGCCCGTTCGAGAAGAACCTGCGCGAGTTCGGCCTTCGCCATGATGTAGAGGCCTTGTCCGACCTGCCATGCGCCGAGGCCGACGCAAAGCAGGATGGCGGCGGCCCAGAGGACCGCCGCCTTGTTTGCCGTCAGCGCTTTCACTGCCGCCTCCGGGCCCAGGCGCTCGCCGTCCAGTGGCGTTGCAGCCACCAGAGGGCGGAGAGCATGGCCGCAAGCAGCAGGGCGAGCATGCCGCCATGGATGAGCGCGGGGGCGTCCGTCGCGGTCTGCGGCAGGGCAAGACCGGTCGAGGCGTCGGCCTCCGCCGCGGGCGCCGCCGCCATGGCAAGCATGGCGCCGCTTGTCCCGAAGCTCGCCTGTTTCGCCCGCTGCATGGCGGGTTCGCCGAAGACCTTCTCGTAGTCCCAGCCGTCGGGCAGGTTGACCGGCATGTCCTTCGAGGTGAGTTTCTCGCCATCCGGACGGGACGGCGTCACGTCGACCGCGACAAGGCTGGTGCGGCGGCTGACAAGGTGATGTTCGAGAGCGACGCGGGTTATCTCGGCGTCGTTCTGTTCCCAGTTGCCTGCGATCTGCGCATCCGCTTCGAGCTGTTCGATCTTGCGGCGCGCCCAGAGCTTGCCGATGCCGGGGCGCATTTCGCCTGCGGCGATCGGCATCCGCACTTCCCAGGGTTCGCCCGCGACTTCGCCGCGCAGCGTCAACGTGCCCTTCGCCTCGGGCATGCGGGCGGAAAGGACGATGGGCTCGCCCTTGTAGAGATCGGGCACAGGGTTCGGCCAGTTCTCCGTCGTGCGGGCGTCCGGCCAGGTCGCGGTGATGTCCGTCATGACCGGATTGCGGAGCTTGTCGAAAAGCTCGCTCATGCGCTCGGTGACCTGCTCCTCAGAGCCGATATGGGTGAAGGTGCCACGCCCCGCCTCCGAAGCGCGGGTCATGAAGTAGCTGTTCGGCGCGGAACCGATGCCGACCGTGAAAAGACGCGAGCGGCCGAGATTGTTCGTGATCTCGTGGAAGAGTTCACGCTCGTTCGAAATCGCGCCATCCGTAAGAAACACGACCTGGCGGACACGGGTGTCGTCGCCGGCGTTGCGGTCGACAAGCGAGGCGCGAAGGGCGGGCAGCATTTCCGTGCCGCCATTCGCTTCGAGGCCCTTCACGAACTTCTTCGCCACGGCGAGATTTTCGCCATGCGCGGGCACGGCATCGGGAAAGAGCACCGTCAGCGTGTCGTCGAAGCGGATCACGTTGAAGGTGTCGCCGGGGGTCAGCCGGTCGAGTGCCCAGAGAAGGCTCTCCTTCGCCTGATCCATCGAGGGGCCGGACATGGAGCCGGAATTGTCGATGACGAAGATCGCCTCGCGCGGCTTTGCTTCGGGCTGCACGCTGCCCGAGGGCGGCGTCAGCATGACGAGAAGATAATCCTCGTTGCCGATGCGCTCGCGGAAGAGGGCGGCTGTCGGCGCGCTTGTCGCGGCCGGCTTCCACACCATTTCGAAGTCCCTGTTCGCGGGGACGAGCTCTTCGGCGAGGGTGAGCGTCGCCTTGCGCTCGCCGTCCCGCTTGAGTGCGATTTTGTGATGTGCGCTGGTGATGTCGCCGAGCGGGAAGCCTGCATCGAGCGTGACCGCGAGGCTCACGGGATTGATGTCGCCCATGTCGGGGTGGAGCACCGGCGGCTGTTCGAGATCGTCGTTCCGTTCCGGCGGAAGCACCGTGCCCCAGCCTTCGCTGTCCGAGCGGAAGTCGACGAACTGCGGTTCGGCCGTCTTCGGCGTGTAGCGTGGCGCAACGACCATCGGGAAGCGGAGCGAGAAGGCGTCGCCGTCGCGACGGACCGTCTGCTGATATTCGATCTGGATGAGGATGGTTTCCTTCGGGCCGATATTGGCGACGGAATTGGTGAAGACGTTGGGCCGCTGCTGCTCGATGAGGCTGGCCTTCTGCCCTTGAGCCTTTGCTTCCTCATAGACGCGGCGGGCCTCTTCCTTCTCCTTGATCTTTCCTTCGATCACACGGTCGCCGATCACCATTTTCAGCGTGTCGACGGCGGAATTTTCAGGGAGCGGAAAGACATACTTGCCTTCCACCCAACCGTCGCCCGGATTGATGAATTGCTGCGTCACGCGTGTGCGCGCGATGGGGCCGGTGACGTCGATCTTCACATCGGTGGCGAGCAGCGGAGCAGGCACATATTTGCCGGGCTCGGTCGAATTGAAGAGCAGCGCGCCGCTTTCGACGTCGTTCAGCTTCACAAGGCCGCCCGTATCGGCGCGGGCGTTCTGGACAAAGGACGCAATGAACAAAAGAACAAGGCAGACAAAGGTCGAAAACAAGACGAGCGAATGGGACCAGCCGCGCGGTGAACCCGCAACGGATGGCCGTTGTGACAGATATGACATGGCAGTCTCCCCGCGTTGAGTGCGCGTCCGAGGCAAGCCCTCCTCAGACGGACAAAGTGTCGCGGGCAATTAGGGCGGAAGGGGTCAGGAAAGGGGACGAGAGCGGACCGATTTCAAGGCCATTTTGTGTTCAAGCCCACTCACACCGTGCGCGGGGCCGTCCGTCTACGGACGCCAGTCCATCGGCACGTGGTCCGGCATGCCGCGTACGCGTGCGAGCCAGGCGTTGAGCGCCTTGTAGGGTGCGATGTCGAAATCGCCCTCATGCGCGACATGCGTGTAGGCGTAGAGCGCGATGTCGGCGATGGAATAGGCGCCGCCCGCGAACCAGTCATGCGTGGCGAGGTGCCGCTCCATCACGGCAAGCGCCTGGTGGCCGCGCTCATGCCAGACAGGAAAGCTGTCCTTCTTCTCTTCCCGTCCGCCCGGGCTGATCGTGTGCCAGAAGCGCGCGACCGCGATGTAGGGCTCGTGGCTGTATTGCTCGAAGAACATCCACTGGAGCGCGCGCGCCCGTTCGAGCCGATCGGAGGAAAGGAGGGGCGTGCCTTCTGCGAGATAGAACATGATGGCGTTCGATTCGGCCAGCGTCACGCCATTGTCGAGTTCGAGCGCCGGGACGCGGCCATTCGGATTGCGCGCGAGGAAGTCCTCGGTGCGGCTCTCGCCTTTCAATATGTCGATATCGGCGAGTTCGAGCGAATGGCCGAGCTGATGTGCGGCCAACCGCACCTTGTAGCAGTTACCACTGTCCTGCATCTGGTAGAGGCGCATGGGATCCCTCAGGTGAAGCGTGGCCAATTTCCGCTGTGGAGTATCTCCGCAAGCCGGGTTGCGGCGCGCTCGAGGGCTGCTTCGGGCACCGAGGCGTACCCCATATAGAGGCCCGGCCGTCCTTCTTCCAGCCGGTAGAGCGCGAGCGGGCTGATGAAGAGGCCGGCCTGTGTCGCCGCCGCCGCAACCGCCCGGTCATCCGTCTTGTCGGGCAGATAGGCCGAGAGCTGCAACCCGCCTTCGCCGGGCGCCACATTCAGCCAGGGCGAGAGTTCACCTTCGAGCGCCTGGATGAGGCAGGCGCGTCGGCCGGAATAGAGCGCGCGCATGCGGCGGACATGGCTGCCGAAATGCCCCTCGCCGATGAAATCCGCGAGTGCGGCCTGTACCGCCGAGGGCGGGACGTGGCCGGTGATGCGGATGGCGGTGGCGAAGGCGTCGACAAGGTTCTGCGGCACGATCAGGTAGCCGATCTTCAGGGCCGGGAAGAGCGTCTTGGCGAAGGTGCCCATGTAGATGACGGTGCCGGCCCGGTCGAGGCCCTGCAGCGAGGGGATCGGGCGGCCCTGATAGCGGTATTCCGAATCGTAGTCGTCCTCGAGGATCCAGGCGCCGCTTTGCCGGGCGTGCTCGAGCAGGGCGAGCCGGCGCGGGAGCGAAAGCGTCGCGCCGAGCGGAAACTGGTGCGAGGGCGTCACATAGATGAGCTTCGGCGACGGCTGGCGCGCGATGCCCGCCTCGACGTCGATGCCTTCCGCGTCCACCGGAACAGGCGTGAGTTGCGCGCCTGCGCCCGCCAATGCGCCGCGGGCGCCGAGATAACCGGGCTCCTCGATCCAGACGGGGTCGCCCGGGTCGAGCAGCATGCGTGCGGTGAGGTCGAGCGCGCCCTGCGCGCCGACGGTGACGATCACCTGATCCGCCGAACAGACGACGCCGCGTGCCGCGCCCGCATAGGCGGCGATCGCTTCGCGCAGCGCGGGCACGCCGAAGCCGACCTCGTAGCCGAAGTGGCCGTTGCGCGTGTCCCGCGAATGGCGGGCGAGGAGGCGGCTCCAGAGCATGGCCGGGAATTCGTCGATGGCTGGCAGGCCGTGCTGGAAGGGCTGGCCGAGTCCCCGCTTGTAGGCGGGTGCGAGGCGGCGCGAGGCGGAGAGGGCCTCGCCGCGCTTCGAGAGGGTGCGCGCGTTGCTGGCGGGGGGCTCGGTGCGGCGCGGGCTTGCCTGCCGGTCGAGCTGCAACAGGCTGTCGGGCAGGGTGGCGGCCACAAGCGTACCGGCGCCGACCTGGCCTTCGAGATAGCCCTCGGCGGTGAGCTGGTCATAGGCGGCCAGCACGGTGTTGCGGCCGACGCCGAGATCGCCTGCCAGTGTGCGGGAGGAGGGGAGCCGCGCGCCCGGATGGAGGCGGCCTTCGAGGATCGCCTCGCGCAAGGCGTCGTAAAGCTGGCGGTAGAGCGGCAGTTCCGCGCCGCTGTCGAGCGCAATGGTGCCGAGCGGCAGAGGGCTTGCGGGCATGGCTTCAATCCCGGTTTTGTTATGGCCCCATCATATTTCCCCTAATGGACCTTTTTACAGGGCCAATTTCGGCAAATAGTCCGGGCCGTCACGAATGATGGAGGGGCCGATGCTCGAGATGAAACCGGCTTGCGAGAAATGCGAGACAGCGACGCCGAAGGATGGCGCGGCGGAAATCTGCAGCTTCGAATGCACCTTCTGCCCGCCCTGCGCCGAGGGGATGGCGCATGTCTGCCCGAATTGCGGGGGTGAACTTCTGCCGCGGCCGAAGCGGACCCTCGATCTTTAACGGTGATTTTCAGGACGAAAGAGATGGGCGACTACCAGACGACAGAGGCACACAGGGTCCGGCAGGTGCCGAAGCGGGCCGTCTACGACCGGGAAACCGTGCACGCCATTCTCGATGCGGGCTATGTCGCCCATGTTGCTTTTGCGGCGGATTCGGGGCCGGTCGCGCTTCCGCTCTTTTACGTCCGCGATGGCGCGGCCGTTCTTTTCCACGGATCGCGGAAGAGCCGTTTCATGCGATTGCTCGGCGGGGGCGCGCCGGTCTGCTTCACCGTCACCCATGTCGACGGGCTGGTGCTTGCGCGCTCGGCCTTCCATCACTCGATGAACTATCGCTCCGTCATGGCGCATGGCGTGCCGGAAGTCGTGGCGGAGGCGGAGAAGGCACGGGCGCTTTCGCTCTTCACGGCGCGGGTCCGGCAGGGGCGGCCGCAGGAGACGCGGCCCGCGAATGCGCAGGAGACGAAAGCAACGCAGATATTGCGGCTGCCGCTGGTCGAGGTGGCGGCGAAAGTGCGGACCGGCGGGCCGCTCGACGACCCGGAAGACATGGATCTGCCGGTCTGGGCGGGCGTGGTGCCCATGGCGATGACGTTCGGCGAGCCGGTGCGCGACATCGCCGCCATGCCCGCAGAGTAGGAGAGGAAGTCATGTACGTGCCGCCGCGTTTTGCGCAGACGGACCGCGACCAGTGTCTTGCGCTGATCGAAACGGAGCCTTTCGGTCTGCTGGCGACGGCGGGCGACGATGGTGTGCCCTTCGCTACCCACCTGCCGTTTCTCGTGGAAAGGCGCGGCGATGAGGCGGTGCTTGTCGGTCATGTCGCGCGGGCCAATCCGCATTGGCAGGCGTTCGACGGCGCGCGGAAGGCGCTGGCCGTCTTTCAGGGGCCGCATGGCTACATTTCGCCTGCCTGGTATGCGACGTCTGCGAAGGTGCCGACATGGAACTACATCGCAGTCCATGCCTATGGCGCCCCGCGCGTCGTGGACGATGCCGGGGCGGCCCGTAAGGCGATTGCCGCGCTGACGGCACGCTTCGAGACCGGGCGGCCCGATCCGTGGGAGATGTCGTCCCTGCCGGAGCGCGAGGCGGACAAGCTGTTCACGGCGCTCGTCGTCTTCGAGATGCCGGTCGTCCGGCTTGAAGGCAAATGGAAGCTCGGCCAGCACATGGCGGAGGAAGACCGGCTCGGCGCGGTTGCCGGGCTGACGCGCGAGGGCGGCGACGTGGCGCTTGCCGACGCGATGAAACCGGAACGGGAGACCGTCTGATGTACGGCATTGTGGTCGGCCTGATTTTCGTTCTGGTCGGGTTGCTGAACGCCTACCCGGCAATCGGAATGCTCGGTGCGAAGCAGCTTCGCGGCCTCTACGGCATTCCCATGACGGATGCGAACCTGTTGACCCTGATGCAGCACCGGGCGGTCATGCTCGGACTCATCGGGGTGTTCCTGATCGTGGCGGCCTTCCGGCGGGAGTTGCAGCCCGCGGGCTTCGTGCTCGGCTTTGCGAGCATGCTGTCCTTCGTGGTTTTCGCCCGGCTTCAGGATGAACCCAGCCGCTATATCTCCAAGGTTGCCGTGGCCGATATTGCCGGGTCGGCGCTCCTTCTGGTCGCGCTGGTGTTTTATTGTCTCGATAGATAGGAAGCCTGTTGCGCGTGCGAACGGGCGGGCTTAGGTTTCGCGCGTTTCTTCATCCGCCCGCCACAGGAGACATGTCATGGGCTTCATTTCGGACGCGCTCAACCGCATTCAGCCGTCGGCAACCATTGCCGCCACGCAGAAAGCGCGCGACCTGAAAGCCCTCGGCCGCGACGTGATCTCGCTTGCGGCCGGCGAGCCCGACTTCGACACGCCGGACAACATCAAGGAAGCCGCGATCAAGGCGATCCGCGACGGCAAGACGAAGTACACGGCGGTCGACGGCATTCCCGAACTCAAGCAGGCGATCTGCGCCAAGTTCAAGCGCGAGAACAATCTCGACTACGGGCCGCATCAGGCCTTCGTGGCGCCGGGCGGCAAGCCGATCATCTTCAATGCGATGGTCGCAACGCTGAACCCCGGCGACGAGGTCGTCATTCCCGCGCCCTACTGGGTGTCGTACCCCGACATCGTTCTGCTTGCGGGCGGTACGCCGGTGCCGGTGGAAACGACGCTCAAAGACGGCTTCAAGCTGCAGCCGGAAGCGCTCGACAAGGCGATCACGAAGAAGACCAAGTGGCTCATCTTCAACTCGCCGTCGAACCCGTCGGGCGCGGCCTACAGCCATGACGAGCTGAAGAAGCTGACCGACGTTCTGATGAAGCATCCGCATGTCTGGATCCTGACGGACGACATGTATGAGCACCTGACCTATGACGGCTTCAAGTTCGCGACGCCGGCGGAAGTCGAGCCCGGGCTCTACGAACGCACGCTCACGATGAACGGCGTTTCGAAGGCCTATGCGATGACGGGATGGCGCATCGGCTATTGCGCCGGGCCCGAGCCGCTTATCAAGGCGATGACGAAGGTGCAGAGCCAGTCGACGTCGAACCCGACATCGATCAGCCAGTATGCGGCGGTCGAGGCTCTCAATGGGCCGCAGGACTTCATCCCCGAGCGGGCAAAGGTCTTCAAGGAACGGCGCGACCTCGTCGTCTCGATGCTGAACCAGGCCAAGGGTCTCAAATGCCCGACGCCGGAAGGCGCCTTCTATGTCTACCCTTCCTGCGAAGGCTGCATCGGCAAGAAGACCACCGACGGCAAGGTGATCGAGACGGACGAGGACTTCGCGATGGCGCTGATCGAGGCGGAAGGCATTTCCGTCGTCCACGGCGCGGCCTTCGGCCTTTCACCGTTCTTCCGGATTTCCTATGCGACGTCCACGGAAGAACTGACGGATGCCTGCGAGCGCATCCAGCGCTTCTGTGCCAGCCTGATCTGAAGGCGCACGCCCCAACAAGAAAGGCCCCGCAGTGCGGGGCCTTTTTCGTTTGCAGGGGCGTCGCTGTCAGACCTGATAGCCCATCTGGCGCAATTGCTGCGTCAGGGAAGCGATGCGGGTCTGGTCGGAAGGATGCGTCGACATGAATTCGGGCGGCGGGGCCTTGCTACCGCGTTGCGACGTCATGTTCTGCCAGAAGCGCAGCGACTGGCGCGGATCGTAGCCTGCCTTTGCCATGTAGTTCAGGCCGAGCCGGTCCGCTTCAAGTTCATGGGTGCGGGAATAGGGGAGCAGCACGCCGAACTGCACGCCTGCGCCGAGCACCGCTGCGATCGCGCCCGCGCCGCTGACATCGCCCGATTGAAGCGCGACCTGCGCTGCCTGCATGCCGACGCCCGCCGCCATTTGCTGGCTGTAGCGCTCGGCGGAGTGGCGCGCGGCGACATGTCCCGTTTCGTGGCCCATCACGGTCGCAAGCTGGTCGTCGTTTTCCATGCGCTTGAAGATGCCTTCGTAGAAGCCGACCTTGCCGCCCGGCAGCACGAAGGCGTTGGCTTCATCGCCCTGGAAAACGGTGTATTCCCAGGGTTGATTCTGCAGCCCTGCGGCATTCACGATTTTCGGGCCGACTGTCCCAAGCCTGCGATTTAATGTCCTGTTCGTGGAAACTTTTTGCTCCTTGCGGATTTGAGTCCATGCGGAGGCGGAAAGCTGTGTCATCTGCGCTTCGGAAACGAGCAGCAGTTGCTGCCGCCCCAGAGCCTGGTTCTGGACGCATCCTCCGACGGCGACGATGTAGCCCGCAGCAAGGCCTTTCACGATCTGGCGGCGGTTGAGTTCGATCGGCTTGCCGCCGAGAAACTGGATAGTAGACGTCATCTCGTTCTCCGCTGTCGGGGGAATGTCTGATCCCAGTTTAGGACAGGTCGTCTGGTGCCGTAAGCCGGTGAGCATCGTATCACGGGTTGCGGCTCCTTATATTAGAATTATTCCAATATATCTTGCATTGGTTTGATTACGCACTACATATAGGCAAGAACACGAACCAAGGAGGTGACACGTGAAAGTCGATACAGGCATTGCAGCGAATGACAGGAACGACATCGCCGAAGGGCTGTCGCGCGTGCTCGCGGACACGTACACGCTCTACCTCAAGACGCACCAATATCACTGGAACGTGACGGGGCCGCAATTCCGCGCGCTGCATCTGATGTTCGAAGAGCAGTATCAGGAGCTCTGGGCCGCGACCGACGAAATCGCGGAGCGCATTCGCGCGCTTGGCGAGTTCGCGCCGGGCACCTATGCCGAGTTCAGCAAGCTCTCCTCGATCCAGGAAGACAACAGCGTGCCGAACGCCGACCAGATGGTGAAGAACCTCGTGAAGGGTCATGAAACGGTCGTGAAGACCGCGCGCGATCTCTTCTCTTCCGCCAGCGAGGCGAGCGACGAGGTGACGGCGGACCTGATGGTGCAGCGGATGCAGGCGAGCGAAAAGACGGCCTGGATGCTTCGCAGCATGGTCGAGTAATCCGCCGACGGTGTAACAGCCGGACACGGAATGTGATACCGAAAGCGCCATGATCGCGGTTATAACGCGGTCATGGCGTTTTCCTTTTCTCCCTCCCTTATCATTTTCGACTGCGATGGCGTGCTGGTCGACACCGAGCCAGTGGCGAACCGCGCGCTTGCCCGCTTTCTCGGCGAGTGCGGCTACGAGATTTCCTATGAGGAATGCCGGCGCCTCTTTGTCGGACGCACCATGCAGGCCGTACAGGCGCATGTGGAGGAGGCGACAGGGCGGCCGCTCGGGGAGGACTGGCCGGAGCGTATTCGCGATGCGACGCTGAAGGCGTTTGCGGAAGGGGTTGAGCCGGTTGAGGGTGCGCGAGACGTGCTTTCCGGTCTCGACGCACGAAGCATGCCCTATTGCGTCGCGTCGTCCGGCAAGTTCGAGAAGATGCGCTTCACGCTCGGGGCGACGGGGTTGCTGCCGCTTGTGGAGGACGTGCTGTTCAGCGCGGAGGAAGTGGCGCATGGGAAACCTGCGCCCGACCTTTTTCTGCACGCCGCCGCCCGTATGGGACATGGACCGGAGCGCTGTCTCGTGATCGAGGACAGTGTGCCGGGCGTGCAGGCGGGTGTTGCGGCGGGCATGACCGTGATCGGCTATGCGGGCGACCCGATGACCGATGAGGCGGCGCTCACACGGGAAGGCGCCCATGTCATTTCCGACATGAGCGCCCTGATTGCTCTGCTGATCGAGGACTAGGCCGAACGGGCGATATCCAGTCCTTCGCCGGTCATCAGCCAGCGAGCGCATTCCTCGCCCAGCTTGTCGCGCGCGAGCGCTTCGTAGCTCGCGCATTCTTCCGCGCTCAGCACGTCACGCCAGCGGCCATTCGTGCCCTTGTTGATGAAGGTGGAGGCACCGCCTTCCCACAATGCGCCGCCGAGCGGCGCGCTCTTGTCCGCGTGCTTCTTCATGTAGTCGAAGCTGCAATGTTCGACGATCGCCGGCCAGCGCGCTTCGTCGATCTCGATGTCGAGGAAGGCCGCGAGGCGGCGGATTTCGCCTTCCATGTCCCGCTTCATCGCTTCGAAGTGCATGAAGTGAATGTTCGGCAGGTGACGGATCGCCCACCAGCTCGACACGTTTTCCCAGAACGACCAGAAGGGGTAGCCGTCTCGTTCGACCCAGGTATTGAAATAGGTCCGGACTTCGCTCGTCACGCGCTCGAGTTTCTCGCCGACGAGGCCCGGCGTCTCGTTCATCGCTTCGTAGAAGGCGTCGTTGGCATTGGCGTGATGGTTGTACATCGACCAGAGCACGTCGCGCCCGTCACGTCCGATATAGATGTACTTGGCTTTCGGAGAATAGACGAGTGCATCGACGGGCAGATGCGTCTTCACGAAACGCCGGTGGGTCTGTGCCTCGATGAGCGGCAACTTGATCTCAGGCGGCGGAACGCGCAGATCGAGCCAGGGTGAAAGTTCGTTCACGGGCACGTCTTCGGCGCCATTGAAGATGAGCTGACCCACGATCTGCTGCGTCCAGGTCGTGCCCGCCTTGCCATAGGTCGAGATCACGATGTCATCGTCGCGGAACCTGAAATCGTTCCAGATCGTCGAAATGAAATGATTGCTGTGCAGCTCGCGCGTCTTCTTCGGCCACATAATGTCGGGGGAGGACATTCTGGATCTCCGGGGTGGGTTCATACCAAAAGAGGCGGCGCGGGTTTTCTGCCCTCACCGCCAAACCGCGGCGGAGATTATGCGTACACGGTCTATTTTGGAAGTGGCGGAAAAGGCACAGAAAAGGGCCGCCCGGAAGGTATCCGGACGGCCCTGATTTCCGTGGGGTTCCGCGATTCTGGCGGGCTATCAGGCGGTTTCCGCCTCGCGGGAGCGCTCGAGCGGGCCGGGGCCCTTGCCGGCCTTTTCCGCTTCCTGGCCCGTAAGCCAGCGTTCGCTTTCGAGGGCAGCCATGCAGCCCATGCCCGCTGCTGTCACGGCCTGCCTGTAGATGTCGTCCGTGACGTCGCCTGCGGCGAAGACGCCGGGGATGCTGGTCGCGGTCGAGTCCGGCGCGGTCACGAGATAGCCGCCCGCCTTGGTCTTCAACTGGTCCTTGAAGAGTTCGGTCGCGGGCGAATGGCCGATCGCCATGAAGACGCCGTCGGCCTTGATTTCGGTGATCTCGCTGGTCTTGACGTTTTTCACCCGCGCACCGGTGACGCCGGGCGGGTTGTCGTCGCCGACGATTTCCTCGATCTGCGAATCCCAGACCACTTCGATCTTCGGATTGTTGAAGAGGCGCTCCTGCATGACCTTCTCGGCGCGGAACGTGTCGCGACGATGAACCACCGTTACCTTCGTCGCGAAATTCGTGAGGAACAGCGCTTCCTCGACGGCGGAGTTGCCGCCGCCGACCACGATCACTTCCTTGCCGCGATAGAAGAAGCCGTCGCAGGTCGCGCAGGCCGAAACGCCGAAGCCCTGGAACTTTTCTTCGGAGGGAATGCCGAGCCACTTCGCCTGGGCGCCCGTCGCGATGATGAGCGCGTCCGAGGTATAGACCGTGCCGCTGTCGCCCTTGAGTTCGAAGGGGTGCTTCTTCAGGTCGGCGGAGACGATCGTATCCGCGATCATCTCGGTGCCCATGGCGCGCGCCTGCGCTTCCATCTGCTCCATCAGCCAGGGGCCCTGAATGGCCTCGGCGAAGCCCGGATAATTCTCGACATCGGTCGTGATGGTGAGCTGGCCGCCCGGCTGGATGCCCTGGATGAGGACGGGTTCCAGCATGGCGCGCGCGGCGTAGATCGCGGCCGTATAGCCAGCGGCGCCGGCGCCGATGATGAGGACTTTCGCGTGTTTCGTGTCGGACATGATGCTTCCGTGCGCTTGGGGCCGTGAAGGGCGGATGGGCGGGTCGAGAGGCGGGCCCTGCAGTCCACTATATAGGGACCGGCGGGGCCCGCCAAAAGAGAGGCTCAGAGCGCCTCGGCGTGGGTGCCGAGGTACTTCGCGACGCCCTCGGCGTCCGCCTTCATGCCTTCATCGCCCTTGTTCCAGCCGGCGGGGCAGACTTCGCCGTGTTCCTCGTGGAACTGGAGCGCGTCGGCCATGCGCAGCGCTTCGTCGGCATTGCGGCCGAGGGGGAGGTCGTTCACGAGCTGGTGGCGGACGACGCCATCGCGGTCGATCAGGAAGGTGCCGCGCAGCGCCACGCCGTCCTTCTCGATCAGCACGTCATAGTCGCGCGCGATCTGCTTCGTCATGTCGGCCACCATCGGGAACTTCACGGGGCCGAGGCCGCCGTCGTTCGGCGCGGTGTTGCGCCATGCGGCATGCGTGAACTGGCTGTCGACCGAGACGGCGACGACCTTCACGTTCATCTCCTCGAATTTCGGCACGCGGTTCGAATAGGCGAGGATTTCCGAGGGGCACACGAAGGTGAAGTCCAGCGGGTAGAAGAAAACGAGCCCGTACGAGCCGTTGAGATATTCGCGGAGGTTGAAGTCCTCGACGATGTCGCCATCCGGCAGAACGGCGGCTGCGGTGAAATCGGGGGCCTGTTTGCCTACGAGAACGGCCATGCGGAAAACTCCTTTGACTGGCTGAGAAACTGGCTGGACGGCACGCGCCGCCCTTTCCCGCTAGTTAGACTTATTCTAAAAATATTTCAAGGGATTTTGCTGCGCTGCGACATGTTGTCAGGGCAGGCGCCGGCAGGGGGCAGCGGCAGGGTTTCTGCGGCTTTCTGCGGTGTAGGGAGATTCGAACGCGATTGCCAGATGTTTGCCTGTTTCGCGCCGCAAGAGGATCTATGGGGCGGGCGATTGACCGAGACTCCGGCTCTTTTGACTGTTCCGCTTTCCGGTCGTGTTTGTTTTGGGAACCGGGGAACAGTTCGGGTAGCTTCCGCGCCATTCACCATTCAGAAAGCGCGAGGGTCCCATGGCCAGGCCGTCCTTCCTCATCACCATTGGCGCGACCGCGATTGCGGGTGCCGCATTCTTTGCGAGCGTGCTTCCGCAGGAGACGAAGCTCTCCGAAAGCGATCTCGATATATTGCTCGATCCGCGGCTGATCGCGCAGAACCAGTGCGGACGCGAGGGGCAGAGCCGGGCGGCCTTTTTCAAGCCGTCCTTCCAGCTTGCGCTGGCTTCTGCCGCGCAGGCCTCGACCGGGAACGCGGATCAGGTGCCGCTCTGGCCGGGGCTCGGCGAGCGGAGTTTCCCCGTCACGACCGCGAGCGCCGAAGCGCAGACCTATTTCGATCAGGGGCTCGCGCTTCTCTACGGATTCAACCATTGGGAAGCGATCCGCTCGTTCCGCAAGGCGCAGGCGCTCGACCCGTCCTGCGCCCTCTGCTACTGGGGCGAGGCGAAAGCGCATGGCCCGAACATCAATGCGCCGATGGCCGATGCGGCGGCGACGCCCGCCAATGTTGCCATAGCCAAGGCGCAGGAGCTGGCGGAGGGAGCGAGCGAGAAGGAACGCGCGCTCATCGAGGCACTGGCGCTTCGCTATGCGCCGGGCGAGCGGGCGGAACTCGACCGGCAATATGCCGATGCGCTCGGCGAAGCGCATGCGCGGTTTCCGGACGATCAGGATATCGCCACGCTTTACGCCGAAGCGCTCATGGACCTCTCGCCCTGGGATTACTGGGAGCGCGACTACCAGACGCCGAAGCCGCATATTGCAAAGGCCATTGCGGCGGTTGAGGGCGTTCTCGACGCCAACCCGAACCATCCCGGTGCGATCCATCTGCAGATTCACATGATGGAAGCTTCCGCCATGCCGGAACGCGCCGAGCCCGGGGCGGACCGTCTGGCCGGTCTGATGCCCGGCGCGGGGCATCTCGTCCATATGCCGGGGCACATCTATTTCCGCATCGGACGCTATCTCGATTCGCTCGAGACCAACGTGAAGGCGGTGGGCGTCGACGAGGACTACCTGGCGAAGACGCAGGGCTCGGACCTCTATCGCTACGGCTATTACCCGCACAATGTTCATTTCGTACTGGTGTCGGCGCAGATGGCGGGCGACGGCGAGACGGCGCTTGAATACGCGCGCAAGCTCGATGCGCTGGTGCCGTTCGAGGCGGTGAAAACGGCGGCGCTGGTGCAGCCGGTCAAGGTTGCGCCTTACTACGCCTATCTCGATTTCGGTACGGATGAAGACATCGCCAACATGCCGGAACCGCCGGAGGAGCTGCCCTTCGTCAAGGGGATCTGGCGTTATGTGCATGGCGTTGCCGCGATCCGCGCGGGCGATGCGGAACGAGCGGCTGCGGAAGCCGACGCGATTGCCGCGTTGCGCGAGGACCCGGAGACAATTGCGCTTGCAGACCAGATGCTACCTGCGCCCGATATCCTGCGGCTTTCCGAACTGGTTCTGCGGGCCCGTATCGACTGGCACGAAGGAGCGTTCGATGCCGCGAAGGCGAAACTGGAAGAAGCGGTGACGCTGCAGAGCGCGCTTGCCTATACCGAACCGCCTTACTGGTATTATCCCGTCGAGCAGACGCTCGGTGCGGTGCTGCTGGCCTCCGGCGATGCAGAGGCGGCGGCCGATGAATTCCGCGCCGCACTTGTCCGGCATCCGAACAATGCGTGGTCGCTCTATGGGCTGATGAAAGCGCAGGAGGCCGCCGGCGAAGCAACGGCGAGCTACACCGCCGAGTTGCTGAAGGAAGCGGCAGCGTTCGATCCGGAAAGCATAACGCTCGACCGGCTCTGAGAGCTCAGAACCCGAACATGTGATCGAGGCAGAAGCTCTTCTCGCCGTTCACGAGCCCGTGGAAGCCGAAGAGGCGGCAGGTCGTGTCACGGATGATGACATAGCCGGTGCCGCCCATGCGCTCGCGTTCTTCCGCGCCGAACATTTCCGACAGGCGCCAGTGGAAGGAACCGCCGCAGGCAATCTCGACCTTCCTTTCGGCGACGGGCTTGCCGTCGGCGTCATGAAGGATGAGGAGCGTCGAGCTCTTCGGGTGCCAGTCGCTCGAGGCCGGGTAGATCAGGTGGCAGAGCGTGTCGAGCGATCCGTCCTCGAGCGCGGGGCCGGCGATCCGGAGGAAAAGGCGGGTGGTGAGCCCGGGCGGCTTGTTGGTGTAGCTCTGCGGCTCGTCCTTGTAGATCACGGCGGTGTTGTAGATATGCGCGCCGAAGATCGTTTCCGCCCGGTGTCCGCTCGATTTCTGCTCGAAGCGGCCGAGCGCGTGGAGCCAGCCGTTTGCCTCGCCGCCTTCGCGGAAGTCGTACAGAAACTCGACATGGCCGTAGCCCGAGGGGAGCTTCAGCGCCTCTTCCTTCATCCATTTCTCGATATCGACCTCGACGCTTTCGCGGCGGGGGATGCGGCCCAGATACTTCGAGGCGACAACCGTGCCGTCGGCGTCGATCATCTCGGCGCGGAGCGGCAGTTCATGCTCGTCGCGCGCCATCGGCGTCGGCAGCATCACGGTTTCGAAGCGATCGCGGGGCAGAACGGGCAGCGGCATGATGTAGCCCTTGCCCATGTGCTTCTCGAGACCGGGAATGTCCGGGTTCGGCTTCAGGTCTGTGCGCTCGACATTGGCGTGCGCGATGCGGCGCTGGCCGCCTTCGCGCTTGACCTCGTAGCGCGGCCGCACGAAATAGCGCCCGGCGACGACCTCGATCTGATCCGGCCATTTCGCGTCCGGCAGCAGACTTTCGACGGGAATCCCGCGCGTGCCGAAGGGCGGGATTTCGTCCTCGTACCAGACGACATCCTGCGCGCCCATGATGTTGAGGCCGACGGTGCGCGGCGGGATCGGCATCGGATGCGAGTTCTGCACGAAGAGCGTGACACGCTCATCCGCGTCGCCCGCGGGCATGCCGGCGTAGTAGTCCGCCGGCCAGGCGTTGGCGTCATGGCTGCAGGACAGCGCGAGGCCGTTCTCGCCATACATGTCGAGCGCGTATTTGACGACATCGTGGCCCTTGATGCGCACGGCATGAATGAAGAGCGAGCCGGTGAAGTCGTCGAGGCCGAAGCGGGTCCGCACTTCCGCGCTGTCGATGGTGAAGGGGGCGCCGGGCCCGGGCAACGTTTCGCGCCACTCGGCAAGCTGCTCGCCCGTTTCGCCGAAAAGGCAGAGCCAGAGTTCCGGATTCTCCGCGCCGTGCAGCGCCCAGTAGTTCGCGCTCGCAACGCGGGTATGCATCCCGTCATGGCCGTTCGCGCCCTTTTTCTCGCGCATCAGCGCAAAGTTGGTCGCGAAGTTCATCGGGTCGAGATAGTTCGACTTGTTGGTCAGCATGTCGTCGGGCAGGCGAATCTCGTCGAGCGTTGCGACACGTGCACCGTCCGGGAAGACATGCTGGATGGACGGCAACGTCTTCTGCGCATCGAAGAGGAGGACGAGCACGGCCTTCGCGCCGGACGTCTTCATCGCGCTGACGGGTTTTGCGTCATGACCGAGAAAGGTTCCGCCCAGGTCCTCGACGCGCTGGACGTAATAGCCCGCGATGTCGAGGCGGCCGAGATCGTAGTAGGCGTGGAAATTGCCGATGGTGCCGGTCGGGTCGTAGACCGCGACGGGACCGGCTTTCGCGAGGTCCGCGATCAGCGCCTGTCCCTTCGGCGCGGTCAGCGGGTGGCCGAGCGCCTTGAAGAGCGTTGCGCCGCCGGCGTTGTTGCCCGGCCGCCAGCCATGCGAAAGATCGGCGTTCTTGAAGGTTTCGATCTGCAGGGTCATGCGGTTTCCCGGGTGGCGCGGTTGCCGAACGGGTTGAGGCGCTTCAGCGTCGAGGTGAAGCGATGGCGGCGCTGCTCATGGGCGACCACGTCTTCATCCGTAACCCAGTTCATCTGGATCGCGCGGCGCTGGCCCTCGAAGGGCTCGTGGCCGTGCCATGAATTTTCGGAACGCTTGAAGATCAGAAGCGTGCCGCCATTGGGCGAGACTTCCTCCGCCGCATCGTCGAGATCCGTGCCGGAACGGAGAATGCGCAGGCGGCCGCCGCCCGCTTCCCATTCCTGGTTGAGATAGAGCAGCACGGTGATGATCTTCGAGGGCGTGTCGGTGTGGATCTTGCCATTGTTGCGCGCGCAATAGCCGCGCACCGTGAACATTGTCGGCCGGCCGGTAAGATCGACGCCGAATTTTTCCTCGATGACGTCACGGAAATCCGGACCGTTCATCTCGTCGAGCAACTGTCCGAAGCTGCCATAGATGTCGAGCTCGCTCGGCGGAATGGAACCGGTCGACTGGATGTTCGGGAAGTCGGCGATCACACTGTCCAGCGCCTTGCCCGTCACGAAGGCGGGCACCACGAGATAGTCGTAAGGCTCTGTCTTCAGCGGGGTGGCGCGCAGCGCGTCGATGTCGATCAGGCTCATGATGCCGTCTGCCTTGTCTGTGCCGCCCGCCGTCCGGGCGCCTTGTTCTAGCTCGCGGAGGATGATGCGGAGCTTAACGCGGCTGCCGCAACGTCCCAAATGTCGCGGCAACGAATTGCCGCACCCGATTAACCCTTTTTCGATTGCGCTCTTTTTGCCGCGAAGCGCGCTGCGATCGCGTCCGCGATCTCCTCGGTAGCATTTAATGGCTCGTACACCCAGCTTTCAAGCTCGCCCCGGAACGGGCGTGCGGCGCCGGTTGCGTAGATGGCATCGAGAAACCGACGAAATTTCGGCGAGCCGCCCTCGAGTTCCACCACATGGACCGGTTTTCCCGTAAATGCCGCCTCGCCGACCATGTTGACCGAGTCGCAGGTGACGATGACGGCGTCGGCTTGCCCCAGGAATCCGAAATAGGGGTTGGCGCCTGTCCCGTCCCAGACGAGCGCGGGCTTGTCCTTCAGCGTTTCCATCAGGATTTGCGTCTGCTTTTCGCCCGTGCGGCGGGATGGCGTCACCATCAGCCCGGCGCCCTTGTCCGCAATGGCGGCAAGGTCCTTGCCGAGCCGGGCAGCGACCTCTTCGGTCAGCCGGTAGACCGCATTCGTGCCGCCGATCAGGACTGCGACGCGGGGATGAGGCAGGTGCGCGACCTGCGGTTCGAAATGAGTTGCTTCCCTCGCTAGCCTTTCACGTGTCAGCCGATGAGGCGAGACGGCGGTGGAAAGCACGTTCGGACCCGTCAGCCGGTCATGAGCGGGCGCCCAGACGAAATCGAATTTGGCCGGATCGACGCGCGGGTCCTGCAGGATCACGGTGAAGGTCCGCCCGCCGGACTTTCTGCCGATCATTCGGGCGTAGGGAATAGATTGCCGTCCGGAAGCGATCAGCAGGTCCGGCCAGGGCGGAGCTACGGTTTCGTTCGGCTGGGCCGGGCCCCAGGGCGCCATCCATTTGAAAGGCGGGGCGGAGGAAACACGTTTCATCTCCGGCGCGAGGCCCAATGCCTCCGCGACGCCGAGCACCTGGCTCTCGAAGCCCGCCATGCCATTCGTCAGCACCCAGCAGGTGGTGCCCGCGGGCAGGCGGCTGTGGGCGGGAGGTGCCCCGGTTTCGGTCATATTCGTGCGCTATCCGGTAATATTATTGCTGAATCGCGGCGTCTTTCAGAGTAAGTAAATCGCCGAAGGCCACAAGTCACGCCGGAAAGGCACTCCGGTGCGCGGGAGGGAGCCCATGAAGCGGGCCAAGCTCGACCATATCGATCTGCAGATTCTCGCCGAGCTTCAGGCCGACGGGCGGATCACCAATGTCGATCTCGCCTCGCGTGTCGGCATTTCCGCGCCGCCCTGCCTGCGCCGGGTCCGTGCGCTTGAAACGGCGGGCTTCATCAAGGGCTATCACGCCGATCTCGACGGGCGCGCGCTTGGTTTCGAGGTGACGGTTTTCGCGATGGTCGGGCTGCACAGTCAGGCGGAAGCCGACCTGAAGGCGTTCGAGGCGCAGGTCGCGACCTGGCCGCTTGTGCGCGAATGCCACATGCTGAACGGCGAGATCGACTTCATATTGAAGTGCGTCGCGCCGGACCTTTCCACCTTCCAGAGCTTTCTCACCGAAAAGCTCACGCCCGCGGAGAATGTCGCGAGCGTGCGCACCTCGCTCACCATCCGCCGCTCGAAGCACGAGCCGGGTGTGCCGGTGGAAACGCTGGAAGAGGAGTAGGCGCTGCCTACTTGAACCTGATCTTCAGGATTTCGTAGCTCTTGCCGCCGCCGGGCGTCACGACTTCCACGCTGTCGCCGACCGATTTGCCGATCAGCGCGCGCGCGATGGGGGAGGTGATGGAGACGCGGCCCTTCTTCACGTCGGCCTCGATCTCGCCGACGATCTTGTAGGACACTTCCTCTTCCGTATCCTCGTCCACGAGGTCGACGGTCGCGCCGAACTTCACCGTATCGCCGGAAAGCTTCGTCACGTCGATCACATCGGCGCGCGAAATCTTGTCTTCAAGCTCCGCCACACGGCTCTCATTGAGGCCCTGCTGCTCTTTCGCGGCGTGATATTCGGCATTTTCGCTGAGATCGCCATGCGCGCGGGCTTCGGCGATCGCCTTGATGATGCGCGGCCGCTCCACGGACTTCAGAAACCTGATCTCCTCTTCCAGGGACTTGTAGCCCTCGGAAGTCATTGGAATCTTTTCCATTTCTCTCGACGATCTCTCTTGCAGTTGCGGGGCCCGCGCGTTGTCTCGCGGGCCGTTTCGTCTTGCGCCTGATGAAAATCCCGCCGGGCTCCGTCCGGGAACCCATGTGGCGGGACAACAGGCTGATTGTGGGCGAGGGCGTTGGCGCCCGTCAAATGCGATTTGCGGGCTTCAGATATAGGACTGGAGCGAGGCGACCTCCAGTTGTCCCTTGCGGATGGCGTCGATGCCCTCCACGGCGGCCCGGGCGCCCGCCACGGTCGTGTAGTAAGGCACCTTCATCATCAGCGCCGCGCGGCGGAGCGACATCGAATCGGCGAGCGCCTGCGCCCCCTCGGTCGTGTTGAAAACGAGCTGGACCTCGCCGTTCTTGATTTCGTCCACGATATGCGGCCGGCCTTCCAGTACCTTGTTGATGGTCCGGACTTCCAGCCCCTGATCCGCGAGGAAGCGCGCAGTGCCGCCGGTCGCGACGAGCTTGAAGCCCATGTCGAGGAGCTTCTTCGCCGGCGCGACGACCTTCGTCTTGTCGGCGTCCTTTACCGACACGAAAACCGTGCCCTTGACCGGCACCTTGGTGCCGCCGCCAAGCTGACTCTTCGCGAAGGCGACGGCGAAGCTCCGGTCGAGACCCATCACCTCGCCGGTCGAGCGCATTTCCGGCCCGAGCACCGTGTCGACGCCGGGGAAGCGCGCAAAGGGGAAGACCGCTTCCTTCACCGCGACGCGGCCATGCGCGTTCGGCTTCAGGTTGAAACTTGCGAGGCTCTCGCCCGCCATGACCTTGGCCGCGATCTTCGCCACCGGCTCGCCGATCACCTTGGCGACGAACGGCACGGTGCGCGAGGCGCGCGGGTTCACTTCGAGCACATAGATCGTGCCGTCCTGGATCGCGTATTGCACGTTCATCAGCCCGCCGACATTGAGCGCCAGCGCCATGTCGCGCGTCTGCCGTTCGATTTCGGCGATGGTTTCGGGCTTGAGCGAATAGGGGGGCAGCGAACAGGCGCTGTCGCCGGAATGCACGCCCGCTTCCTCGATATGTTCCATGATGCCGCAGATCACGACATCCTTGCCGTCGCACAGCGCATCGACATCCACTTCGATGGCGTCGCGCAGGTAGCCGTCGATCAGCACCGGGCTCTTGCCCGACACGATGACGGCCTCGTTGATGTAGCGTTCGAGATGCGCCGTATCGCGCACGATTTCCATGCCGCGCCCGCCGAGCACATAGGACGGGCGAATGACGACCGGGTAACCGATCTTCTCGGCAATCGCCTTCGCTTCGGCCGCGGATCGTGCGATGCCGTTCGGCGGCTGTTTCAGGTCGAGCTTTCCAAGCAGTGCGGAGAAACGGTCGCGATCTTCGGCAAGGTCGATGGCGTCGGGCGAGGTGCCGAGGATCGGCACATTCGCGCGTTCCAGATCGTTCGCGAGTTTCAGCGGTGTCTGTCCGCCGAACTGCACGATCACGCCGAGCAGTGTGCCCTTCGACATTTCGAGGTCGATCAGTTCCAGCACGTCTTCGGCGGTCAGCGGTTCGAAATAGAGCCGGTCCGAGGTGTCGTAGTCGGTCGACACGGTTTCCGGGTTGCAGTTCACCATGATGCTTTCGATGCCGATTTCGTCGAGCGCGAAGGCGGCATGGCAACAGCAATAGTCGAATTCGATCCCCTGGCCGATGCGGTTCGGGCCGCCGCCGAGGATGATCGCCTTCCTGCGGTCCGACGGGTCGGCCTCGCAATCGGCCTTCCCGTCGAAATCCGTTTCGTAGGTCGAGTACATGTAGGGCGTCAGGCTTTCGAACTCCGCCGCGCAGGTGTCGATGCGCTTGTAGACGGGGCGGACGCCCATCTCGCGGCGCGCCTTGCGCACGGCTT
This sequence comes from uncultured Rhodobiaceae bacterium, assembly GCA_913057645.1. Classification (GTDB taxonomy): domain Bacteria; phylum Pseudomonadota; class Alphaproteobacteria; order Parvibaculales; family Parvibaculaceae; genus Parvibaculum. The sequence goes on along the minus strand of CAJXOU010000030.1, from coordinate 7,628 downwards.
CCTCTTCGGAGCCGCTGAGTTCCGCCAGCCGCGCATCGGAGAAGCCCATCGCCTTCAGGCGGCACATTTCGGCCTTCGTCTGCGGCAGACCGTCCTTGCGCACGGCTGCTTCCGCGTCGACGATTTCCTGAAGCTGTTCGAGGAACCACGGATCGTAGTTGCACGATGTGCGGATCTGGTCGTGGCTCATGCCTTCGCGCAGCGCCTGCGCGATCACGAGCAGGCGGTCGGGCGTCGGGCGGCCGAGCGCGGCGCGGATTGCGTTCTTGTCGTCGCCTTCGCCCATGCCGGGCACGGTCACTTCATTGAGGCCGGTGAGCCCGGTTTCCATCGAGCGCAGCGCCTTCTGCAGAGATTCCTGGAAGGTGCGGCCGATGGCCATGGCCTCGCCGACGGATTTCATCGCCGTGCCGAGCAGCTTTTCGGCGCCCGCGAATTTCTCGAAGGCGAAGCGGGGGATCTTCGTCACGACATAGTCGATGGTCGGCTCGAAGCTCGCGGGCGTGACCTTGGTGATGTCGTTCTGCAATTCGTCCAGCGTGTAGCCGACGGCGAGCTTCGCGGCGATCTTCGCGATCGGAAAGCCCGTCGCCTTGGAGGCGAGTGCAGATGAGCGCGAGACGCGCGGGTTCATCTCGATGACGACGAGGCGGCCGTCCTTCGGGTTCACCGCGAACTGCACGTTCGATCCGCCGGTCTCGACGCCGATCTCGCGCAGCACCGCAATGCTCGCATTCCGCATCACCTGATATTCCTTGTCGGTGAGCGTCAGCGCGGGCGCGACGGTGATCGAATCGCCGGTGTGGACACCCATCGGGTCCACATTTTCGATGGAGCAGATGATGATGCAGTTGTCCGCCTTGTCGCGGACGACTTCCATCTCGTATTCCTTCCAGCCGAGCACGCTTTCCTCGACCAGCACCTGGTTCACGGGGCTCGCATCGAGGCCGCTTTCGATGATGTCGGAGAATTCCTGTTTGTTGTAGGCGATGCCGCCGCCGGTGCCGCCCATCGTGTAGGAGGGGCGGATGATCGCGGGCAGGCCGGTGGCCTCGAGCGCCTCCATCGCCTCTTCCATGTTGTGGACGAGCCTGGAGCGCGGGCTTTCGAGGCCGATGCGGTCCATCGCGTCGCGGAAGAGCTGCCGGTCCTCGGCCATCTCGATGGCCTCGCGCTTCGCGCCGATCATCTCGACGCCGAATTTTTCCAGCACGCCCATGTCGGCAAGCGCCAGTGCCGTGTTGAGCGCGGTCTGCCCGCCCATGGTCGGCAGCAGCGCGTCGGGACGTTCCTTCTCGACGATCTTCGCGACGACTTCCGGCGTGATCGGCTCGATATAGGTCGCGTCGGCCAGCTCCGGGTCCGTCATGATCGTGGCGGGGTTCGAGTTCACCAGAATGATCCGGTAGCCCTCTTCCTTCAGCGCCTTGCAGGCCTGTGTGCCCGAGTAATCGAACTCGCAGGCCTGTCCGATGATGATCGGCCCTGCGCCGATGATCATGATGCTCTTTATGTCTGTACGTTTGGGCATGACCTAACCGCGTGCCTCCTCGATCAGCTTCACGAAGCGTTCGAAGAGGTAGTGTGAATCCATCGGGCCGGGAGAGGCCTCGGGGTGGTACTGCACCGAGAAGACGGGCTTGCCTTTCAGGCGGATGCCGCAATTCGAGCCGTCGAAGAGCGACACATGCGTTTCCTCGAGATCGGACCCGAGGCTTTCGCGCGAGACGGCGAAGCCGTGGTTCATCGAGGTGATCTCGACCTTGCCGGTCGTGTGGTCCTTCACGGGATGGTTCGCGCCGTGATGGCCCTGATGCATCTTTTCCGTCGTCGCGCCGAGCGCCAGCGCGAGCATCTGGTGGCCGAGACAGATGCCGAAGACGGGCTTGCCGCTCTCGACGAGCTTTTTGATTTCCGGCACGGCGTAGGCGCCGGTCGCCGCCGGGTCGCCCGGGCCGTTCGACAGGAAGACGCCGTCCGGGTTCATCGACAATATGTCTTCCGCCTTCGTCTCGGCGGGAACGACCGTCACTTCGCAGCCCGCACTCGTGAGGCAGCGCAGGATGTTGCGCTTGATGCCGTAGTCGATGGCGACGATGCGGTATTTCAGCTCGTGGCCGGGCTCGTAGCCGCAGCCCCATTTCCAGCGCGCCTCGTTCCAGCTGTAGCTCTGGCCGCAGGTCACGTCCTTCACGAGGTCGAGGCCGACCATGCCGGGCCAGGCTTTCGCCTTTTCGAGCAGGGCGGGAATATCGAAATTGCCGGCGGGGTCATGCGCGATCAGCCCGTCGACCGAGCCCTTGTCGCGGATGCGGCTCGTCAGCGCGCGAGTGTCGATACCGGAAAGACCGATGATGCCGCGCGTCTTCAGCCATGCATCGAGGTGCTTCGCCGAGCGGTAGTTGGAAGGCTGGGTGATGTTGGCGCGGATGACCATGCCCCGCACACCCGACGTCGAGGCGAGGTTCGAGGTTTCGATGTCCTCGTCGTTGGTGCCGACATTGCCGATATGGGGGAAGGTGAAGGTGATGATCTGGCCGGCATAGGAAGGGTCCGTCAGGATTTCCTGATAGCCGGTCATCGCGGTGTTGAAGCAGACCTCGCCGACTGCCTCGCCCGTTGCGCCGATGCCGCGCCCCTGAAGCACCGTGCCATCCTTCAGGACGAGGAGGGCGGTCGGTTTTTCGGTCGCGGTCATGTCTCTGGCTTTCGTTTCGGACGGCGAATTGCTCATGCCGACTCCTCCCCGGAACTTTGCGCGGCCTTGGGCACACGCCGTTCCGTGGCGGCTCTCGTCGACACCTTCATACTGGCAACTCCAGGGGAGGAACGTGCCCGTCAGGATCAGGCGCGCGGCGTGGTGCGCCTCGCGCGGACAGACTCGGTTTCCCGTTGAATTTGGCGGACACTAAGGGATCGCCCGATTTCCGTCAAGCAGGCTTATGCGCGAAAAATATCAATAAAATCATATGCTTATGAAGGGCGCGGCGAGGCGTTGCAGGATTGCGCGGCTTCGGGCTTTGGTTTAGCGTGTCGCCGATTCCGGGGGCGCGTGAGCCACATGCTGCGGCGCTCCCTTTTTCATCGGAGACAAGGCAATGACCCAGAGCCTGCGCGAAAGCATCAAGCAGGGGCTGACCGAAGCCACGAAAGCGCAGGACAAGCGCCGCATGGCAACGCTGCGTCTCATCCAGGCGGCGCTGAAGGACCGCGACATCGCGGGCCGCACCGACGGGCGCGACGCGGGCGTCAGCGATGCCGAAATCCTCGACGTCCTCTCCAAGATGGTGAAGCAGCGCCGCGAGTCGATCGGTATTTATGAGTCTGCCGGGCGAATGGAGCTTGCCGAGCGCGAGAAGGAAGAAGTCGAGATCATCGAGAGCTACATGCCGAAGCAGCTCTCCGACGCGGAGACGGCCGCCGCCGTCGAGGCCGTGATCTCCGAAACGGGCGCCGCCAGCATCAAGGATATGGGCCGCGTGATGGGCGAACTCAAGAAACGCCACGCCGGCCAGATGGACTTCGCCAAGGCGGGCGCCTTGGTGAAAGAGAAGCTGGCGTAAGGCCGACTCGCTTCAATCCGGGGCGGGTGGCAGAATAGCCGCCCATACGCTATCGGAGCGGCTTCCCCCATGTCCTTCCCCAAAGGCTTTCTCGACGAGTTGAAGGGGCGCATCCGCGTCTCCGAAGTCGTCGGGCGCAAGGTGAAGCTGACGCGGCGGGGACGGGAGTTCGTCGGGCTGTCGCCGTTCTCGAACGAGAAGAGCCCGAGCTTCACGGTGAACGACGACAAGCAGTTCTATCACTGCTTCTCGTCGGGCGAGCATGGCGACGTCATCAAGTTCCTGGAGAAGACGGAGAACCTCTCCTTCATCGAAGCCGTCGAGCGGCTTGCCGCGGAAGCCGGCATGGAAATGCCGGAGCGAGACCCGTTTGCGGCGGAGCGCGACAAGGAAGCGGCGACGCTGATCGACGTGATGGAGATGGCGGCGCAGTTCTTCCGCCAGAAGCTGCAGGAAGGCGCGGGCGCGGAAGCACGCGCCTATCTCGAACGGCGCGGCATGAAGGGCGTCACGCTCGACCAGTTCGGCATCGGCTATGCGCCGGGCGACGACCGGGCGGAGCGCACCGCGCTCCTGAAATATCTGAAGTCGAAGGACATCACGCTCGAACAGATGACGGAAGCGGGGCTCGTGATCGCGGGGCCGGACATCGCCGAACCTTACGACCGCTTCCGCAACCGGGTGATGTTTCCGATCGCCGATGCGCGGGGCCGCGTCATCGCCTTCGGCGGCCGCGCGCTCTCGGCGGACGCCAAGGCGAAGTATCTGAACTCGCCCGAGACGCCGCTCTTTCATAAGGGCCGGGTGCTCTACAATCTCAACCGCGCGCGCAAGCCTGCCCATGACGAGGGCACGGTGATTGCCGTCGAGGGCTATATGGATGTCGTCGGGCTCGCGCAGGGCGGCATCATGAATGCCGTCGCGCCGCTCGGCACCGCGCTTACCGAAGACCAGATCCAGCTTCTCTGGCGCATGTCGCCCGAACCTGTCCTCTGTTTCGACGGCGACAAGGCGGGGCTTCGCGCCGCCTACCGCGCGGTCGAGCGCGTGCTGCCGCTGCTGAAGCCCGGCCATTCGCTCAGCTTCGCGCTGCTGCCGGAAGGCAAGGACCCCGACGACCTCGTGCGCGAGGAAGGCGGAGACGCGATGCGCGACATCCTCGCGAAGGCACGGCCCTTGTCCGACATGCTCTGGGAAAAGGAGACGTCGACCGGCCAGTGGGACACGCCGGAGCGCCGCGCCAAGCTCGAAGCCGATCTCGAAGCCGCCGTCGCCGCCATCGGCGATCCGAAAGTGCGCGGCCATTATGCCCAGGCGCTGCGCGAGCGCGTCGCCAAGTTCTTCGGCGGCGCGCGCCAGCTGCAGGGCCCGTCAGGCGGTTACGGGCAGGGCGGCTACAGGAACGAGCGCTTCGGCAACCGGCCGTTCCGGGGGAAGGGCTTTGGCCGGGGCGAGACCTATATGCCGCCGGTGAGCCCGGAATTGCGCCGTTCGGCGCTCGCCAGCGGCGGAGCGGGCGACAATGGCAGGGAGGGACTTCTGCTCCTCACCCTGCTTAACCACCCGGAACTCTTGGAGAATTACGCAGAGGATATCTCGCGAATCGAGATAAGGACCCCGGCGCTTGACAGATTACGCAATGAAATCATAGATATAGCGGCCCTTCATGCGCCTCTTGAAAGGGAGGCGCTAAAGGGCCACTTGCTGAGCAGGAATTTGGCGGAAATCGCCCGGCGGCTGGAGGCCGGCACGGCCTTCAGAAGCGACCGTTTTGCCTGGCCCGATGCGGCGCCGGACGAGGCGGAAGCAGGTTTCCTCCATATGCTTGCGCGGCACCAGCGCGCCATCGGGCTGGAAGCGGAACTGAAGGCTGCCGAGCGCGCGCTCGCGGAAGACATGACGGAAGAGAATTTCGCCCGCCTCCGGGCCATCCATGCGCAACTCGAGCGCACGGAGACGGCGGACGGGCTCGGTTAGTTCGGAACGTGCTACTACGGGGATCGGTCAACCAGCGGGACGAGGGCAGAGCAGCTTCGGGCGGTCGCGGGTGAAATTCCCGCACAGGGGACGGCCGGAGCTTTCAGGCGACAAGCGACAGCGAGGGTGAGGATGCGGCATCCGGTGCGCACCGGCATGTCACTCCTCTTTTTAGCGCCCTCCTTTGCCTTTGCGGCATGGGGTTTGTTGCCGCAGCGCTCTGGTCCGTACGCAACCGTGACCTATCTGGTTCTAGGAATTGGGCCTTTCGGGCATGCCTCCCTCTCGTGGAGCGCCGGAACAGCCTCGAATGTCGGAGAAAGTGTGAATGGCGAGCAAGACGGCGGAACAAGTGGAAGCTCCGGAAGCAGCGCCCGAAGTGTCGCAGGACGGTCCTCTCCTCGATATGTCGGATGCGGCAGTCAAGAAGATGATCAAGGCCGCCAAGACGCGCGGTTTCGTGACCTATGACGAGCTGAACAAGGTTCTGCCCTCCGAGGAATTTTCCTCCGAGCAGATCGAGGACACGCTTTCGATGCTCTCCGAAATGGGCATCAACGTCGTCGAGAACGACGAGGCGGACGAGAATCAGGAAGGCGCTGCCGAGCGTGACTCCGACGACGATGACGACGAAGCCGAGCCGACCGGCAAGGCCGTCGCCACCACGACCACCACGTCCTCCGCGCTCGACCGCACCGACGACCCCGTCCGCATGTATCTGCGTGAGATGGGTTCCGTCGAGCTGCTCTCGCGCGAAGGCGAAATCGCCATCGCCAAGCGCATCGAGGCCGGCCGCGAAACCATGATCGCGGGGCTGTGCGAAAGCCCGCTCACCTTCCAGGCCATCATCATCTGGCGCGACGAATTGAACGAAGGAAAGATTCTCCTTCGCGACATCATCGACCTCGACGCGACTTTCGCCGGTCCCGATGCGAAGAAGGTCGACCATTCCCAGGCCGCGCTGGCGGGCGAGGCGCCGCCGCGCGTCGAGCCGGAAGAGGAAGAAGTCGACGAGGATGGCGACGACGACAACTCCATGTCGCTTGCCGCGATGGAAGCCGAGCTCAAGCCGAAAGTGCTCGAAACCTTCGACACGATTGCGGGCGACTACAAGAAGCTCCGCAAGCTGCAGGACCAGAAGGTCGAACTCGCGCTGAAGGGCGAGGAACTCGCCGCCGCGCAGGAAAAGAAATACCAGAAGCTCACCTCCGACCTCATCGAGGAAGTGAAGAGCCTCTCCCTCAACAACAACCGTATCGAGTCGCTCGTCGAGCAGCTCTACGCGATCAACAAGCGCCTCATGGGTCTCGAAGGCCGCCTGCTGCGTCTCGCCGAGAGCCACGGTGTACCGCGCGACGAATTCCTGAAGCAGTATTTCGGCAACGAACTCGACCCGAACTGGATTCGCCGTGTCAGCCGCCTCAAGGGCAAGGGCTGGGTGAGCTTCACCAAGGACGAGCGCGACCAGGTGAAGGACCTTCGCAACGAGATCCAGACGCTTGCCGCCGAAACCGGTCTCGACATCCAGGAATACCGCCGCATCGTCGCCACCGTGCAGAAGGGCGAACGCGAAGCGCGGATCGCGAAGAAGGAGATGGTCGAGGCGAACCTGCGCCTCGTGATCTCCATCGCGAAGAAATACACGAACCGCGGGCTGCAGTTCCTCGATCTCATCCAGGAAGGCAATATCGGCCTGATGAAGGCGGTCGACAAGTTCGAGTATCGCCGCGGCTACAAGTTCTCGACCTATGCGACATGGTGGATCCGGCAGGCGATCACGCGTTCGATTGCCGACCAGGCGCGCACCATCCGCATCCCGGTCCACATGATCGAGACGATCAACAAGCTGGTGCGCACGTCGCGCCAGATGCTCCACGAGATCGGCCGCGAGCCGACGCCGGAGGAGCTCGCCGAGAAGCTCGGCATGCCGCTGGAAAAGGTCCGCAAGGTGCTGAAGATCGCGAAGGAGCCGATCTCCCTCGAAACGCCCATCGGCGACGAGGAAGATTCACATCTCGGCGACTTCATCGAGGACAAGAACGCGATCCTGCCCATCGATGCGGCGATCCAGTCGAACCTGCGCGAAAC
>CAJXOU010000029.1 GCA_913057645.1 uncultured Rhodobiaceae bacterium | reverse complement strand
AATCGAATTGTCTTTGATACGAATCTTCACGATAGTTTGATCTTCTGGCTTGGCGTTAGATTAAACCAGATATCCAGCCAATCAGTAAGTCACACACGCGCCTGAGCGCGCGATATCCGGTCCCGTTTGGTTGACAAGCCTGGCAAGCAATTCACCGCAGGCGCGACACCGCGCCCGATCTATCTGGCCAACTTACTCCGCCATGACGTTTGCTGCCTCCGGACCTTTTTCACCCTGGCTTACTTCCATCGAAACTTTCTGCCCTTCTTTCAAGGATTTGAAGCCTTCCATCTGAACCGCAGTGTGGTGGACAAAGACATCCGCGCCACCTTCGCGTTCAATAAATCCAAAACCCTTGTCGTCGTTGAACCACTTGACTGTTCCGTTTGCCATGTAGAGGCATTCCTTATGACGTAGATGAGTACCCCCGGCGCACATGCGACCGGCGGATCAAACTTTTAGGGATCGGGAAAGACAGGTCCGGCGCTCGATCTTGAGCGTGGAGAGCAGCCGAACCGGTAAAATTCGATGGCCGGTATATAGACGCTTCGCCGCCACTTTACAAGGAATATGCGTGGCAGCCTGCCGGAGACCGCCGGTTTCCGCCGAAAAAGGGCCGGCACGGCGCGTACGCCGGAGAAAGATCAGGACGCGGGCACCCCGGCGCCGAGATCGATCCAGTTGCCCTCGCCGATCTCCACGATCCTGAATTCGTTGCCGCCATGCATGTCGACGGTCTCGCGGATGCTGATCAGCGCGAGCACGATCCAGGTACCGGCCTTCTCGTTGTAGAGCGGCAGGTCGAGCGCCTCGCATTTCTTCGTGTAGCCGGTGGCCGTCCGCAGGGTGATGGAAAACACGCCGCCGCAGGGAATGGTGATCAGGGGTCCGCTCGCCGCGAGGAAGGACTCCATCGCGTCTTGCTCCAGCAGGTCGAGATATTTCTTCTTCGTCGGATCGAAGCCCAGTATCTCGGTAAGTCTGGATCCGGCATAGCGGAACGTCGCCGTTTCGATGCGGTCGTATTCGACCATCACCATCATCGGCATCAGCCGTCTGATCGCGAGCGGATCGAAATGCCGGCGGTCGGGAACGAGACCGCCCTCCTTCGGAAGGCTCTGCCAGTACTCGAAGAAATCGCGGCTTTCGCGGGTGTGAAGTGCATCGACCGTTAACATGGTCCTGTACGCCTGATTGAGCCCCCGCCCACTCTTTGTGTCAGCGCAGACCGCGCCATGCAAGGCCGCGCAACACTCATGAATAGGCCGAAATGATCCCCCAGAAATCGTCCACCCTGAGGCTCGCGCCGCCGACCAGCGCACCGTTCACATTCGGCACAGCCATCAGTTCCTGCGCATTGGACGGCTTCACCGAGCCACCATACAGAATGCGCATCTTCGCGCCTTCCGCGCCGAAGCGGGCTTCCAGCGCCTTGCGGATCGCGGCATGAACCTTCGCCACATCGTCCGGCGTCGGCGTGCGGCCCGTGCCGATCGCCCAGACCGGTTCATAGGCGACGACCGTCGTCTTCGCTGTCGCGCCGTCGGGCAGCGAACCCTTGAGCTGCCCCTTGATCACCTTCAGCGTCTGGCCCGCATCGCGCTCGGCTTCCGTCTCGCCGACACAGACAATGGCCGTGAGCCCCGCGCGGTGCGCCGCTTCCGCCTTCGCCTTCACCGCCGCATCGGTTTCGCCGTGATCGGCGCGGCGTTCGGAATGGCCGACGATGACATGGGAGGCGCCCGCATCCTTCAGCATCTCCGCCGAGACATCGCCCGTATGCGCGCCGCTTTCCTTCGCGTGGCAATCCTGTCCGCCAATGGCGATCTTCGAGCCCTTCGCCGTTTCCTTCAGTGTGGCAACCAGCGTCGCCGGCGGGCAGATCAGCACGTCGCAGCCGGGCTTCGACTTCGCGAGCTTCTTCGCCAGCGCCGTCACTTCCTTCTTCGACGCCTTGACGCCGTTCATCTTCCAGTTGCCCGCCACCAGCGCCTTCACGCGTGCCGCCATCTTCTCGCTCCGCTTCCCGATTGTGGTGCGTCCGTTTAGCAGAAGCCTCCTCACCCGCCAACATGGCCGCCGCTCATGGGTCAAATAGACCTGAGGGAAATAGAACACAGCTAGTCTGAAAGTTTCAGTACGATGACTATTGGGTTGGCAAGTAAACGACTCGGGTGTAGGTTCCGCGCCATGACAACGCATCGTCTGCAAATGGCCGAAAAGGCCTTCGGTTGGAACTACTCGCCTTCGGGGCCGGGTCGCTTGCGCGTGCGCTGATAAAGCCTGCAAAAATCGACACTTCAGAGCCCCATCCACCAGATCGGGGCTCTTGTGTTTTCAGAACTCCGGTCACGAACCGTCACCCGTGTATCCGGAGTTTTCGTCATGCCTCTCGAATACTTGAATCGCTTCGCCGGCCCCGCGCTCGACATCCGCGCACCGCCGCGCTGAACCGCCGCTAAACAGCCTTTTCCCTTGGGACAGGCGCCGTTCCCGCGCATTCCGCGTGGGAGCGCACGCTGAACTATTGCCTGCCGGAACCGGCGAATACTCAAAACGACTTTCAGCCTTCTTTGCTTTCGCGAAGAGGGAACGGAGAAATTCATGCTCACGACCACACTCTCCTGGTTCGTCCAGAACGGCCGCAGCACCGGCGTCGCCGTTGCTTTCGTCGCCTTCATCCTGCTCGGCTTCGGCCTCCGCCCGCCGGAGGACCTGTTGCAGGCGCTCGCCATCCTTCTGCCCTCGGCCGAAGTCGCGGTCTTTGCGTCCGTCTTCGCCGCTGTCCGCGACGAGGAGCCCCACATGCTTGGGCCGGCCTTCGCCGCCATGCTCTGGGGCAGCGCCACCTTCGTCGCCATGTGGGGTCTCGTCGAGGCGACGGCGGCGAGCATCGAAGCCTATGTGGCCTTCGGCCTGCCGCCGCTCTACGACCGCGCGCAATGATCGGCGGGGGTTCACGCTTTTCCTGAGGAAAATCAAGCGTGAAGCCCCGCCGGACCGCTTGCGGGGGCCTGCCCCCGCACCTATCATGCCGCCCTCATTCGCGGGCCCCGAGGGCGGCGGACCGCATCATTCGTACAACTGGACAGGCCGCCGCGCCGGACGGCTGGAGAGAAAGACCGATCATGCTCGATATGCTGCGAAGAAGTGCCTCCGGCTTTGTCGGAATGGCCATCATCGGCATCCTGGTGATTGCCTTCGCGGTTTGGGGAATCGCCGACATCTTCACCGGCTTCACCGGCGACACGGTCGCGGAGGTCGGCGACCAGAAGATCGACTCCGCCAGCTACGACCGCGAGTTCCGCGCCGAACTTGACCGCATGTCCGAACGTCTGGGCCAGCCGCTGACGCGCGAGCAGGGCCAGCGCTTCGGCGTCGACCGCCTCGCCCTGTCGCGTCTCATCGGCGTCGCGACGCTCGACGACGCGGCCGAGGAACTCGGCCTCACCGTCGGCGACGAGACCGTCGGCATCGACATCATGACCGATCCGAACCTGCAGGGCGCATTCGGCCGCTTCGACAGAGAGCTCTTTCGCCAGTTGCTCCGGCAGAACGGCATTCCCGAGGAACGCTTCGTCGAGCAGCGCCGCAAGGGCATGGTACGTCGTCAGCTCACCGATGCGATCACCGCCGGGATACCGGCCCCCGAAACCATGATCGACGTCGTGCTGCGCTTCCAGCAGGAAACGCGCACCGCCGGCTACGTTATCCTGCCGCCTTCGCTGGTCGGCGACATCGAGGACCCGGACGAGGAAGCCGTCCAGTCCTTCTACGAGGCGGGCGCTTCCGCTTTCACCCTGCCCGAAACGCGCGACTTCAGCTTCATGGAGATCGAGCCCGAGGACATCGCCCAGAGCATCGCGATCTCCGACGAGGCATTGCGCGAGGCCTATGAACAGCGCCGTGGTGAGTACGACGTGCCGGAACGGCGCGAGATCCAGCAGATCACCTTCGCGACGGAAGAAGCCGCCGGCGCGGCGCTTGAGACCCTTCGCGGCGGCGGCAAGGTCGAAACCGTTGTCGCCGATCTGGGTCTCACCGTCGACGACGTCGACCTCGGCAACGTATCGCGCGGCGAGATGATCTCTCCGGAACTCGCCGACACCGCCTTCTCGCTCGAAAGCGGCGCCTGGAGCGAGCCGGTCAAGGGTCCGCTCGGCTGGTCGATCATCCATGTCGGCGAGATCACCCCCGGCAAGGACAGCACCTTCGCGGAAGTGAAGGACAAGGTCCGTAAGGCGCTCGAAATCGAGATGGCCCGCGAACAGATCTACGACATCCAGAACGCGATCGAGGACGCGCGCGCGGGCGGCGAGCCGCTCGCCGATATCGCGGCGCGCTATGACCTGAACCTCCGCAGCATTTCGGGCATCACCGAAGACGGCAAGACGCGCTCGGGCGACGACATCGAACTGCCCGAACTCCCCGGCCTCCTCGAAACGGTCTATGACAGCCAGATCGGCGACCAGAACCCGCCGAAGGATACCGGCAAGGAAGGCTATTACTGGGTCCAGCTCGACGCCGTGAATCCGGCCACCGTGCAGCCGCTCGACGAGGTCCGCGACGAGGTCGTGCGGATCTGGAAGGAGCGCCAGCGCGCCGCGAAGCTCGAGGCCCTCGCCGCGAAACTGGTCGAACGCGGCAACGCGGGCGAGAGCTTCGACGAGATCGCCGGCGACTATGGCCGCAGCGTCCTCGCCATGCCCGGCATCCAGCGCTATGCACAGAACGACACCTTCTCGCGCACCGCGGTCACGAAGCTCTTCGCCGCGCCGCAGGGCGGCTTCGTCTACGGTCCCGTCGGCCTGGGCGACAGCCTGCTCGTCATGCGCGTCCGCGAGATCAGCGAGCCCGATGTCCCGAAGGACTCGGAAACCTACACTCAGGCCAGGGCGAACCTCGCCGACTCGCTCTCCGCGGACATGCTCCAGACCTTCGTCGTCGGCCACCAGAACGATCTCGGCGTCGAGGTGAACCAGACCCTGTTGCAGCAACTGACGGCGACGGATAGCGGCGTATGATCTCGCCCGAATTCGATTCCTTCGAGGCCGCCTACAGCGCGGGCACGGCGCAGGTCGTCTACACGCGTCTCGTCGCCGACCTCGAGACGCCCGTCTCCGCGATGCTCAAGATCGCGGAAGGCAAGCCGAACAGCTTCCTTCTCGAATCCGTGGAAGGGGGCGACGCCCGCAACCGCTACTCGATCATCGGCCTCAAGCCGGACGCGATCTGGCGCACGCAGGGCGACGCCGCCGAGATCAACCGCAAGGCCCGCTTCGATGCCAATGCCTACGAGCCCTGCCCCGGCGGTGCGTTGAAGAGCCTGCGCGACTTCATCGAAGAGTCGCGGATCGAGCTGCCGGAAGAACTGCCCCCGATGGCCGCGGGCGTCTTCGGCTACATGAGCTACGACATGGTGCGCCTCATGGAGCACCTGCCGGACGAGAACCCGGACGCGCTCGGCCTGCCCGACGGTATCTTCATCCGTCCCACCATCATTGCCGTCTTCGACAGCGTGAAGGACGAGGTCACCATCGTCACGCCCGTACGTCCCGAGCCCGGCGTCAGCGCCCGCGCGGCTCATGCCCGCGCCAGCGAACGCCTCTCCGACGTCGTCGCCGATTTCGACCGCGCCCTGCCGCATCTCCATGGCGAAGCGGACATCGCCGCCCTCGCCGAACCGAAGTCGAACACCCCGCGCGACACCTATTTCGGCATGGTGGAACGCGCCAAGGAATACATCGCCGCAGGCGACATCTTCCAGGTCGTGCTCTCGCAGCGTTTCGAAACGCCCTTCGAGCTTCCACCCTTCGCGCTCTATCGTGCGCTCCGCCGCATCAACCCGTCGCCCTTCCTCTACTTTCTGAATTTCGAGAACTTCTCCATCGTCGGCTCGAGCCCGGAAGTGCTTGTCCGCGTGCGCGGCAACCGCGTCACCATCCGCCCCATCGCGGGCACGCGCCATCGCGGCAACAACCGCGCCGAGGACGCGGAGATTGCCGCGGAGCTTCTCGCCGACCCGAAGGAACGCGCCGAGCATCTGATGCTGCTCGATCTTGGCCGCAACGACGTCGGCCGCGTCTCGAAGATCGGAACGGTCGAGGCGACGGAGCGTTTCGCGCTTCAATACACCTCGCACCTCATCCACATCGTCTCCAACGTCGAAGGCGAACTCGATCCCGCCTATGACGCGATCTCCGCCCTCGTCGCGGGCTTTCCGGCAGGCACGGTCTCCGGCGCGCCTAAAGTCCGCGCCATGCAGATCATCGACGAGCTCGAACTCGAAAAGCGGGGGCCTTATGCCGGCTGCGTCGGCTATTTCTCCGCCGCGGGCGAGATGGACACCTGCATCGTGCTGCGCACCGCCATCGTCAAGGACGGCAAGATGTATGTGCAGGCGGGCGGCGGCGTCGTCGCGGATTCAAGCGCGCAGGGCGAATATCAGGAAAGCGTCAACAAGGCGAAGGCGCTCTTCCGCGCGGCCGAAGAAGCCGTCCGCTACGCCTCGCAGGCGGGTAAGCGGCAGTAGCCCCTAACGCCCCACCTTTGCATGTTCCGGCTGCACGCCCATGCCGATGGCGCGCGCGGGCAGCCGCCGCAGCACCGGAAACAGCCCGAACAGTCTGAACGGCCAGGGTGGCGACGTCTCGCCGCTGCTCCTCAGCACCGGCTCGATCACGAAGCGCTGCGCCAGTACCTGAAAGCCCTGCGTCACGCGTGTCGGAAACATCCGCCGCTTCTGCACCCGCTCCAGATCGCCCGTCTTCAGTGTCCCCGCCTTGAGTGGCCCGGCGAGAAGGTTCGCCGCCGCAACCGCATCCTGTATCGCGAGATTGATGCCGACGCCGCCCACCGGCGACATCGCATGCGCCGCATCGCCGATGCAGAGAAGCCCGTCCCGCGCCCAGTTCTTCAGCCGGTCGATCTTCACGGTGAGGAGCTTGATGTCGTCCCAGTCCCGGATATCGCCCGTCCGGTCCCGCATATGCGGCGCGAGCATCGCGATCCGCTCCCGGAAATCGTCGAGCCCCCGCGTCTTCATCGCCTCGAGCCCGCCTTTCGGGATGATGAAGGCGCATTGCCAGTAGTCGCCGCGATTGAGCGTGATGAAGACATGCCCGTAATTCACCCGGCCAAGCGTGACGTCGGGATCGCTCTCCGCGCGCGGCAGCCTGAGCCACAACACGTCGAAAGGCGCGCCGATATCTTCGACGGAAAGCCCCGCCTTCTCCCGCACCACGGAGCCGCGCCCGTCCGCGCCCACGGTGAGCGTCGCCTCGACGCGCACCGGCCCCTCCGGCGTTTCCGCCAGCAGCCCCGCGACGCGCCCGTCTTCCTCGATCAATCCGGTTACCTCTGCTTTCATCGACAGCCGGAAGTTCGGCAGCCGCTTTCCCTCGCCCGACAGATAGTCGAGGAAATCCCATTGCGGCATGAAGGCGATGAATTTGCACCTGGTCGGCAGATGCGTGAAATCGGCGACGGGAATGCGTGTACTCCCGATCTCGATCTCGACCTCGTCCACTTTCTGGTGCGGCCGCGTCAGCAACCCGTCCAGAAGTCCGAGCTCGTGCATCGCTTCAAGGGTGGAGGGGTGGATCGTGTCGCCGCGAAAATCCCGCAGGAAGTCGGCATGCTTTTCGAGCACCGTCACGTCGACGCCGGCCCGCGCCAGCATCAGCCCGAGCATCATGCCGGCCGGTCCGCCGCCCGCGATGGCGCAACCGGTCCGGATGGTGTGTGCGTTTCCGTCCACAGGCCTCAGGCCTCCTCCGTCCCCGCCCGTCCCATGCGCTCATCGTGTCGAATGACGAGCCGCGTGTACAGACGGAAGGCGAAGGAGGACCTGGCCCCACTATCCCTTGAATCAGAACGCGAAAGCGAAGCCCGCGCCGACGGTCACGCCGCGCTCGCCCGCACCGTTGAGGTTGGTGTCGACGAGGTCGAGCGTCAGGCCGAACGTGCCCGAGCCGGTCTCGGCGAGATAGGCAAGCCCCGCTTCCAGCGGCAGTGCGCTGCCGTCGAAGTCCGAGTGACGGCGGACATAGTTGATCGTCCCGTCGAGCTCGCGGCCGACCGGCACGCGCACGGAAGTCGTCCCACTCGTGATCTGGAGCGGTTTGACCAGCGAAAAGCGCAGCACGCTGTTCTCGTGCACGAGGTTCTTCGCATCGAGCATCACGCCGTAGTGATCCGCGCCCCAGTTGTCGGCGTCTTCAAAGAGCGAGTTTGCCGTCCCCGAACTGTTGATGACGGCGCGGGTATAGAAGGCCGAGACGGAGAAGGTCTGGTCGATATCGCCGGTGACGTTCGTGCCCCAGAACTGGGTCAGCGCCTCTTCGCCGAGCGACAGTGCGCCGGACGAAGCCATGCCGGCCACCGTGCCACGCTCGCGCAGCACCGCGTAGGAGCCGCCGACGGACCAGCCCTCGGCCACCCGGTAGGAAAGACCCGCCGCCGCGAAGTCGGCATCGCCCTCGGTTTCGGGCTCCGCCTCGAGAAGCCCTTGCTCCTCGCCGTCGTCCATCCACCCGGTCTCCGTCAGGCTGAACACATGGCCGGTCAGCCGGTCGGACAATTTGGTGTTGAAGCCGACAGAAATCGCTTCGCCGAACAGCTCGCTCGCCTCGCCAAGCGAGGAGAACATGATCCGCGAGAAGCGCTGCGGCGCCGCCGCCCGGTTCGCGGACGGCACTTCCATCAGGAAGAGCTCCGGCGCACCCAGGCCGATATTGAGTTCATAGTCTTCGGCAACCATCCTCAGCGCGGAAGTCGCCTTGCCGTCGAGGCCGGTCGTGTTCCAGGCAAGGAACGCATGTTCGCCCGTATCGACATCCACTGTGCCCTGCCGCGACACCAGACCCAGAACCGCGAGCCCGCGCTCCGACAACACGGAGGAGTTGCTGGTGCCGACAAGCGCCGCCGTATTCGCTTCGAAGGGACGGCCGTAATCGTCGAATACCACCATGCCGGAGAGTAGATCGCCTGTACCGATCGTGCTCTGGGAAAAGGCGCGCCGTCCGCCCGCGCGGCCCCGCCCTGCCTTCTTTTTCCGCTTGGACTTCTTCGCCTTGGGCTGCTTGGCCACGGGCTTGGTAACACCGACGGTGGGCGCCGTTTCGATTGAAACCTCGCCTGCCGGCGCCAGCGCTGCCTCGGCATTGACGAGGCCCCAGCCGTAGACGGCGTCGACGCCGCGGCGTCCGAGATCGGTCGCCGATTCCTTGATGATGGATGCGATCTGCGTCGGCGTAAGGAGGGTGTTCTTCTGCGCCGCGTCGTGGGCGACAAGCGCGACGACGCCCGCAACATGCGGCGCCGCCATCGACGTGCCGGAAGCCGTCGCAAGCGACTGTCCCGGATAATCGGAAAGAATGTTCGAACCCGGCGCAACGACGAAGAAATTGTACATCCTCTCGCTCGAAGCGCAGCGCGCCCTGAGTGAGATGCAAACCCCGCCCGGCCTGTTGGAAAATTTCGACAAACGGTTGTTGCTGTCCACACTGCCGACGATCAGCAGATTGGCAAGCTCGGTGCTGGCCGTTCCCGAATACGGCTCGTAACGCAGCTTGCGCCCGTCATTGCCCGCCGCCCGCACGATCACGAAGTCGTCGGTGTAACCGTCGAAGAGCTCGAGTTCGCCGTCTATGAACGCGTCGCCCTTGGTTGACGGCCCATAGCTCATGTTCACGGAAACGATATTCGCACCGAGACTGTTCTGTGTGCGGACCGCGTCGAGCGCACGCCGGCCGAGATCGTAGGCCACCCAGCCATTGTCGTCGAAAACGGCATAGTTGTGGATCGCCGCACCCGGTGCAACGCCCACCACGCCGATGTCGTTTTCGAGCGCGCCGGCGATGCCGGAGACATGCGTGCCGTGAAAATCGAAATACCGGTAGGAACCTGCATAAGGCGCATAGGCGCTCGTCTTGCCCTGAAGGTCGACATGCGTGTAGTCGGCCAGCGAGTCGAAAACGGCAATGCCGAAGCCCGCGCCGTTCACCGTGTCATGCAGTTCTTCGGTGACCTTGATCTGCGCGAGATTGCGCTGGTAGGAGCTGGAATATTCATAGTCGGAGGCCGAAGCCGGCAAGGCCTGAAAGGCAAGGACCAGGATCGCGGCGCTGATGATCGGTCGATTCGTCATCGCAAGGCTCCTTCGTGGACGGTCCCTAGAGCTTCGCCGCGGCGTGGTTCCCGCAACGTTAACGAATCCGTCTTTCCTTACCGTCCAGTCACACCGGTAACCATACCCTATATCTTCCGGTCCGCTTACGATCCCTTTGAATTGATTGACAAAGGTGCTCCGGAGCCTTGCCCCCGCAGGGGCCCGAAGCCTATATAGGAGCCACGCGGCAGCTCTCCGGCGGCCGCCCTTCAAGGGTTTCGGCCATGCTGCTGCTCATCGATAACTACGACAGTTTTACCTACAACCTCGTCCATTTCCTGGGTGAACTGGGCGCGGAAGCAGCCGTCCACCGGAACGACAAGATCACGGTCAACGAGGCGCTGGCGACGAGGCCCCGGGCCATCGTCCTCTCGCCCGGCCCCTGCGACCCCGACAAGGCCGGCATCTGCCTCGATCTCATCCAGGCCGCCGCCGCCCACCGCATCCCGCTCCTCGGCGTCTGCCTCGGCCATCAGGCCATCGGCCAGGCCTTCGGCGGCCGAGTCGTCCGCGCGTCCACGCTGATGCACGGCAAGATGAGCGCGATCCACCACGGCGGCACAGGCATCTTCCAGAACCTGCCGAGCCCCATCGAGGCGACGCGCTACCACTCCCTCATCGTCGAGCGCGAGACCCTGCCGGACTGCCTCGAAATCACGGCATGGACCACGGACGGCATCGTCATGGGCATGCAGCACAAGGAGCTGCCGATCCACGGCGTCCAGTTCCACCCGGAAAGCATTGCCTCCGAGCACGGGCATGACATCCTGCGCAACTTCCTGCAGCTTGCAGGCATGAACGTCAGGGAAATGGCGTGAGGAGTTCGCTGGGGGCATGACCGACTTCAAATCCATCATCGCGCGGCTCGCCGAGGGCCGGTCGCTCGACGCCGCCACGGCCCGCACGGCCTTCGAAACCGTCATGTCCGGCGAGGCGACCCCCGCCCAGATCGCGGCTTTCCTGATGGGCCTGCGCGTGCGCGGCGAAACCGTCGAGGAAATCACGGCAGGCGCAACCGTCATGCGCGAGCGCGCGTTGAAGGTCTCCGCGCCCGCTGACGCCATCGACATCGTCGGCACCGGCGGCGACGGCGTCGGCACCTGGAACATCTCGACCGCGACCGCCATCGTGGTTGCGGCCGCGGGCGTTCCCGTTGCCAAGCACGGCAACCGCAAGGCCTCCTCGCTTTCAGGGACAGCCGACGCGCTGCAGGAACTCGGCGTCAATCTCGACATCGACCCCGCCACCATCTCGAAATGCATTTCCGAGGCGGGCATCGGCTTCATGTTCGCTCAGGCGCATCATTCGGCGATGAAACATGTCGCCCCCGTGCGCGCCGATCTCGGCATCAAGACGATCTTCAACATGCTGGGTCCGCTCTCGAACCCCGCCCTCGTGAAACGGCAACTGCTCGGCGTCTTCGCATCCGAGTGGGTCGAGCCCTTCGCGGAGGCGCTTCGCAACCTGGGTTCCGACAGCGCCTGGGTCGTTCACGGCTCGGACGGCATGGACGAGATCACGACCACGGGTCCGAGCACCGTCGCGGAACTCAAGGACGGCAAGATCCGCGTTTTCGAGGTGACGCCCGAAGAAGCAGGTCTGAAGCGCGCGTCCATCGCGGACCTGAAAGGCGGCGACCCGAAGGAGAACGCCGCCGCGATCCATCGTCTCTTCGATGGCGAAGCGAGCGCCTATCGCGATATCGTGCTGCTGAACGCCGCCGCCGCACTCATCGTCTCGGGCAAGGCCGCCTCCATGACGGAAGGCGCCGCCATCGCCGCCAGGGCGATCGACAGCGGCGCGGCGAAAGCGGCGCTCGCAAAACTCGTCGCCGTGTCGAACGGAAAAAGCCATGGCTGACATTCTCGAAAGGATTGGCGCCTACAAGCTCAACGAGATCGCCGCCGCCAAGCGCGCGCACCCGCTCGCCTCCGTGGAAGAAGCCGCGCACGCCGCCTCGCCCGTTCGCGGCTTCCACTCAGCCCTCCGCGCCCGCGTCGATACGGGCGCCTGGGCGCTCATCGCCGAGATCAAGAAGGCGAGCCCCTCCAAGGGCCTCATCCGCGCGGATTTCGATCCGCCCGCCCTCGCCCGCGCTTACGAGGCCGGCGGTGCGGCGTGCCTCTCCGTCCTCACCGACACGCCCTCCTTCCAGGGCGCGCCGGACTATCTCGCCTCGGCCCGCGCCGCAACGGCGCTTCCGGTCATCCGCAAGGACTTCATGTACGACACCTACCAGGTCGCCGAAGCCCGCGCGATGGGCGCCGACGCCATCCTCATCATCATGGCCGCCGTATCGGACACGCAGGCCCGCGAGATCGAGGAAGCCGCCTTCGGCTGGAAAATGGATGTGCTGGTCGAAGTCCATGACGAGGAAGAGCTCGACCGCGCCCTCACTCTGAAGAGCCCGTTGCTCGGCATCAACAATCGCAACCTCAAGACCTTCGAGACGACCCTTGAGACGACGGAGCGACTCGCTCCGAATGTCCCGAAGGACCGCCTCATCGTCGGCGAAAGTGGAATCTTCACGCCCGCCGACCTCACGCGGCTCTCGAAAGTTGGTGTACGGACTTTTCTCGTGGGTGAAAGCCTGATGCGGCAGGACGATGTGGAGGCGGCAACGCGCGCGTTGCTGACGGGTCCCGCCTGATACGAACCTGCATACGGTTCGTTCGGGCCGCAAACCGGGGATTAAATATTTTTCGAGCCCGGAGAGCGTCCCCGTTTTATCCCCGCTTCAGGGCCGCCATGCGATATGTGACGTTTGAATGACATTCGTGTGACAGTGGCCGCAGGATATCCCCGATGACCTACGAAATTCGTCTTTCAGAGCCACAGGACTTCGCCCGCTTCGGCGCCATCGAAAAGGCCGCCGGCAGCCTCTTCATCGATGCCGGCCTTGCCGAAATCGCCTCCCATGAACCCACCGATACGGAGTTCGTGGAAGCCGCCGCACGCGCAGGCGCCGTCTTCGTCGCCACAGCCGACGGCGCGCCCATCGGCTTCATTCTTTCCGCGCCCTTTGACCGGCACATGCACATCTTCGAATTGTCCGTACACCCCGTACATGGCAAGAAGGGACTCGGCCGCAAGCTCGTCGAAGCCGTCTGTGGCTGGTCGAAAGACGAGGGATTCGAAGCCGTGACGCTCTCGACCTTCCGCGACCTGCCCTGGAACGGCCCGTTCTATCTATCGTGCGGATTCCGGGAACTCGAGCGCCACGAGTGGACGCCGGCCCTCCTTCTTGCGCATTATCACGAGGAAGACCTCGGACTGCCTCTCGAACGCCGTTGCTTCATGCGGCGAGAGCTCTGATCATCCCTTACGGCCAACAACGAACGAAAGAGACGCGAGATCATGACCGTCCTCAAGCTTCCGAAATGGAACATGGCAATCGGCGACGGCGAGCCGTTGTTCTGCATCGCCGGCCTCAACGTGCTGGAGGATCGTGATCTCGCGCTCGAAACCGCACGGCATCTGAAGTCCGCGCTTGACGCTCTCTCCTTACCCTTCGTCTTCAAGGCAAGCTTCGACAAGGCGAACCGCTCCTCCATCAAGAGCTATCGCGGTCCGGGCCTCAAGACAGGCCTCGCCATGCTCGCGGAAGTGAAGGAAAAATTCGGTGTTCCGATCTGCACCGATATTCACGAGGAAGCACAGTCTGAAGCCATTGCCGAAGTCGCCGACCTCGTGCAGATACCCGCCTTCCTTTGCCGCCAGACGGATCTTGTCGTCGCCACGGCGCGTGCAACTCAAAAGGCTGGCGGCTTGCTGCACGTGAAGAAGGGCCAGTTCCTGGCGCCATGGGACTGCCGCAACATCCTCTCCAAGATCGCGGAAGCAGCCGCACCCGACATGACCATCCTCTGCGAACGCGGGGCTTCGTTCGGCTACAACAACCTCATCGTCGACATGCTCGCCTTCGACGAAATGAAGAAACTCGGCGCGCCCGTCACCATCGACGCGACACATGCCGTGCAGCTACCCGGCGCCGATCCGCGCACCTCGGGGGCGTCCACCGGCGGCCGCCGCTCGGGCGTGCCCGTCATCGCGAAAGCATCCGTCGCGGCAGGTGCAAACGGTGTCTTCCTCGAATTCCACCCGGAACCCGACAAGGCAAAATGCGACGGCCCGAGCTGCCTCCCGCTTGACGGCGCGGCGAAGCTCTTTGCCAGCCTCAAGGCGATTCATGCCGCTGCCGCCTGACGGCTGGACCTGCCGCCGCTCCGTGCGGCATGCTCGAGAAAAGCGGCCCACGATAAGGAAACACGGGCTTGGCAACGAAGAAAAAACTGACACATCTCGACGACAAGGGCGCGGCCCGCATGGTCGACGTGTCTGAGAAGCCCGTCACCTCGCGCAGCGCAACGGCGGAGGGTCGCATCACGATGAAAGCGGCAACGCTGAAGCTCATCCTCGATGACGGCCTGAAAAAGGGAAACGCCCTCGAAGTGGCGCGGCTCGCCGGCATCATGGCGGCAAAGAAAACATCCGATTTGATTCCCCTGTGCCATCCTCTCGCCATCTCGAAAGTGGAACTTGAACTCCGCCCCGACAGAAAGGCGAATGCCGTCGATGTCGAGGCAACCGTGAAAGTATCGGGCCAGACAGGTGTCGAGATGGAAGCGCTCACCGCCGTCAGCGTCGCCTGCCTCACGCTCTACGACATGGCGAAAGCCGTGGATCGCGGCATGACGATCGGTGATATCAGGCTCACGAGAAAGTCCGGCGGCAAATCGGGCGACTACGAGGCGAACTAGCCGATGGCACAACCTCTCCTTCCGGTCGAGGATGCCCGCGCACGCATTCTGGCCTCGCTCCACACGACGCCTGCGGAAACCGTTCCGCTGTCGACAGCTTTCGGCCGTGTGCTGGCCGAAGAAGCGATAGCGCGACGCACGCAGCCGCCCGCCGATCTTTCCGCGATGGATGGATACGCTGTGAAGGCTGCGGACGTCACCTCCGTTCCCGTTAGCCTGAAAGTCGTCGGTGAGGCTCCCGCCGGAGGTTCCTACGCAGATGAACTCAAATCCGGTGAAGCGATCCGCATCTTCACCGGCGCCCCACTTCCCCGCGGCGCCGACACGATCATCATTCAGGAAGACACGACACGCGACGGAGATACCGTCACCGTTGCTGAAGCAGCACGGAAAGGCCAGCACGTGCGCACCTGCGGTCTCGACTTCCGCACAGGCGATGCGGGCATGCCACCCGGCCGCAAGCTCTCTCCCGCGGACATCGCCTTCGCCGCCGCGATGAACCTCTCGACACTCAGCGTTCACAAACGTCCGGTCATCGCCTTCTTCTCGACCGGCGACGAACTTGTCGCTCCGGGTACCGAACCCGGCCCCAACCAGATCGTCTCTGCAAACAACGACGGCCTCGCTGCCCTCATCCTCGAAGCAGGCGGCATCCCCCTCGATCTCGGCATCGTGCCCGATGATCTCGAGGCGATCCGCAAGGCAGCAGACAGCGCGCGCGAGGCGGACATGCTGGTGACGCTGGGCGGCGCGTCCGTTGGCGAACACGACCTTGTCCGCGAGGCGCTTGCACCGCTCGGTCTTGACGTCGACTTCTGGAAGATCGCCATGCGTCCCGGCAAGCCGCTGATGTATGGCTGGCTGGGCAAACTGCCCCTGCTCGGCCTGCCCGGCAATCCCGTCTCCGCCCTCGTCTGCGCCGCCTTGTTCCTGAAGGCGGCCATTTCCAGGCTTCAGGGCGGCGACAGCGCCCTCCACACGACGCTGGCCCGTCTCGGTACCGCCCTGCCTGCCAACGGCCCCCGGGAGGACTACATGCGGGCGGGATTCGATCACATTCCGGACGAGCTTCCGGTCGCCACTCCGGCGGAAATTCAGGACAGTTCCATGCTGTCCGTCCTCTCTCGCGCCGGCTGTCTCGTCATCCGCCCGCCGCATGCCCCTCCTGCCAAAGCCGGTGAAATCGTTACGGTTTTGCCGCTTCGCGCGTGACTTATCCACAATTGCGCTTGACAGATTCAGGAGAACCAAACTAGAACGGACAAAAGCGTTTTTGTTTTGTTCTGAGGGGCCATTCTGGGCCCTGCGGACGACTGGAGGGGCTGGAGCCGATGCTGACACGCAAGCAACACGAACTGCTGATGTTCATTCATGAGCGGATCAAGGAAGGCGGCGTTTCTCCCAGTTTCGATGAAATGAAGGAGGCGCTCGACCTCCGCTCCAAGTCCGGTATCCATCGCCTGATCACGGCCCTCGAAGAGCGCGGCTTCATCCGCCGCCTGCCCCACCGGGCGCGTGCTCTCGAAATCCTCAAGCTCCCCGAAGCCGCCTCGCCGAGCCTCGCCATGGCGCGCGGCAAGGGCTTCTCGCCAAGCGTCATCGAAGGTGGCGCTCAGTCGAAGCCCGCAAGCCGCGACCTCATGCCGGTACGCGAAACAGGCGACACGATGACCCTTTCCGTCATGGGCCGCATTGCCGCGGGCACCCCCATCGAAGCACTCCAGGAAGAAAGCCATCAGGTCAGTGTGCCGCTGAACCTGCTCGGTTCGGGCGAGCATTATGCGCTCGAAGTAAAGGGCGACTCGATGATCGAGGCCGGCATCCTCGACGGCGACACGGTGCTGATCCAGCGCTGCGACACGGCGACCAGCGGCGACATCGTTGTGGCCCTCGTCGACGGCTATGAGGCAACGTTGAAGCGTCTCCGCAAGAAGGGCGATTCCATCGCGCTGGAAGCAGCCAATCCCGCTTACGAGACACGCATCTTCGGCCCGGACCGCGTCAAGGTTCAGGGCAAGCTCGTCGGTCTCCTGCGCCGCTACTGATCCTTGCGCGTCCGCTGCACCCACGGCCGATCGCCGCGAACCTGGCGCGCGGTAACGATCCTTATGTCGTCGTCGTCGAAATGCAGCGTTGTCGCCCCGTTCCTCCAGAAGAAAAAATAATCGAGAAAGAGTGCTGCGCCGCAATCCTTGCGAACGCGATAAGGCACGGGAATCTTCGCGATCATGATGTCTGCACGGCTGCAATCATCAGCGACAGCGCCAAGCGACACGGGAAAGGCAATGACAGGTCTACCCGGCTCACGATAAACGCACCCTCCCGGATCGCAATTCATATGCTCGGACCGCGCAGCCTCCCCCGGCTGTCGCGCGTCTGCATCATGGCGTAGCCATTGTGCCGCCGTGTAGGACGGCCGCGATGCCGTCAAGGCGAGTTCGCCGCCTCCATCCCTGACGGCAAACAGTGCCGCATCTCTGTCGACCAGAACATCGGGCCGGGATACGTCGTTCCACATCGCGAAGCCGAGCACGATCGGTACAAGTCCGGCGAAACGCCATCTTTCCCGCCACAGGCAGAGCCAGAGCGCGCCGAACACCACCAGCAGCAGTGCAGAAAGAGATGCTTCGGGGATCAGCCGGTCCGCACCACCCCAGCCCGCGACTTCGTGAGCAATCGCGAGCATCGCCTCGACGCCTTTTCCCATCGCCCAGAGAGCAGGCCCGTCGAGACCAAACGGCATCAGCAGCAACGCGAGAAGAGCCATCGGCATGACCACAAAACCGACAATGGGCATTGCGGCCATGTTGCCCGCAAGCCCGTAAAGGGCGACGCGATTGAAATGAAACCCCGCAATGGCGCCTGTCGCAGCTCCCGCGACAATACTCGTCAGCGCGATACCGAGAACATAGACGAGGACCGTGCGCGGCAGCGAGGAAATACCGCCGCGGCCTGCATCCATCGTCCAGCGGCGCGCGAACTCAGTTTCGTAGAAGGCGATCAGCGCCACAACGGCGGCGAACGACATCTGGAAGCTCGCGCCGACAAGGCTTTCCGGCCGCCACAGAAGTATGACGATTGCCGCCAGCGCGACGTTCCGCATGCTGAGGGCGGGTCTGTCGAGAAGAATGGCGACGAACATCAACGTGATCATGATCCAGGCGCGTTGCGTCGCAATCGCGGCGCCTGAAATCGTCAGGTAGAAAGTCGCCCCGAGAATGGCGATGAAGGCCGCCCACTTCTTGATCGGATAGCGAAGCGCCAATCCTGGTATCAGCGCGAGAGCGGCCCGCACCGTCCAGAAGAGCGATCCGGCGAACAACACCATGTGGAGACCGGAGATCGACAGCACGTGATAGATGCCCGCCGCGCGCAGATCTTCGGATACCTCATCCGGAATGCTCGCCCGCTCGCCATTGATGAGTGCCGCCGCAACCGCGCCGCTTGTCCCGCCCACGACACCTCGTATCCGCTCGCCGATTTTCATGCGCAATGTTGTGAGTGCCGCGGCAGCGCCGGAAGGCGGCGCCCGTTCCTCGGGGGCGGTATAGGCGAAACCGACAGCACCAAGCCCCTCGAACCACGCCTGCCGGGCAAAGTCGAAGCCGCGCGGCAGAACCGGCTCCGGCGGCGGCATCAGCCGTGCCCGCAATTCCACCGTCGCGCCGGGACGAAGCGCCGCATCCCGGATACGGATGTTCAACCTGACTTTTTCCGGCCTCTCGCTGTCCGCCAGCCCCGCAAAGGAGATCGGTGCCAGAACGGCGGAGAGAGCGCCCTTCTCCGTGCGTTCCGCCGAAATCACCTCCGCGACGAGGGTTCCCGACATCGGCTTTTCAAGAACCGGCGCGGCCACCCGATCCGCCCTGACGATCGCCGCCGCAAACCCGAGCGCAGCCGAAAAGAGGGCGGCCGAACATAGCGCTGCCAAGGGTCTCAGCCGAACGCCCCAGAGCAGCCCTCCCGCCACAACCGGCAGAAACATGGCCAGCCAGAAGGGTGGCTCAACGCTCAGAGCGAAATAACAGGCAACGCCAATAGCAAGAAAGACCGGCACCCACAGGAAATAGCGGTCGCTGTCGGCCGCAAAACACCGGCCAAGCTCGGCCAGAAGCGAGAACGGCTGCATGCCGGTGACGCCTCCAGGCCGGTACTTTCTCCCGTCGTCCGCCGCCCCCGCCACCTGCTGCCTCGTCATCCGTGATTTGCACTGGCGGAACCGCAGAACCGCCGCCTAACACGCTTATAACAAAGGGGTTTTCTTGCTTCGGCCGACACTCATTTCGGGCTTACGCTGCGTCGCCGCAATGTGCTAGAAATCCCCCTGCCCCGCAGCGGACCCTAGGCTACGTGCCCATAAACCGGGTCAAAGCTTGCCAACATTTATTCGTGTTGCCTACCCGCGCGGTTGCGAGGCCGGGATCGCAGGAGACCATGACCGAACCGAAGACAGTTGTTACCCGCTTTGCCCCGTCGCCCACCGGCTATCTGCATATCGGCGGCGCTCGGACGGCCTTGTTCAACTGGTTGTTCGCCCGCCATCACGGCGGCCGCTTCCTGCTTCGTATCGAGGACACCGACCGGGCCCGCTCGACCGAGCCGGCCATCGAGGCCATTTTCGAGGGATTACGCTGGCTCGGACTCGAGTGGGACGAAGACCCCGTCTTTCAGTTTTCCCGAATGGCCCGGCACACGGAGGTTGCCGAGCAACTGCTTCGCGAAGGCAAGGCCTATCGTTGCTATGCGAGCCAGGAAGAGCTCGAGGAGATGCGTGAAAAAGCGCGCGCCGAGGGCCGTCCCATCCGCTACGACGGCCGCTGGCGGGACCGCGATCCGTCGGAAGCCCCGGAAGGCGTCAAGCCGGTCGTCCGTTTCCGCTCGCCGAACGAGGGCGAAACCATCGTTCGCGACCACGTGATGGGCGATGTCCGCTTTCCGAACGAACAGCTCGACGACCTCATCATCCTGCGAAGCGACGGAACACCGACCTACAACCTTTCCGTCGTTGTCGACGATCACGACATGGGCATTACCCACATCGTTCGCGGCGACGATCATCTGACCAACGCAGGGCGGCAGAGCCAGATCTACGACGCTCTGGGCTGGGAGACGCCTGATTTCGCCCATGTGCCGCTTATTCATGGGCCGGACGGCGCCAAGCTGTCGAAGCGTCACGGCGCTCTCGGTGCCGAGGCATATCGCGATCTCGGCTACCTCCCGGAAGCCATGCGTAATTACCTGGTGCGGCTCGGTTGGGCCCACGGCGATGACGAGATATTCTCGACCGAACAGGCCATCGAGTGGTTCAACCTCGAAAGCATCGGCCGCTCACCTGCCCGGTTCGACTTCGCAAAACTCGAGAGCCTCAACGGCCACTATATCCGGGAGGCGGATGACGAACGTCTCGCCGACGATACCATTGCCCTTATGACGCGCCTGAACGGCTGGAAGACGGACGACGTTTTCCGCAACAAGCTGATCGGGTTGATGCCCGGCTTGAAGGAACGCGCGAAGACGCTGGTCGAACTCGGTCAGGGTGCCGCTTTCCTGCTCGCCCGGCGGCCGCTGTCCTTCGACGACAAGGCAACCCAGTTGCTCAACCCGGAGGCACGGGCACTACTCGCCCGGCTTGCCTCTCGACTCGAAGCCCACAACGACTGGGCGCTTTCAGCAATCGAGGAAACGATCCGCTCCTTTGCCGAGGAAGAGAACCTGAAGCTTGGCAAGGTCGCGCAACCTCTTCGTGCCGCCGTCACCGGAAGCACCGTATCGCCTCCGATTTTCGACGTCCTCGCCACTCTCGGCCGAGAGGAAGCGCTTGGACGGATAAAGGACCAGGCCGCATGAACCCGCGACTTCGCACGCGCCGCACGGCACGACACAATGACGTTCAACAAACTGCCCGGCTTTGCCGCTCCTCTGCGGCACTCCGGCCGGCCAAACAGGACAGGTAGGCAGGCATGACAGAATTCGGAACCAAAGCCGGTGCGAAATCGCAAGCGACGCTTTCGGTAGGTGGCACGTCCTACGAATTGCCGGTCTATGAGGGTTCTCTCGGCCCGAGCGTCATCGATATTTCCGCGCTCTACGGTCAGAGCGGCCACTTCACCTATGATCCAGGCTTCACCTCCACGGCAAGCTGCGAATCCGATATCACCTACATCGATGGTGAAGAAGGCGTATTGCTCTATCGGGGCTACCCCATCGACCAGCTTGCCGAGAACGGCAACTTCATCGAAACCTGCTACCTGCTGCTCAACGGCGATCTTCCGACCTCCGAAGAATACCGTGAATTCGAGCGCGCCATCACCATGCACACCATGGTGCATGAGCAGATGAACTTCTTCCTGCGCGGATTCCGCCGCGACGCCCACCCGATGGCCATCATGTGCGGCATGGTCGGAGCCCTTTCGGCCTTCTATCACGACTCCACCGACATCAACGATCCGATGCAACGGATGATCGCGAGCCGCCGCCTGATCGCGAAGATGCCGACGATCGCCTCGATGGCCTACAAGTATTCGGTCGGACAGCCCATCGTCTATCCGCGCAACGATCTCGACTACGCCGAGAACTTCCTGCATATGTGCTTCTCGGTTCCGGCCGAACAGTACAAGGTCGATCCGATCCTCGCCCGCGCCATGGACCGCATCTTCATCCTTCACGCGGATCATGAGCAGAACGCGTCGACATCGACCGTGCGCCTCGCGGGCTCCTCGGGCGCCAATCCATTCGCCTGTATCGCGGCGGGCATCGCCTGCCTCTGGGGTCCGGCGCATGGCGGCGCGAACGAAGCGGCTCTCAACATGCTGCAAGAGATCAGGACGGTGGATCGCATTCCGGAATTCATCAAGCGTGCGAAGGACAAGAATGATCCTTTCCGCCTGATGGGCTTCGGACACCGCGTCTACAAGAACTACGATCCCCGCGCACGCGTCATGCAGCAGACCTGTCACGAAGTCCTCAACGTGCTGGGCATCAAGGACGATCCACTTCTCGACGTCGCACTCGAACTCGAGAAGATTGCGCTCAACGACGAATATTTCGTCGAGAAGAAGCTCTACCCGAACATCGACTTCTATTCGGGCATCACGCTGAAGGCGATGGGTTTTCCTACCACCATGTTCACCGTTCTCTTCGCACTCGCCCGTACTGTCGGCTGGGTCGCACAGTGGAACGAGATGATCGAGGACCCGGGCCAGCGCATCGGCCGCCCGCGTCAGCTCTACACGGGCGCACCCCGTCGCGACTACGCCGATATCGGCAAGCGCAAATAAACCCGGCAACATCGACCGTCAAAGGCGCTCCCCCCGGAGCGCCTTTGTTGTTCCGGCGTGAAGGGGTTCAAAGCAACTCGAGCACCGCGCGCGCAGCCCGGCGGCCTGGAACCTCGCCGTCGACACCCATGCGAAGACGAAGTTCATCGAGATCGCCAAGGACGCGTCTGCGCTCTTCGCTGTCATGCATCAAGGGCCGCAGGCCTTCGGCCAGCTCGTCTGCCGTGCATCGGCCTTGCAGATATTCTCTTACCGATGGCCGGTCGAGTATCAGGTTCACGAGCACAACAGACGGTACTTTGAGAACATTGAGCGCAAACCAGCCGACGATCGCTTCGGCACGATAAGCGACGACCATCGGCACACGCGCAAGGGCGAGTTCCAGCGAAACGGTTCCCGAAGCGGCAAGGGCGGCGGTCCCCGCGTCGAAGGCCGCGCGCTTTTCCCGTTCGTCATCGACGATCTCTACCGGCACCCCCCACCCCTCGACCGACGCCTCGACCAGTGGCCGGACATGAGGGACGACCGGGACGACGACACGCAGCCGATCGATCTCCCTTGAAAGCCGCCTGACCGTGTCGCCGAATATTCCGACGAGGTGCTTTACTTCATTGAGACGGCTGCCCGGCAAAACAAGGAGAACCGGATCATCTGCTCCAATACCCCGCGCAGCACGGAAGCGGGCACCGGATCCCTCTTCCGGTATCCGTTGAATTGCCGGATGTCCGACATAGACGCAATCGACGCCTACTGTACCGAGAAACTTGGGTTCGAAAGGCAACAACGCCAGGACGCGGCGAATATACTTTTTCATCGCTCGGGCCCGCCCAAGGCGCCAGGCCCAGACGCTCGGCAGGACATAGTCGACAATCGGGATATCTGGCGCGCGGCGCGCGATCCTTTTGGCCACCATGTGAGTGAATTCCGGACTGTCGATTACGACGACGATATCCGGTCGCTGTTCCACGGCATGCCTGACCGTTTGCCATATCCTGCGAAAGATCAACGGAAGCCGCGGAATGATCTCCCGCGGGCCCATGACCGCGATTTCGTGCATGGGAAATATTGACGCAAGCCCTCGCGCCTCCATCTCGGGTCCGCCCACACCCGAAAACTCGAGCGGCCGATCCGAGATCTCTGTCATGGCGTCCATCAGCACAGCACCGAGTGCATCGCCGGACGTCTCGCCGGCGACCAGCATCACATGCTTGTGCGCCGTCGCCCGCTCCGTCATAGGCCCGCTCGTTTGATCCGGGAGCGACCAAGTCCCACGACGAAAAGACCAGATCTGTTTGCGGCCTTCGCAACAGCCTCGCCATCGACGACGAGGGCGCCCCCCGCTTCCACCGCGATCCCGGCAAGTCCTGCCGCGGCCGCTTTCTCGACGGTGTCCACACCGATCGTCGGCATATCCACCCTTCGCTCCTGACCCGGTTTCGAAAGCTTGACCAGCACACCGTCGCGCGCACTCGTGGTACCGCGCACATCTTCCGGCAGGGACGCGACCCGCTCGAGCATCCGGTCGGTCCCTTCGACAGCCTCGAGCGCCAGCACGACGCCGCGGCAGCTGACAGCCCCCTGCCCGATATCGAGCGCACCGATCGTCAACGCCGCCCGTACGGCAACGTCGATATCCGCTTCATGTGAGGTTGTGGGGACTACGCTGGTCAAAACACCTTCGGGAGCCAGAAGATCTTTTGCGACCTCATGTGCTCCGACGATGCGGAAACCATGTTCCTTTTCGAAAAATTCCGACAGACCTCTCAAAAGCCCGTCATCGCCCTGCATCATCCATTTCGCGACCCGCGGCATGATCTTGCGGCCAGTGCTGTCCGGGAAAAGGGCAGAAAGATTGGGTCGCTTGACGCCGCCGATCAGGACGATGTCTTCACACTGTTGCTCCTTGAGGAGACGCAGGAATTCGCCCATCGCGCCAAGCCGAACCCAGGCATGCGGAAACTTCTC
Source organism: uncultured Rhodobiaceae bacterium (assembly GCA_913057645.1). GTDB lineage: Bacteria > Pseudomonadota > Alphaproteobacteria > Parvibaculales > Parvibaculaceae > Parvibaculum. The sequence goes on along the minus strand of CAJXOU010000029.1, from coordinate 15,138 downwards.
GATCTCCGGCCCCGCCGCCCCTTTGATTCCGATGACGAATATTTCACGCCCTGATGAGAGCGCCGCCTCCGCCAGGGCTATCGGCAAGGGCCCGCTACCGGCGGCTATCCCGAGTTTTCGAGGTTTTGCTTTGGTCTCCATCGACCGATGTCAGGCCGCGCGGTCAAGTCGGGGCATGCAAATGGCACGGTCCGACTCGGCCTGGATAAAATCGACGATCTCCATCACCTCGGCCTGACCGGCGTAACGCTCCGCAACCATCGTCACTCTCTCGCGCAGAGTGCCCGTTTCCCCGAAAAGAACACCATAGGCTTCTCGCATCGTCTGCATCTTCTCTCGCGAGAAACCTCGCCGCTTCAATCCGACCAGATTGAGCCCCATGAGATGCGCTCTGTTGCCGATTACAAGACCATAGGGAATGACATCGTTTTCAACCGCGCTCATCCCCCCGATAAACGCATGCTTTCCAACCCGCCCAAACTGGTGGAGTGCAGCGCCTCCACCGAAAATAACGAAGTCGCCGATAACGCAGTGCCCGGCAAGCATGACATTGTTCGAGAAAACCACGTGATCGCCGATGATCGAATCGTGACCGACATGCGAACTGGCAAGAAACGCACAGTGATTGCCGACACGTGTCACCATGCCGCCGCCCTCCGTGCCGGGGTTCATGGTCACATGTTCGCGGATGAGGTTGTCCGCACCTATTTCCAGACGGCTCGGTTCACCCTTGTATTTAAGGTCTTGTGGTGCATGTCCTATGGACGCAAACGGGAAAATTTGCGTACGTGCACCGATTGCCGTCCGGCCCTCGATCACCACATGCGAATGAAGCACCACTGCCTCACCGAGAGTGACGTCGGGGCCAACCACGCAAAAGGGCCCGACGGTGACATCCGCCGCCAGTTGCGCCCGCGCATCGATTACAGCTGTTGGGTGAACCTTCGTCATCTCTCCGCCGGACCTGCGATCATTGCCCCGAGATCGCACTCAGCTACCAGTTTTCCATCCACGCGCCCCTCTCCGTGATACTTCCAAACCGTTCCCCGGCTTTGAAGTTTCGTCACGTGAACATGCAGGACGTCTCCTGGGAGGACCGGCTTGCGAAAACGGGCGCGGTCCACCGTCATGAAATAAACCAACTGGTTGCTTCCTGACGTCCCCAGACTGTTGATGACAAGCGCACCGGCCGTCTGCGCCATCGCTTCCACGATCAACACTCCGGGCATCACCGGGTGACCAGGAAAGTGCCCCTGAAAAAACGGCTCGTTGTTCGTGACGTTCTTGATCCCGATAGCCGACTCATCACCCTTCATTTCTATGATCCGGTCGATCATCAGCATGGGATAGCGATGGGGAAGAAGCTCCAGGACCCGATTGATATCGGCGCTGTCGAGCTTCGCAGGCACTTCGGCCTCGCTCATACGTTCATCCTTCCACAATCATCCAACGTCATTGCTCACTCGGCTTGTTGCCAGACTTCGGACGCCGTCCCAGCCTGCGCAGTTCGACGACCTCCCGGCGCCATTCGGCAATAGGCTTTGCAGGAAGACCGCCATATTGCTGCCCGGCGGGCACGTCGTGCACTGCCGCGCCGCGTGCTGCGATCTGCGCGCCCGAATTGATGGTCAGATGTCCCGCCACGCCAACCTGAGCAGCAAGAACGACAAAGTCTCCGAGCTTTGCGCTTCCCGAAATTCCCGTTTGCGCAACAATGATGCACCCTCTGCCGATCTCGACATTGTGACCGATCTGCACAAGGTTATCGATCTTCGTCCCCTCGCCGATAACCGTATCCGGTCCGGCTCCCCGGTCGACCGTCGTATTGGCCCCTATTTCCACATCATCCTGAATAATAACGCGGCCAAGCTGCGGAACTTTTTCATGATGTGGATAACCCATCGCGAATCCGAAACCGTCCTGTCCGACACGGACGCCCGGATGCAACATCACGCGATCCCCAATATGCGCGTGACTCACGGTAACGTTCGGCCCGATGAAACAATCCTTGCCGACCGTACATTCCTTGCCGATGCTCGTGTTCGTACCGATTATCGTGTTGCGGCCAATTTCCGCTCCCGCACCGACACTCGCTCCTGGTTCAATCGTTACATTTTCGCCGAGCTTGGCCGACGGGTGCACCGCCGCTCGTTCACTTACGATGCCCGGAGCGCCGAACGTATCCGTTCCCGTCGCCTCCTCCGGATAGAATAACTGCGCGACAAGCGAATACGCTCGATAGGGCTGTTCGGACAACAACAGCGTCGTACCCGTTGGAGCGCGATCCGCAAATCTGGGATGGACGATGCACGCCCCGGCTTTCGTTTTCGTGAATGCATCCACGTATTTGGGGTTGTCGAGAAAGCTCACCTCGTCAGGACCGGCAAGGTCGAGGGACGCGACACCGCTCATCCGCCGGCTGACATCACTCTGCTGGGCAATATCAACTCCTATCCGTTCGGCAATATCGCCGAGCGGCATGGAGCCTTTGGACCTGAAGAAACGCGTGTCCGCCATAGTCGCATCTGAGAATCCGCGAGATACCCTTCGCCGATTACTACCCTCACTCAGCTTCCGTTTGCTGCGCGGCCCGCAACTCTTCCGGCGTAACCGGCTTTACCTCAACGGTCGTCAGTCGCTCATTCAACCTCTTCAGCACTTCCGCAGAAATGTCGAGATCTGCGCCACCGGCCAGAACCACGGATTGGTCGAACAGCACCGTTCCGCCGCGTTCCCGCAATATCTCGGCGAATATGGGCCCGAGAGCAGCCTCAACCTTCGCTTCCGCTCGCTGAACGCCAAGCTGCAGCGCCTGACGCTTCGTCTGGAACGATTGCTGGAATTCAGCTTCACGCTTTTGAAGACCCGCAACTTTCTTCTGCAGATCTTCCTGCGAGAGCAAGGCCCTCTCGTCGGACAACTTCTTCGCGTCGGCCTGCAGGCCCTCACCCGTCTTCTTGCCTTCCGCAGCCAGTTTCTTCATCTGGTCTTCGAACTGACTACGTATGTTCTGGCCCACCTTCGACTGCGCGAATACCGCATTGGTATCGACAATGAAGATAACCGCCGGACCCGCTGCAGCAGCGGGAACCGAAGACAATGGCCACATCGCCAGAAGCGCGACAGATGCAGCCGCAAAAAAACGCCTAACACTCAACTTGAACATCATCTCCTCGCGTCCCTCTCAAATCTCTGTTTCGAGCATTTAACGTCATGCTCTTTAAAACGACGTTCCTGCGCTGAAGCGGAACGCTTCCTTCTCGTCGTAGGGCTCCTCCAGAAGCACTTGTGCGAAATCCAGCCTGATAGGTCCAAATGGCGACTGCCAGTAAACGCTGAGGCCGACGGACGCACGAGGCGCGAAATCGTCGACGATGCCTGGATAGAGCGCCCTGTCATAGTCGGACAATCCGATATAGCCACCGTCGGCAAAAACCGAAGTCTTCACACCAAGTGCCTCAGGCAACCCGTTGGGGAAACTCAGTTCAGCCGTGCCGAAGATATAAGCCAGAGCACCTACAGCATCCTGGTTGGGAGACGCAACGTCTCGAGGACCGACACCGCCGCGCGCAAAGCCACGGATGGAATTGCCGCCTTTGAAGAAGTGATCGCTCAGCGGAACATCTTTGCCCAACCCCTGAACGTAGCCGCCGTCAATCCTCCAACTTGTAAGGAAGTCGTCCGTCAGAGGATAGTAATAGCGTGCCAGCACCTCGTTCGACAGATAACGGACCGTCCCCCCGAGACCGGCGAGATTCTGGCTGAACAGGAAGTCCCAACCTTCCGTTGGATCCACGGGATCGTTGCGATTGTCGTAATAGTAGTCGTATCCAACGATGGAACGATATTCCGTGCCCTCAGCTGCTGCAATCACCGGTGATACGCAAGCCACGCCAGGAGCTACCGTGCCACAAGCCGGATAACGAACGTCGAATATCTCATCGAAACGGAATTGATAGCGCAACAGAATGCGGCTCTTCTCGGAAAGAGGAAAACCGAAGCGCAGGCCGAAGCCCTGTGAGCGGGAGTTGAACGACGACTCGTTCTGGTAATCCGTCTCGCTCCCGAACAGATCGATACCACCCACGAGGTCGCGGTCGAGGAAATAGGGATCCGTATAATGGAACTCGATAAGCTGGCGGCGCTTGGAGATTGACAGGCTCGTGCTGAGCTGCAGTCCCCGGCCAAGGAAGTTTCGTTCCGACAGCTGGATACCTGCAACGGCATTATCGAGCGTCGAGAAGCCGGCGCTTAGCGAAAGAGAACCGGTAGACTGCTCTTGAACGTCGACATTGATGACGGTCTTGTCTTCCGCGGAACCCGGGTTCTGCGTGATGTCGATCTTCGAAAAATACTGCAGGCCACGAATGTTCTTCTCGGACTTGTCGAGCAGCACCTTGTTGAACGCGTCACCTTCCGACATCCGAATTTCGCGCCGGATTACCTTGTCCAGCGTACGTGAGTTACCGGTAATGTTGATCCGCTCGACATAGACCCGCGGCCCTTCCGTGATCTGGAAAGTCAGATCGATGACACGCTCATCGCTGCGGCGCTGAATTCTGGGGCGCACTTCTGCAAAGGCGTAACCGCTCGTGCCGGCAGCAAAAGTGAGTTCGTCGATAGTCTGATCGATAAGTCCGGCATTGTAGACTTCACCGGTTTGCGGCAGGAGCAGCGCTTCAAGTTCTTCCTGGTTCAGCTTGTCGAGCTCGGTCGTGACTGCAATCTTGCCGAACTCATAAACCTCACCTTCATCGACCGTAAACGTAATGTGAAACGCCGAGTCATCCCGGCTCAGGTCTGCAACGGCGGAAACGACACGGAAGTCCGCGTACCCGCGCTGCAGATAATACCGGCGCAGCAATTCGCGGTCGTATGTCAGACGGTCCGGGTCATAGCTGTCGGACGAGGACAGAAACTTCCACCAGGCGGATTCACCGGTAGAAATCACTTCACGCAGCGTACCGTCGCTGAATTCCTTGTTTCCGATGAAGTTGATGGAGGCGATTTTAGTCTTCGGTCCTTCGGTAATCTCGAAGACAAGATCGACGCGGTTTTGAGGAAGCTGGATGACCTTTGGCTCGATGGTCGCCGAAAAGCGTCCACTCCGCCGGTACAATTCGATCATGCGTGTGACGTCGCCCTGAACCTTGGCGCGCGTATAGACGACGCGAGGCTGCAGCTGGACTTCCTTTTGAAGGTCCTCCTCCTTCAGAGCACTGTTACCTTCAAAGGCCACGCGGTTGATGATCGGATTTTCAACGACCGACACAACGACACGTGTGCCGTCGAGATGCATCGAAATGTCCGCGAAAAGCCCTGTTCCGAAAAGTTGCTTGAGCGACTGATCGGCCAGTTGCGGGTCGTACTTCATGCCCGGCTTGAGAAGCATGTACGAGCGGACCGTGCCCGCTTCGATGCGCTGATTGCCCTGAACGTCGATCGCAGTGACATACAGGTCTTCGGCATGAGCCGCGCCTGCCGAACCGCCGCCAGGCAGCGCCGCGAGAAAAAACGGAACAACAAGAAGCATGGCGGAAGTCGCCACGATACGTACCGTTCTGGTCATGTAATCGGCCAGTCGCCCCATCTCGTCCCCTAACCTAACAACCGCGCCTAAGTGCGAACCCGATTGCGCGAACTTTCCAATACCGCCGAAGCCCTGATGGCCCCAATGCGGTTAGCTAAACAACCCGCCCAGAAACGAAAAGACTTCAAGGCGTGCCAGATCATTCCACGTAGCGAATATCATCAAGGTCATGACCAGCGCGAGGCCAATTCTGAAACCGAATTCCTGCGCCTGCTCCCCAAGCGGGCGGCCACGAACGGCCTCGACCGCATAGTACAGGAGGTGCCCGCCATCGAGGAGTGGAACCGGGAAAAGATTGAGCAGCCCGATGCTGACCGACAGGAGTGCCGTCATCGTCAACAGCGCGACAAAGCCGAATGTCGCGACCTGGCCCGAGGTCTGCGCAATGCCGATTACGCCGCGAAGTTGGTCGGCCGATTCACGCCCCGTTATGATACCGCCGAGATAATCGAACGTACGCTCGACAATAAACGCCGTCTCCTTGACCCCGAGCCAGACCGCACTCAAGGGATCGCTGCGTATGATCTCCGACCCGCCGCCCTGCTGAATACCGAGTTGTGGAATGCGGTGAACATTTCCGAACCGGTCCGTGATCTCCTGAATCTCGGGAGCTGCAGTCAGCGAAACTTCGCGAGCCCCGCGTTCGACCAGAAACGTCATCGCGGAGCCAGCGCTTGTCGTCACGTAGCGGCGAATTTCCTCGAAACTCTCGACGCGCTCTCCATCGATCGCAACAATCCTGTCGCCGGGTACAAACCCGGCCGCCGCCGCAGGACTTCCCTCCACCACGGCCTCGACAAGCGGCGCGCCTACTGTGCGGCCGACAAAGGTGAACACCCCAGCGAAAATGACGATGGCCAGAATGAAATTGGCGACGGGACCGGCGGCAACGACAGCCGCGCGCTGCGGCAGCGGCTTGAAATGGAAAAGTCCTGCCTTCTGATCTTCGGGAAGGTTCTCGAGCCGCTCGCGATCGGGAACACTCGCGGCATTCTCGTCGCCGGCAAACTTCACATAGCCGCCGAGCGGAACCCAGCTCAGCTTCCACCGCGTGCCATGCTTGTCATTCCAGCCGAAAATTTCCCGGCCGAAACCGATCGAGAACGTGTCGACCTTCACGCCGAACCATCTCGCAACCGAGAAGTGACCCAGTTCGTGAAAAAAGACCACGACGGTCAACACAAACAGAAAGGGGATGAGATAGCTCCAGAGAGATTCTCCGAAACCGCCAACTCCCGCTAGCACATCCATCGCGTTCAAGCTGCTGTCCCACTCAAGAGCGGCGCACCGCAGACGGCATGGCCGAATGCAGAAAACGCCGTTTCCCCCACACGAAGCCGGCCAGGCAATCTCTCGACTCCCGGACGCGGCAGCGGCCCTCAGCCTACGTCAGCGAACACGCTTTTGCACCCATTCCTGCGCAAGAATCCGCGTGTTCCTGTCGATTTCGTATATCGAGTGCAAATCTTCCGGGAGCTCGTTTCGGGCCGCGCAAGCGTCCAGAACTGCCTCCGAAAGCCGCACAATGTCCAGAAATCCGATACGGCCCTTGAGAAAAGCGTCCACGGCAACTTCATTGGCCGCGTTGAGGACGGTCGGCGCAGATCTCCCGGCCCTAAGCGCCTCGCGCGCCACCTTTAGCGCCGGAAAGCGTTTTATATCAGGCTCTTGGAAGGTTAATTGGCTAATCTGGGCGAGATTCAGCCTCTCCGACGGCGTCGTCATGCGCCCCGGCCACGCCAGCGTATAGGAAATCGGGGTGCGCATATCCGGCGAGCCGAGCTGGGCCAATACCGATCCATCGACATAGGCAACCATGCTGTGAACGATGGATTCCGGATGAACGATGACATCGAGCTTCTCTTCACCCACCGGAAAGAGGTAGTGCGCCTCTATGAGTTCCAGCCCCTTGTTCATCAAGGTCGCGGAATCGACCGAAATCTTGGCCCCCATGTCCCAGCGGGGATGGGCAACGGCCTGAGCCGGCGTCGCTCCCTCCATTTCCCCTTCGCCCCACATCCTGAACGGGCCGCCGGATGCGGTCAGCACGATCTTGTCCACCGTATCGAGGCGCCGGCGATCCAGAACCTGGAAGATGGCATTGTGTTCGGAATCGACCGGGAGCAGCGTCGCGCCCGATTTTTCGACCTCGGCGAGAAACAGCGGTCCGGCCGATACGAGGCACTCCTTGTTGGCGAGAGCGACGCAGGCTCCCCGGCGAACCGCCGCCAGCGTGGGCGCGAGGCCCGCCGCACCGACAATACCCGCCATCACCCATTCCGCAGGCAATTTGGCAGCATCGACGACAGCTTGCCCTCCGGCAGCCGGTTCGATATCGGTGCCCGCAAGACCTTCCTTCAACGCTCGGTAGAGCGTCTCATCGGCGATCACGGCTACCCGCGGGCGATGTTGCCTCGCCTGTTCGACAAGCGCCTGGACGTTCCGGTGTGCGGTCAGGGCAACAAGATCGAAGCGCTCCCGGTCACGCGAAATCAGATCGAGCGTGGAACAGCCGATGGAGCCCGTCGAACCGAGAATGGTGACGCTGCGCTTGCCGTGTACCGGCTTGGGTTCCGCGATAGTTGTGCTACCTGCCGAAGCGGTCAGGGCCAAATCAGTACTCCCGCGGCGGGATGTGCCGCATTGTTCACGAGCGCCAGAATTGCTGCGCCGAGTGCGACAGCAACCAGACCGTCGACGCGATCGAGAATACCGCCATGTCCCGGAATCAGCGTACCGGAATCCTTGATCCCGGCGCGGCGTTTCAGCGCGGATTCGGCAAAATCCCCGGCTTGCTCGAGGATAGTGAGGCCCGCTGCGATCAACGCCAGAATGACTGCAGAGCCGCTGCCGATCCAGACCGACGCCGCCACAGCCACCGTGACGGCCCCGGCCATTCCTCCGAGAAGTCCCGCCCAGGTCTTTTTCGGCGAGATGCTTGGCGCGAGTTTCGGGCCACCGATCAATCTGCCTGCAAAATAGGCGCAAATGTCAATTGCCCACACCACCGCCAATAGCCACACCACGACCGCAAGGCCGAGGTTTGCATCGGCTCTGAGCCAGATCAGCGCTACCAGGGGAAGGACGAGATAGGGATAAGCGACCGCGGCCGGCCACAGCGGTTCGCGCGTCCAGCTCCGTGCCGCGAGCGCAAAGGCGAGCCCGGCGGCACCCGCCGCCAACGCCGCCGAGGCGAGCCCGGCTGAGGCGAGTGCAACGGCGGCAAGAGCGGTAACAGCGAGAAGGACCGCCTTGCGCCGACTTTCGGCGCCGAAGAGAAGCGCCGACAGCTCAAGCGCCATCAGCACACTCGCGATTGCCAGCAGCGCCGCAAAAAACCAGCCGCCAAACCAGACCGCCGCCAGCACGACCGGTGCCAGGACAAGCGCGGACGCCACCCGGATACCGAGATCGCCTCCGGCCCGTGCGGGGCCTGCGGCGGCGGTGTCGTTCGACGGTGCTGTCATGGAATCACGCCTTGCCGCTCTGACCGGACGCATCGAGTCCGCCGAAACGCCTGCTGCGGCGTTGATACTCCTCCACGGCCTCGCGCAGGCGCTCGGGAGTGAAATCGGGCCACAGCGCATCCGAGAACACGAGCTCCGAATAGGCACCCTGCCAGATCATGAAGTTCGAAAGCCGCTTCTCGCCACTGGTCCGGATGATGAGATCGGGATCCGGAATACCGGCTGTATCCAGAAATCCGGCAATCGTGTCGGGCGTTATCGCGGACGGCTCAAGCGTTCCGGCCTTCACCTCCCGCGCAACCCGGCGTACTGCCGAGGCGATCTCGTTCTGGCCGCCATAATTGAACGCGATCTGGAGCTTGAGCCGGTCATTCTGAGCGGTCAGCACTTCAGCTTCGTCGATCATCGCGACAATATCCGCGTCGAGATGGTCCCGGTCACCGATAACCCGGACATGGACCCCGTTCTGGTGCAGCTCGGCCAGGTCCCGGCGAATGAAAAGGCGAAGCAGGCCCATGAGGTCGTTCACTTCCTCAACGGGCCGCTTCCAGTTTTCGGAACTGAAACCGTAAAGCGTCAGATACTCGATACCGAGATCCCCTGCCGCGCGCACAATGACGCGGACCGCCTCAACGCCCTGACGGTGGCCGGCGGCACGCGGCAGATGCCGCTTGGCAGCCCAGCGCCCGTTGCCGTCCATGATGATCGCGACGTGCCGCGGCATCTTGCCGGGTACAGGTTCGCTCATCTTCTGGCCGGAGGTAAGCGTCATGACCTCGGGCTTTCCCCTGAAAACAAATGGTTAACCCCGGATCTTGAACCCGGTTCCGAAGCGGGTCGCAGGTTACACCTGCATGATTTCCGCTTCCTTGTGAGCCAGCGCCGCATCGATTTCCGCAATGACCTTGTCGGTCAGTTTCTGAACCTTGTCCGCCCAGTTCTTGTGATCGTCTTGACTCATGTGTGCGTCTTTTTCGAGGCGCTTCAATTCGTCCATCGCATCCCGCCGCACATTCCGGACCGCTATGCGGGCCTGCTCCGTATATTTCGACGCGATCTTGGAAAGCTCGGTACGGCGTTCCTGATTGAGTTCGGGGATCGGCAGCCGGATCAGGGTTCCATCCACGTTGGGATTGAGGCCGAGGCCCGAATTGCGGATCGCCTTCTCGACCGCGGAAATCATCCCCTTGTCCCACACCTGAACCGTAAGCATCCGCGGCTCCGGAACGCCGATGGTGCCAACCTGATTGATTGGCATGCTCTGGCCATAGGCTTCAACGACGATGGGTTCAAGAAGGCTGGCCGTCGCCCGCCCGGTCCGCAGACCGGCAAATTCCTGTTTCAGCGACTGGAGCGCGCCGCGCATCCGGCGTTCCGTATCGTCGATTTCAAAACTGTCGTCAGCCATTTCCTGTCCTTCTTCTGCCTTGGCTTCTTCCGTTTCCGGCCGCTCAGGCGGCGTCGGAAATGATGGTGCAGCGGCCCGCACCGGTCAGCACATCCGCGAACCCGCCCACTTCATCGATCGAGTAGACGATAATCGGAATTCCGTTTTCGCGTGCGAGCGCGATTGCCGAGGCGTCCATCACTTTCAGATCACGCGAAAGCACATCCATATAGGTCAGCCTGTCATAGCGCTCGGCATTGGCGACCTTGTGCGGATCCGCGGAATAGACCCCGTCGACCTGTGTTCCCTTGAGGAGCGCATCGCAGCCCATTTCAACGGCCCGCAGCGCGGCGGCGGTATCTGTCGTGAAGAAGGGATTGCCCGTCCCGGCGGCAAAGATCACCACCCGGCCCTTCTCCATGTGGCGGACGGCACGGCGGCGGATATAGGGTTCGCAGACCGTCATCATCGGAATCGCCGACTGCACCCGGGTCGGAACATCGAGCGCCTCAAGCGCCGTCTGCATGGCCAGCGCATTCATCACCGTAGCCAGCATGCCCATGTAGTCGGCGCTCGCGCGCTCCATCCCCTTGGCCGCGCCGGAAAGTCCGCGGAAGATGTTGCCGCCGCCAATGACGAGGCAGACCTGCACCCCCGCCTCGGTCGCCTGCTTGATGTCCTTCGCGATCCTGTCGACGGTTTCGATCTCGATGCCATACTGACCGGATCCCATCAGGGCTTCGCCCGAAACCTTGAGCAACACGCGCGAATAAAGGGGTTTTCCGGACATTTTTCCGTTCCAAAGAGCCGGACGACCGGCCTGTCAGGGTACATGGACCGGCGGACAGGCTTCGTGCCCGAATCCCGCAAGTCCCGAAGACAATAACGCCCCCAACGCCATCTGGCGAAGGGGGCGTTAGATCACAGCAGGCAATTCGCTTCAGCCGCGCGCGGCCGCCGCTACTTCCGCCGCAAAATCGGACTCTTCCTTCTCGATGCCCTCGCCGAGTGCGAAGCGCAGGAAGCCAACCACCGTGATCGGCGCGCCGACATCGGCCTCCGCCGCCTTGACGGCCTTTTCGACCGTTTCGTCGGGGTTGATGACAAACGCCTGCGAGAGCAGGACGACTTCCTCGTAGAACTTGCGGATACGGCCCTCCACCATCTTCTCGATGATGTTGTCCGGACGGCCGGATTCCTTGGCTTCCGCGATCAGAACGGCGCGTTCACGCTCCACGACGGCGGGGTCGAGTTCTTCCCGGTTCGTCGCAAGCGGGTTCGTCGCCGCGATATGCATCGCGATCTGGCGGCCAAGCTCGGCCAGCTTCGTCTTGTCGCCGGTCGACTCCAGACCGACAAGCACGCCGATCTTGCCGAGGCCGGGCACCACCTGGTTGTGGACATAGGCGGCAACCGCGCCGTCCGACACCGAAATATGACCTGCGCGGCGGACATTCATGTTCTCGCCGATCGTGCCGACCATCTCCGTCACATAGTCCTTCACGGACTTGGAGGAGCCGGGATAGGCGGAGGCCACGAGCTTGTCGAAGTCGCCCTCGGCGGCAAGTGCGGCCGATGCGATCTCGGAGACCATCGTCTGGAACTGTTCGTTGCGCGCAACGAAGTCCGTTTCGGAATTGACCTCGACGACAGCACCCGCGGTGCCGCTCGCGACAACGCCGATCAGGCCTTCCGCGGCGACGCGGCCAGCCTTCTTCGCGGCCTTCGCAAGGCCCTTGGTGCGCAGCCAGTCGACGGCGGCTTCCATGTCGCCGCCCGTCTCGTTGAGCGCCGACTTGCAGTCCATCATGCCTGCGCCGGTCTTGTCGCGCAGTTCCTTCACCATGCTTGCGGTGATCTCAGCCATCGGAATTCCTCGATTTTCTGTTAGCCCGCCCGGCACGCGCCGGGGACCTCAGGCGATCCGAGGCCCGGCTTGAACACCGGGCCTCATCTATTTGGATTCGAAGCCTTAATCAGGCTTCGGCGGTAGCCGGAACATCGACCACCGGTTCGGCTTCGGCGCCGATATCGACGCCCGACGCGCCCTGGCTCTGCGAAATGCCGTCGATGACGGCACGGGAAACCAGATCGCAATAAAGACTGATCGCGCGAGCGGCGTCGTCATTGCCGGGAATCGGGAAGGCAATGCCGTCGGGGTTCGAATTGGAGTCGAGAATGGCAACGACCGGAATGCCGAGCTTGCGGGCTTCCTGGATCGCGATCTCTTCCTTGTTGGTGTCGATCACGAAGATCAGGTCCGGCAGGCCGCCCATGTCCTTGATGCCGCCGATGGCGCGCTCGAGCTTGTCGCGCTCACGGGTCAGGTTCAGAACTTCCTTCTTGGTCAAGCCCTTAGCTTCACCGGCCAGCATCTCGTCGAGCTGGCGCAGACGCCGGATCGAGTTCGAGATGGTCTTCCAGTTGGTGAGCATGCCACCGAGCCAGCGGTGGTTGATGTAGTACTGCGCGCACTGGCGCGCGGCCGCGGCGATCGGCTCGGAGGCCTGACGCTTGGTGCCGACGAAGAGCACGCGGCCACCGCCGGCGACGGCGTCGCGAACCGCGACGAGCGCCTGATGCAGCAGCGGAACGGTCTGCGCCAAGTCTATGATATGAATGTTGTTTCGGTCGCCGAAGAGGAAGCTCTCCATCTTCGGGTTCCAGCGATGGGTCTGGTGACCGAAATGGACACCGGCCTCCAGCAGCTGACGCATAGAAAAATCAGGGAGTGCCATGACACTCATTCTCCTTTTTCCGGTTGAACCTCCGCGGGGAGTGAACGGCCTTTGGAAGAGGCCGCACCGGACCGACTAACCCTATGTTTTCCTTGGGAAAAGGAAGTGGGACAGCCGAACCCCGCGTGTGGAATGGCGCCTTCATAGGCGCAAAACGGCAAAAACGCAAGCAGAACGGACCGTTAGGACGGGACCGGGGATAACCGGGGGGCGACTGTCACCGTACTGTCATCGAAACGTCATGAAGACGATCGGGCGGACCCTCGGCCGCCCCACTGCACCCTCCCCGTCACGCGGAAACCGACTTTGCGGTCCCCGCCATCCGCACCGGCATCCGCACAGCCCGAAGGGACCGGAAGCGCTCGCGAAATAGCACGCCGAAAGAATCCCCGCCCGACTGCCCGACGCGGTCACGCCCCGTCACAGCCCCAATCCGACCAAGAATCGAGAGTAAGAAAGTCCGGTTTCTCCTGAGGCGTCATACCGGGGTTCAGATGATCTCGCTTCTTGCCGTGGCTCTCGCCACCGTCATCCTCATTCCGATTTCCGACGCGGCTGCCGAACCGCCGAACTTCTTCGAAGCTCATGGCCTCGAGGGCACCTTCGTTCTCTACGAACCCGAAACGGAGGAGCTCGTCACCGTGAATGACGAGCGCGCGCATGAACGTTTCGTGCCCGCCTCGACCTTCAAGATCGCGAACAGCCTGATCGCGCTCGAAACCGGCGCCGTGACGAGCGTGGACGAGGTGCTGCCCTATGGCGGCGAGCCGCAACCCTTCGAGCGGTGGGAACGCGACATGAGCATGCGCGAAGCGATCGCCATGTCGAACGTCGCGATCTATCGCGAGGTCGCGCGGCGGATCGGGCTCGAGCGCATGACGACCCTGCTCGCCGAACTCGACTACGGCAACCGCGATCCCGGAACGGTGGTCGACCGCTTCTGGCTCGACGGACCGCTCGCGATCAGCGCTGTGGAAGAAGCGCAATTCCTCGCGCGGCTCGCCCGGAGCGAGTTGCCGCTGAGCACCGAGACGCAGGCCGCCGTACGCGAGATCGTGCTGCTCGAAGAGAAGGACGGCGCGACGCTCTACGGCAAGACGGGTTGGGACTTCGCGGAAGGCGGTGGCGGGCTCGGCTGGTTCGCCGGCTGGACGGAACGCGACGGGAAGGTCAACGCCTTTGCGCTCAACATGGACATGACGAAAGACGAACAGGCGGCGCTGCGCATTCCGCTTGCGAAGAAGTTTCTGGAAGAGCTGGGGGCGTGGTGACCCGGCGGCCTACCCCCCGAACCCCTCGCCCAGCGGCGTGACGCGCAGCCCCTTGCGGAGGCGCGTGAAGGGGAGCCGGGCGAGGTCGGCCGTGTTCGGCCCCGGGCTTTCGACGACCAGGACCTCGCTCGCCATCGGACCGAAATCGGCGCGGAAGTGGACCGAGCTCTTCACGACGAGAATGCCGAGGCCCGCCGGGTCGAGGCCGGTGTGGCGGATCATCTCCTTGTCGGCGCATTGCCCCTTGCGCGAGGCGACGACGATCTGAACGCCGCCCTTGCGGAGCCGCACGGTTTTGCCGAGCGACATGCGCGAGCCGCCATAGAAGGGACCGGTCGCGAGAAACTCGCCGTCCGTGACGCGCATCACCTCGAACGCGCCTTCGAGCGGATGCTCGCCGGGCGCGCCGCCCGTCTTCGCGCCGAGCGCCAGCGTAATCGTGGCGCCCTCGCCCGCTTCCGCCGCGCGCCGCACTTTCGGGATCGTAGAGAACGGCGAGGCAGGCATTCTGCGCGTCCTGCGCGATGAGTTCGGCGAGGATGCCGACGGTGTCTCCATTGCCGCCGGCGCCCGGATCTGGCTCTTATACCCATCTGACCCTGCCGACGATCCTCCCCGGTGCGTACGCCTGCGCCGCCGCCGCCGTCGCACTGCACCACCGCATCACGCAGACCACAGCAGCGTG
>CAJXOU010000028.1 GCA_913057645.1 uncultured Rhodobiaceae bacterium | reverse complement strand
CCGTTCAGCTGGCCCGGACACGTGACCGAACGGATAAAGGCGCAGCTGTTGCAGGAACCGGCCTTTGCCTTGCCGCGCGGCATCGGCGAGGCGGCCGCCAGCGAGCCGGCCTCACTGGAGCGGGCCGACGCGCTCGGCCTTTCGCATGTCGGCCAGGGCCGTTTCACCGCTGCTGAGGTTGACGTATTCGGCCGCATGCGCACCGAAATCCTGCTCGGCCGCATGGGCCGCCACAGCCCCATCAACGCCATGCGCGCGCTGGTTGCCGAGAACCACGCCGCCCGCCTCTGGATGCTCATCGGCTGGGGCGGCACGCTCGGCGCCTTCATCGTGCTCTCCTACTACAGCGTCATCGGCGGCTGGGCGCTCAAATATATCGAACTGGCGCTCACCGGCGCCTTCGCCGGCGAAACGGACGCCGCTGCCGCCGAGCATTTCTCCGCTTTCGTTTCCACGCCGGGCAGTGTGTTCGTCTGGCAGGCGCTCTTCCTCGCCATCACCGTCGGCATCGTCGCCGCGGGCGTGACCTCCGGCATCGAACGCGCCGTCGTATTCCTCATGCCGCTTCTCTTTGTTCTGCTGGCGGGCATGGCGGTCTACGCGACGACGACGGAGGGCTTCGGCGAGGCGATGCGGTTCATGTTCGCCTTCGACCTCACCAGGGTGAAACCGGACACGATACTTGCCGCCATCGGCCAGGGCTTCTTTTCCGTCTCCGTCGCCCTCGGCGCGATGATGACCTATGGCGCCTATCTCGATAAGAACGTCTCCATCGGCCGTTCCGCCGTCTTCATCGCGCTGGCCGACACCACGGTCGCCATCCTCGCGGGCATCGCCATTTTCCCGCTCGTCTTCACCTATGGCCTCGAGCCGTCTTCCGGACCCGGCCTCACCTTCATCACGCTGCCTATCGCCTTCGGCACCATCGGCAGCGGCATCATCATCGGTGCGGTGTTCTTCTTCCTGCTCTCCGTTGCCGCCGTCACCTCCGCCATCTCGCTTCTGGAGCCGGTGGTCGCCTGGGTGGAGGAGGGCATCCGCCTGCCTCGCCCGGCGCTTGCCGTGATTATCGGCCTGGTCGCGGGCATCGCCGGCATCGGCACCGTCTTCTCCTTCAGCGCCTGGGCGGATTTCCACCCCATGGCCGTCTTCGGCGTGATGAAGGAAATGACGATCTTCGACGTCCTCGATTTCACCACCTCCAACATCATCATGCCGACCGTCGGCCTCCTGATGTCGCTTTTCGCGGGTTGGGTGCTTTCCGGCCCGGTGGTGGAGGAGGCGCTGGGCGCGAAGGGCAAGGCATGGTTCCAGCTCTGGCGCTTTGCGCTTCGCTTCCTGGCGCCTCTCGGCGTCGTCTCGATCTTCGTGGCTAACGTCTTGATGTAGAGGGGTTTTGCCCGTCACCCGGATTTTCCGGTGCGGCGTTTCGGCGGGCTTGTCTTGTCGGGCGGGCCGGATTAAGTTCCCGGCCATCGCGTCGGGCGCATGCGCCCGTTCCGCCTATTCCGTGCAGCCATAGCTCAGCTGGTTAGAGCGCTAGATTGTGGATCTAGAGGTCCCCCGTTCGAACCGGGGTGGCTGTACCATTTCTTCTCAGGCTTGTGTCCGCTCCGGCGCCCTGGTGAAGGCGCCTGCCAGCACCTGCCCGATTTCCGTGCCGCCTGCCGTCAGTGGCAGTACCGCGCTGTGGAGCATGATCCGCTCGCCGGCCCCGGGGATGAGCGGCGCTTTGGTGAAGACCGGTCCTTGAGCTTCAAGCACCTGACGGCCGTAATCCATCCAGTAGCGGCGCGTCTCCTCGGAGGATATTTTTGCGCCGGGCGCTGCTTCGAGTTTCGAGAAATATTCGCCCGTGCGGTCGTGTCCCGTCATCGCGGCCATCGCGCTCCCATAGAGGCGAAAGCGGAAGTCGCGGCCGCCCTCCAGCACTTCGACAATGGTGATGTGAGGCAGGAGCCGGGAGAATTCGGATGGCGAAATGTCGCCGCGGTCGGGAAAGGCTCTGCCGCCGCGCTTGCCTTGCCAGTAGTGATAGAGCGCGATCGCATCCGGATGCTCGGGCGCCGCGAGGAACTCCGTCTTGCTATCGGTGTCGATCAGCCGTGCTGTCGGATCTGGAATGAATGAGGACATATCCTTCGCTCTCTCCCGGAGCGTCTCCTGGCCCTGAGCATCAGTCTCGCACGGGAAAGTTAACGGAACCTGCCCCGCGCAGGATGCGCCTTGCGCTTTAGGCGGCGAGGATGTTTTCTTTCGGCACAGAAACTGTCGATAACAGGAAAAGCCCGCTTTTCAGCGGCTTTCAGGGAGCCCCTCATGACCCTCACCGTCTATGGCGCAAGCCTCTCGCCCTTCGTCCGCAAGGTGCGCGTGTTCCTGGCTGAAAAAGGTCAGGACTACACACTCGAACAGGTGAACATCTTTCCGCCGCCTGACTGGTTTCTCGAGATTTCGCCGCTGAAGCGCATTCCCGTCCTGCGCGACGATAGCGAGGGCGCGGACGCGACCCTGCCGGATTCGTCCGCCATCTGCGGCTACCTCGAAAGGAAGTTCGCGTCGCCCGCGCTCTATCCGGCGGATGCCTTCCAGCACGGCAAGGCCCTCTGGTACGAGGAATATGCGGATTCCGAGCTTGCCGGGAACATCGGCATGGGCACCTTCCGCCCCATGGTCGTCAATCGCATGATGGGCAAGGAACCGGACCGCGAGACAGCGGAGAAGACGATCGCCGAGAAGCTGCCGCGTCATTTCGCTTATTTCGACAAGGAAATCGGTAGCAAGGACTTCCTCGCAGGCGGCGCCTTTGGCATCGCCGACATTTCGCTCGCCACCCAGTTCGTCAATCTCGCCCATGCGGGCTTCCGGCCGGACGCGAAGGACTGCCCGAACCTGACGCGCTACCTCGCCGCGATCCACGCCCGGCCGAGCTTTGCTGCCTGCATCGAGGAAGAAACCGCTCTGCTGAAGAAATTCGGCCTCTGAGGCAGGGGTGCCGCAGCGTCTCTCCCTTCAAATCCGCCTCCAAACCGGCTATCTCTGGGGCAACAGGAAACCCTGAAAACAAGAAACCCCTCTGGGAGGTAGACGATGGCCGAGAACGCCGGCAAGTGGCCCGCCATGACGATCGAGGAGGCGCATGCCTTCCTCACCGCACCGGGCACGCCCTTTGAAATGGAAACGGTGGAGATCAGGGGCGTCCCGATCCGCACCTACAAGGGCACACCGCCCTCGCTGCGGGCGATCCTCGACATGGGCCGCGCCTTCGGCGAGAAGGAATTCATCGTCTATGAAGGCGAGCGCCTGACCTATGAGAACCACTACCGCGCAGCAATGGCCTTCGGCCGTGTGCTCAGCGAAAAATACGGCGTGAAGAAGGGCGACCGCGTCGCCCTCGTCATGCGCAACTTCCCCGAATGGTCCGTCGTCTTCTGGGCGGTCGCGGCCATCGGCGGCGTCATCGTGCCGCTCAACGCCTGGGGCACCGGCCCGGAACTCGAATACGGTATCTCGGATTCGGGCTCGAAGGTCGTCATCGTCGACCACGAGCGGCTCGACCGCATCCGCCCGCATCTGAAGGCGCTCGGGCTCAACGGTCTCGTTGCCGTCCGCACGCCGGAAGACGAACTCGGTGTCGCGGAAAGCTTCGAAACGCTGGTCGGCAAGCCCGCGGACTATGCGAAACTCTCCGGCGATCCGCTGCCCGATCCCGGCCTTGATCCCGAAGACGACGCGACGATCTTCTATACCTCCGGCACCACCGGCAAACCCAAGGGCGCGCTCGGCACGCAGCGCAACATCTGCACCAACTTCATGAACGCGATGCTCGGCGGCGCGCGCACCTTCCTCCGCCGGGGCGAGATGCCGCCCGCGCCGGACCCGAATGCGCCGCAGCGCGTGACGCTTCTTTCCGTGCCGCTCTTCCACGCGACGGGCTGCCACTCGATCCTCGTCGGCACCTATGCCTCCGGCGGCAAGCTCGTCATCATGCACAAGTGGAATCCGGAACATGCGCTGGAGCTGATCGAACGCGAGCGCGTGACGAGCTTCGGCGGCGTGCCCGCCATGGTCTGGCAGGTGCTCGAGTCCGCCGACTTCGCGACGCGCGACACCTCGAGCGTGCTTTCGATCGGTTATGGCGGCGCGCCTTCCGCGCCGGACCTCGTTGCCCGCATCAAGCAGCAGTTCCCGAAGGTCGAGCCGTCGAACGGCTACGGCCTCACCGAAACATCGGCCATCACCACCCAGAACCTCGCCGAGGACTATGTGGCGAAGCCCGACAGCGCCGGTGTCGCGGTGCCCGTCTGCGACATCAAGGTCGTCGACGAGAAGGGCAACGAATTGCCGCGCGGCCAGGTCGGCGAACTCTGGATCAGGGGCCCGAACGTCGTGAAGGGCTACTGGAACAAGCCGGAAGCGACCGCCGCCGCGATCACCGAAGGCGCCTGGTTCCATTCGGGCGACCTCGTGCGGGTGGATGACGAAGGCTTCGTCTACATTCTCGACCGCGCCAAGGACATGCTGATCCGTGGCGGCGAGAACATCTACTGCGTCGAGGTGGAAGACGCGCTCTACGCGCATCCCGCCGTGATGGATGCCGCCGTCGTCGCCATTCCGCACAAGGTGCTGGGCGAGGAAGTCGGCGCCATCGTCCAGGTCGCGCCCGGCAAGCAGGTGACGGAGGAAGAGCTCAAGGCCCATGTCGGAAAGCTCCTCGCGGGCTTCAAGGTGCCGGTCAAGATCGAGCTCCGCCACGAGCCGCTGCCGCGCAACCCGAACGGCAAGATCCTGAAGACGGTGCTTCGCGAGGACATGAAGAAGTACACCAAGGACGCCGCCTGAGTTTTCTAGACTCTGCCGTAGCGTCATCGCGGTCGAAACAAGCTGAAGCCGCCCGGGCATGGAAATCCCGGGCGGCTTCTCTATGCTTGCGGGCAACAAGAACCCGGGAGGAACAGATGAAGGTATCTCTGGAAGGCCGCGTCGCGCTCGTCACCGGCGGCAGCCGCGGCATCGGCCGCGCCATCGCCGTTGCGCTCGCGGAAGCGGGCGCAGACGTCGCGATCAATTACCGCCGCGACAAGGAAGCCGCCGACGAAACCGTCGCCGAAATCGAAAAGCTCGGCCGTAAAGCGCGGGCCTATTCCGCCTCCGTCGAGAATTTCGAGGAAGACCAGCTGATGGTCGCGGACGTGCTGAAGGATTTCGGTTCCATCGGCATTCTCGTCAACAATGCGGGCATCGCCTCGCGCGGCCAGACGGTCGCGGACACCGACCCGCAGGAACTCGAGCGCGTGCTGAAGGTGCACGCCATGGCGCCGCATTTCATGTCGAAACTTGTTCTTCCTCACATGCGCAAGGAAGAACGCGGCGACATCATCATCATCTCGTCCGTCGCGACGCTCAGCCACTCGGCGAATGGCGGTCCCTACAACATGGGCAAGGCCGCCGCCGAGGCGCTCGCGCTCACCCTTGCCAAGGAAGAGCGGAAGCACGGTATACGGACGAACATCGTCGCGCCGGGCTTGACGGCCACCGACATGGGCTCGCGCCTTGCCGCCGCCCGCGCGGGCAAGAAGGGCATGGACATCCACGACCTCGACGCGACCATGCCTTTCGGTCATGTCTGCGGACCGGAGGAAGTCGCCGCGGCCGTCGTCTATCTCGTCTCCGACGCGAACCCCTATGCGAACGGCCAGAAGATCAACATCGATGGCGGCGGCCCGATGTAGGGCCAGTGTCCCGATGTCGGGGCGGCCGCCCGGCCTCTTGACCTTCCAGTAGGTGGAAGGGCTAGATTGACGGCATGAAGCTGCTCCGGTTCCAGATTCCGTTGCTCTATCTCGCAAGCCTTTTCCTTGCGGGCGCGCTGCATTGCGCGCCGCTGGCTGTGGAGCCCGGCCAGCACGCCACGCTGGATCATGCCGCGCATCACGCCGAAACCGCGACGGTTCATGCCTGCCCGGAAGGCGAGGCCGTCTGCGCCTGCGGCGAGGCAGATCCGGCGGTTCATCCTCTTCTCGCCAAGTCGCGGGATTTCCCTTCGGGAAAGAAAGCGGCCCCGGCGGCGGATATCGCAGTCTTCACCACCGCTGTACCCGTCCGGCTCGTTTCGGGCGATCCCCCGGAACGAAGGGCGCGTCACGTCGGCGCCTATGAGGGCATCCACGGACGCGCCGCCCGCCTCCTGATCTAGCTCTCCGCTCGCAAACGGTTGGCGCTTGCATGCGCCCTGGTATCGGCGAATGGAGAGAGACATGCTCAAGACATATCTGCGTTTGGCGGCGCTCGCCGCCGCGCCGCTGTCGGTTACGGTCGTGGCGGGCCCCGCCTTTGCGGGAACCTACCGTCTGACGGTTTCGACCGCGGCAATGGAAATAGACGGCCGCACCGTCGAGAAAATGACCATCAACGGCGGTGTTCCCGGTCCCACGCTTCACCTCAGGGAAGGCGAGGAGGCGACCATAACCGTCGCCAACGAAACGGATGAGGAAACCTCCGTCCATTGGCACGGGATTCTGCTTCCCGGCATCATGGACGGCGTTCCCGGTTTCAACGGTTTCATGGGGATCGCGCCCGGCGCCTCCTATACCTACACGTTCAACATCCGGCAGAGCGGCACCTACTGGTATCACAGCCATTCCGGCACGCAGGATCAGAGCGTGCTCGGCGCCATCGTCATCGAGCCGAAGGAGCCGTCGCCCGTTCGCGCCGATCGCGATTACGTGGTTCTTCTCGGCGACATCACACCGGAGAATTCGGACCAGGTTCTGCACAACCTGAAAGCCGATCCGGGTTACTACAATTACAGCAAGCGCACGCTTCTGGATTTCTTCTCCGATGTGAGAAGCGAGGGGTTCGGTCCGACGCTGGCGAACCGCGCCGATTGGGGCGAAATGCGCATGGACCCCACCGATCTCGCAGATGTCACAGGCTACAGCTTTCTCGTCAACGGCAAGACGCCGGACGGCAACGAGACGTTCCAGTTCCGGAAGGGCGAGAAGGTTCGCCTGCGTCTCATCAACGGCTCCGCGATGACGCTGTTCGATGTGCGGATTCCGGGCATGAAGATGACGGTGGTCGCGGCGGACGGCAACGACGTTCGCCCTGTCGCCGTCGATGAAATCCGCATGGGTGTCGCCGAGCGTTACGACGTCATTGTCGAACCGTCTGGCGAGGGTCCCTATGCGTTCTTCGCGGAGCCGATCGACCGGACAGGCTATGCCCTCGCGACGCTCGCAACACAGGACGGGCAGAAGGCCGTCCCGCCGGAACGCCGCCCGCGGGCGCTTCTGGCCATGGACGATATGGGCATGGCGCATGGCGGTCATGAGGGTCATGTCATGGGTGCACCGGATCCCGAAGGCATGGACGACATGCATGAGGGACACGACATGAGCGGTGACGCTCACCATGACGGCGCCGGTGCTCCCGGAGAAATGAACCACGAAGGCATGGGTCATCAGGGCATGGACCACGGTGACGGCCATTCGATGGAGCAGGAGATGGACCGTGAAGGGCATGGTCACGACGGAGACCACTCCGGCATGGCGCCGCCCGCCGGTTCATCAACGCTCGCTCGGCCCCTGGGCTGGGCGGCGGGCTTCCCCGCAGGGGCGAAGGTTCTTGCCTATGAGAATCTTCGCGCCCGCTCCGCCCGAAGCGACGACAGGCCGCCGGAACGCACCGTCGAGATGCGCCTCACCGGCAACATGGAACGCTATGCCTGGTCGCTCAATGGCGACCGCTTTCAGGAAGCGACGCCCGTGCGGGTTCGCTATGGCGAGCGCATTCGTCTCGTCTTCACCAACGAAACGATGATGGCGCATCCCATGCACCTGCATGGCATGTTCTTCGAACTGGAGAATGGCGCGGGACGGCGCCGTCCCTTGAAGGACACGGTGATCGTGCCGCCCGGAAAGTCCGTGTCGGTCGTTCTGACCGCGCGTGAAATCGGGAGTTGGCCGCTCCACTGCCATCTGCTCTACCACATGGCGTCGGGCATGATGACGGCCTTCATCGTCGAGCCGCCCGAAACGCCCGAGGCGCGGATAACGCCGGACGGGGCGAAACTGCCGCTCGCCGTCATGCATGGGAGCGGCCATACCGGAAGTCACGGTTCCCACAGCATGCAGGGAGGCATCTGATGAGAAGGATATTTCTCGCTTCGATGCTTGCGTCGGCTGCGCTATCGGGCGCCGCGCGCGCGGAATCCGGGGACGTGGTCATGACGGATCACGACATGGGCCCGTTCCACAAGATCGTCACGGAAGTCGATTATGCGGATGCGCATGGCGGCCTGTGGAACTGGGACGTCGAAGGCTGGATCGGCGGCGACGTCGAGCGGCTGTGGCTGAGGTCGGAAGGCGACGTGGAAGACGGAGAGGTCGGAGACGCGGAGCTCCAGCTTCTCTATGGCTGGAACGTGCATCCGTTCTGGGACCTGCTTGCGGGTGTTCGGCAGGACTTCGAGCCGGATGGGGAAACCTATCTCGCCGCCGGTGTGACGGGGCTCGCTCCCTATTTCTTCGAAACGGAAGCGACCGCCTTTCTTTCGGCGGAGGGCGACTTCTCCTTACGCCTCGAGCAGAGTTTCGATCTGCCCATCACGCAGAGACTGATCGCCGAGCCGCATGGCGAACTCGATTTCTTCGCGCAGGATGTGCCCGGCCGCGATATCGGTGCTGGCTTCAGCGATCTGGAAGTCGGCCTTCAGCTTCGCTACGAGGTCACGCGAAAATTCGCCCCCTATGTCGATCTCGTCTGGGAGCGGGCGCTTGGACAGACGGCCTCCATCGCTCGCGCGAACGGCGAGGATGTCGATGACACAACCTTGCGCTTCGGCCTCAGGGTCTGGTTCTGACGGTCATTCGGCGGGCGACAGCGCGCCCGCCGTTTCCGCTTTCGGTCCGCGCCGGAAGAGCGACGGCATCACGTTGATGAACGAGAGCAGCACCGCCGAGGCGTAGGGCACCGACTGCACCAGCAGCACGCCGATCCAGAGCCGCGAATGGCTGTCCGCGAAATCCGGGCTCATCAGGAAGGCCGCGGTGAGGCCCCAGAGCAGAACCAGCATCACGCTTTCCTCGCGCACCTGGATGAAGGCGGCCGCGAGCGGCGGCTTGTCCTCGCATTTCGGCGTGCGGATGAAGGGTTTGCTCGTCGTGATCATGCCGTTGAGCATCGCCTTCGCGACCGTATGCGTGAGGCCGAGCGCCGCGACGCCCGCGCCGAGGCTTTCGAGGAAGGTGCAGTCGCGCACACGCACGGCATAGAGCCAGAGCGAACGCACGAACTTGAAGACGAAGCTGCCGATGGTCGGGATGAGGAAGGCCGCAACGGGCAGAGACACCATGTGCGGCTGATAGATCGCCCAGGCCGACAGCCCGATGCTCGCCATCGTGAAGAGAAGCGCGAGTCCGTCCGCGAACCAGGGCAGCCACCCGGCGAGGAAATAGTAACGTTGTGCGCCCGAAAGTCCGCGCTTCGCGCTCGCCCAGGGCGCGAGCGCATCCCAGTGATGTTTCACGATCTGCACCGCGCCATAGGCCCAGCGGAAACGCTGCGTGATATAGCCGGATAGCGTGTCGGGGGTGAGCCCGCGGCCGAAGGAGTGGTTGACGTAGACGCTGTCATACCCTGCGCGATAGAGCTTGATGCCGAGTTCCGCGTCCTCGCAGATGCACCACTCCGCCCAGCCGCCGACGCGCTTCAGCGCGCTCTTGCGCACCATCGTCATCGTGCCGTGCTGGATGATCGCGTTGAAATTGTTCCGCTGCACCATGCCGATATGGAAGAAGCCGGCATATTCCCAGTAGGTCATGTTCTTGAACATGCTCTCGTGCCGGTCGCGATAATCCTGCGGCGCCTGCACGAAGCCGACATCGGGCTTGTCGAAATAGGGAATGAGCGTCTTCAGCCAGTTCGGCTCGACCTGATAGTCGCTGTCGATGACGGCGATGATCTCCGAGTCTTCCGCCGTCTTCTCGAGGCCGAAATTGAGCGCGCCCGCCTTGAAGCCCGGCCAGTTCTCGAGATGGAAGAAGCGGAAACGCGGCCCCAGTTGCGCGCAATAGTCGCGCACCGGCTGCCAGACGTCCGGATCCACCGTGTTGTTGTCGAGAACGAGAACTTCGTAATTGTCGTAGTTGAGTTTTGCGAGCGCCGTCAGCGTTTCGCGTACCATGTCCGGCGGTTCATTGTGGATCGGCACATGGATCGAAACTTTCGCGTTCGGGCTCACCGCCTTTTCGTCGAAGGGCTTGAAGTGCCGCTCGCCCTGCCGTGTCCAGATCACTTCCACGAACTCGATCGCCTCCGCCAGAAGTACGATGAGCAGAAGTCCCTGCGCGAAGAAGAGGAAGCTCCAGACGGTGGTGCCGATCCAGGTGAAATAGAGTCCGGTGACGGAAAGCCCGGCCCAGGCGATCGCCGAGCCCGCGATCTGCGTCAGCACCGCAAAGATGACGACGCCCGCCGGGCGGACATGGCGCTGCCGCAGCATGAACAGCATCGCCGGCACGAGCGCGAGCCCGGCTGCGAGCGACGCCCAGAAGCGCCATTCCGGCGCTTCCGAAATGCTGCCCGCCATCGGGAATTTCGGCTGCCGGTCGGCATTGTAGATGCCCCAGAAGGCACCCGCTGCGCCTTCCTCGGATGCTTTCCACGGCTGGTCGAAGGCTTCCATCACATAATAGGTGATGTCCTCCGCCTTCGCGCGATTGAGAAATTCGCGCATGAAGGTCGCCTGATTGACGAGCGAGGGAACCGCTTCCGTGTTGAGCTCTTCTTCCGAAAGACCCGGATAGGGACGGCGCGGGATGATCTTGCCGCGGCTCGGCCAGCCGACTTCGGTGACGACGATGGGCTTGTTCGGATAGGCGGTGCGCAACTCGTCGAGCCGCTCGAAGACGGCATCGACCGCATAGTCGATCGGAATGCCTTCCCAGTAGGGCAGGATCTGCACGCCGATATAGTCGACCGCCTTCACGAGCTCGGGATTGTTGAGCCAGATATGCGGCGGCTCCGCCGTCGACACCGGCTTCCAGATCTTCTGCTTCGCCCGCTTGATATAGGCGATGAGGTCCGAGACCGGCAGGTCGTTGCGCAGCAGCGCCTCGTTGCCGACCAGCACGCGCACGACGTTGCGCCGCGGCGCGAGCGCGGCGAGCGTTTCCAGTTCCCGTTCGTTGCGCTGAAGGTTCGGCCCGATCCATGCGCCGACGGCGACCGATAGGTCGTTCTCGGCGGCGAGTTCGGGAATGTGCTCCTGCCCGCGAATGACCGTGTAGGTACGGATCGCCTGAACCGTGCCCGAAAGCAGCGTCATGTCCTCGGCAATCTGCTCGAGCGAGGGATGCCTGTTCTGCGTCGGGTCCTGCCCCTGCCGGTAGGGACTGTAGCTGAGGCCGACGATTTCGCCTGTCCAGGCTTCCGCGTGATGCGGCTGGTTGAAGGCCGCCCAGACCGCCAGATTGGCCGCGATGACGAGCGGCAGCACGAGAAAGAGGAAGGCGGCCTGCCGAACGAAGACGGAATGGCGCCAGGAACGGGGGTCGGCGGGCTTTTCTTCAGGCGAAGGGTTGTCGGGGTTGTCCATCTATCGGTCCGCTAGACACAGAAAACTGGGAAAACGGCGCGATACGGTACCCTGTGGGCGGCCCAGCTCCGCCGGTCCCGCATGGAAAAGGACCCGGCGAAACCGGGCCCTTATTGGTCCCGCACCATGACCAAATTAGGGCAGCCTTGTCGAATGCCCAGTACGGTCGACATGCGGTAGAAACGCGTCAGTGTGAGTTAGGTTCAATCAATCTGCAGCCGCCGGGATCCGTGCGCCTTCCGGCCGTCCTTGCGCGCCCCGCACGAGCCGCCCGTTGAGCGCGCCCGTCGGCTCTCCGTTCCGGAAACTGACCGTTCCCGAAACGATGCTCGCCGTATAGCCGTCCGTCTTCTGGATGAGCCGCTTCCCGCCCGCCGGCAGGTCGTTGACGATATGCGGCGAGTAGAGCGTGAGGTTGTCGAAGTCGATCACGTTCACATCCGCCTTCATGCCGGGCGCGAGAATGCCCCGGTCCCCCATGCCGACCAGCGCGGCATTGCGCGCGGTGAGCCCGTGGACCAGCCATTCGAGCGGCAGCTTCGGCCCGCGCGTGCGGTCGCGGCCCCAATGCGTCATCAGCGTCGTCGGGAAGCTCGCATCGCAGATGATGCCGCAATGCGCGCCGCCATCCGAAAGCCCGAAGGCCGTGTTCGGATGGGTGAGCATGGTCTCGACGTCGGCAAGGCTGCCGCAGTGATAGTTCATCAGCGGGAAATAGAGGAGCGCCTTGCCGTCCCGTTCCATCATCCAGTCGAGCACCACCTCGCGCGGATGCTTGCCCGTGCGCTCCGCGATCGCCTTGGCGCTTGTCTCGGGCGACGGCTCGTAGTTCGGCCGCTCGCCCAGCGAAAACATCTTGTGATACGCGGTGCAGAGCATCTCGATGATCTCGCCCGCCGGATAGTCCGGCTCTTCCGCGAGCAGCTTGGCGCGGAACTCGGGGTCGCGAAGCGCCTTCATCTGCTCGTCAAGCGGCGCGCCCCAGATCGAGCGGAAGGTCTGGTGCATGATGAACGGGTTGAGCGAGGCGGTGAGCCCGAGCAGCAGCCCCGTTGCGCGTGGCGGCACCTGGCCGCGGATCGGCAGCCCGTCCGCATTGGCGGCGGCGATATTGTCGAGCACGCGCTTCCACACGGTCGGCCAGCGGTCGTCCTGCTCGATGGTGATCGACATCGGACGGCCTGAAATCTCGACCATGCCGCGCAGCATCGCGAATTCCTCATCCGTATCCTTGAAGTCGGCGATGAGCTGCAGCACGCCCTTGTTCGCCTTGCCCATGGCGCGCGCAATGCCGTGCAGTTCCAGCGCCTCGGCCTTCAGCGTCGGCGTCGAGCCGCCCTTGCTGTCCTTGTGCTTCACCGTGCGCGATGTCGAGAAGCCGAGCGCCCCCGCATTGAGCGCCTCGACGACGAGGCGGCCCATCTCCTCTGTCTCCGCTTCGCTCGCGGGTTCGAGCGCGGGTGCGCGCTCGCCCATCACATAGGCGCGCACGGCGGCATGCGGAATTTGCAGGCCGACATCGAGCGCGAGCGGCGAGGCTTCCACCGCATCCATGTACTCGGCGAAGCTTTCCCAGTTCCACTTGATGCCTTCGGCAAGCGCCGACCCCGGAATGTCTTCCACGCCTTCCATGAGGCTCAAGAGCCAGTCGCGTTGCTCGGGCTTGCAGGGCGCGAAGCCGACGCCGCAATTCCCCATCACGGCGGTGGTGACGCCGTGAAACGTCGAGGGTTGCAGATAGGGGTCCCAGGTGACCTGCCCGTCGTAATGCGTGTGCACGTCGACGAAGCCCGGCGTCACGATCTGGCCGCGCGCGTCGATCTCTTCCTTGCCCGATCCCGAAACCTTGCCGACCTCGACGATGACGCCGCCGTCGATGGCGACATCGGCCTCGATTGCCTTGCCGCCCGTCCCGTCGAAAACGGTCCCGCCGCGGATCACGATGTCATGGCTCGTCATGGGTTTCCCTCCCGGAATGCTCTAATGGCGTTTGGAGCGAGGATAGCGGAAAGGGGAGGGTGCCGACACCGGATTGAAAGGACCGGGACGGTTGTGCGAATCTCAGGATTGTCATCATATATGTTGACAAATGCATCGATTTTGTATACATATATCTATCCAAAATAGAAAATACGTCAACTTATAAATTTACATCATGTCTGTGAAACACCTTGCCGCCCGGCAGTACCGGGCCATTGCCGACCGCGCTTCACCTTTCTCTCAGGTGGACATGCCCGGTGATGGCTGGATCGCGACCATCCGCAAGGCGCTCGGCATGTCCGGTGCCGCCCTCGCGCGCCGTCTCGGCGTCACGCGCGCGCGCGTCTCGCAGGCCGAACGCGCCGAGCGCGAAGGCGGCATCACGCTGAAGGCGATGGACGAATTCGCCGCCGCGATGGGCTGCCGCTTCGTCTATGCGATCGTGCCGGAGGCGGGGCGGGTCGAAGACATCGTCTCCGCGCAGGCGCGCCGCAAGGCCGAAGCGCTGGTCGCGCGTGCAAGCGGTCACATGGCGCTTGAACGGCAGGCGCTGCCCGCGAAAAAGAACCGCGCGGAAGTGGAGCGCGTGGCGCGCGAACTGATGGAAGACATGCCGCCCGATTTCTGGGCCGGCGAATGACGAGCGGCGCCGAAGAACCCGATGGCGCGACGCCGCTCGACCCGGATGAACGCGAAGGCCTGCGCTTCCGTCACATCGCGACGCGCGGCGAACTCAACGAGCTGGAACAGGCCAATATTCAAAGCGGTCTGCTCTGGCTCGGCCGCCGCCGTGGCGGCGAGGTGCTGGATGAACGCTTCATGCGCGAACTTCATCGCAGGCTGTTCGGAGAAGTGTGGAACTGGGCGGGCGAGTTCCGCCGCACGGAGAAGAACATCGGCGTCGACCCGCTCGTCATAGCGGTCGAACTGCGCAAGCTCCTCGACGATGCGCGTTATTGGGTGGCCAACGCCACCTACCCGCCGCTTGAAGCGGCGGCACGCTTTCACCACCGCCTTGTCGCGATCCATCTTTTCGCCAACGGCAATGGGCGTCACGCGCGCATCGCAACAGACATCTATCTCGAAAAGCGTTTCGGCCATCCCCGCATCGACTGGACCGAAGGTCATGACCTGCTGCACACGAACCGGCGGCGCGAGGCTTATATCGCCGCACTAAGGGCGGCGGATGGCGGCGAATACGGCCCGTTGCTCGCATTTGTGGGGATCTAGCGTACAGATCTCTGGCCATCTCCCTGGCTCGCCCTAGATGAACCCGAAGACGTCTTCTTCGGAGCGACCGATGGCTGAAAAGGAAAACCAGAACCAGTTAACCCGTACCCGCCTCGCGCTCGGCATGGCGGTTTTCGGCTCGGCGACGCCGGTGAGCAAGATCGTGACGGGCGCGATGCCGGTCTTTATCGGTTCGGCGCTGCGCGTCGGTCTCGGCGCGGTGGTGCTCGCTCCCTTCGCGTGGCGCAGCCGGCAGCAGGTGCGGGAGTTCAGCCGCGAGGACTGGCTTCTCGTCTGCCTCATCGCGCTTTTCGGCATGTTCGGCTTTTCCGCGCTGATGCTCTACGGCATGAAGATGATCTCGGGCGTCGCCGGTGCCATCGTCATGAGCACCGCGCCCGCCGTCACGGCCGCCGCGTCGATGCTCTTCTTCGGCGACAGCCCTACATGGCGGAAATTCGGCGCCATCGCGCTCGCCGTCGCGGGCGTGCTGATGCTCCAGCTCGGGCAGGGCGGGGGAGAAAACACCTCCGGCGCGGAAATGTGGCTTGGCGCGGGCCTCGTCTTCGCCGCCGTCTGCTGCGAAGCGAGCTACACACTGCTCGGCAAGCGCATGTCCGAACATGTCGACCCCGTCCTCGTCGCCTTCCTCGCCGCGGCCCTGTCGATCCCGCTCTTCCTGCCTTTCGCGCTCTGGCAGCTTTCCGGCTTCGATTTCGCAAGCGTCGGCGCAGGCGCATGGGCCGCCGCCATCTGGTATGGCGCGGGTACGCTCTCGCTCGGCACATGGCTCTGGTATTCGGGGCTTGCGAAGGCGGAAGGCGTCGTCGCCGCCGCCTTCATGGGTGTGATGCCCGCTTCCGCGCTGATCCTCTCCTATGTGCTGCTCGGCGAGGACTTCCGCTGGGTGCACATGGCAGGCTTCGGCACGGTCTTCGCGGGCGTGCTGCTGATCTCGTGGGAACACGCCCGCATGGAGAAGAACGCTTAGGACGTCTGCTGCTTGCCCCGGTTCTGGATGCCCGCACGGCGCTCGGCGACGGCGTCCGGCGTCACCGACTTGTTCGCCGCGTTCGATACCTTGCGTTCCGTCTTCAGCGCATCGCCGAAGGCTTCCGCGAAGCCCTGGTCGATCAGGCTCTTGTAGGCGGGCAGGCATTCCGGCACGACCGAGAGCATGTCGTCGGCGAGCTTGCGCGCGACGGGGAGCAGTTCCTCCGCCGTCACCACGCGGTTCACCATGCCCCAGTCTTCGGCCTTTTGCGCGCTGAGGAAGTTCCCCGTCAGCGAAAGTTCCTTCGCGCGGTAGATGCCGATGACGCGGCTGAGCTTCTGGCTGAGGCCCCAGCCCGGCAGGATGCCGACGCGCGCATGCGTATCCGCGAAGCGCGCATTCTCCGAGCAGACGAGCACGTCGCAGGCGAGCGCGAGTTCGAAGCCGCCGGTGATCGCAACGCCGTTGATCGCGCCGATGACCGGACCGGAGAACTGGCCGATGGATGTCACCGGGTCCTTGTCGCCCACGGTGGCGTTGATGCCGCCGGTGTCGCTCCCGAGTTCCTTCAGGTCGAGCCCCGCGCAGAAGGCCTTGCCCGCGCCGGTCAGGATCGCGACCCGGATGTTCTTGTCCGCTTCGAGCTCCTCGAACGTCTCCGCGATGGCGGTGCGCAGCTCCCGCGACAGCGCGTTCATCGCGCCCGGGCGGTTGAGCGTCACGGTCGCGACGGCGCCGGATTTTTCGACGAGAATGACGGGATCGGACATGGGGTTCTCCCTCGGTGAATGGCGTTGGCGCTGTTCTATCGGGATTGGAGTTCCCTCGCAATCAACCCAGCCACTGCGCCAGCGCGACGCCGGCAAAATTCGCCACCGCATAGCCGAGCACGCCGAGCATGACGCCGGGCGTGACCAGCGCGCGCCAGCGCCGCCCGGCGGCCATGGCGGCGGCGGTCGCAGGGCCAACCGCGACGGCGTTGGAGATGACAAGCGCCTCCGCAAGATCGATCCGGAAAAGCTTCGCGCCCGCCAGCACGAAGGCGAGATGGACCGCCGCCATCGTGAACACGAAGAAGAAGATCGGCAGCGCCGTCTCGACCATGAGCACGACGTCCGCCGCCGCGCCGATGACGCCGAAGAAGACATACATGAAGAACATGCCGAGCTCGAAGCCGCCATGCAGCCGCGCGAGCTGCGCCGGAAAGAGATTCGCAAGCACCAGCGCAAACACCGTGACGAAGAGGACGCCATATTTCGGAATGCCGAGCAGCGCGGCCGCCTCGAAGCCCGCGAAGCAGCAGGCGGCGGAAAGGAACAGCAGCAGCGTCAGCGCGCCCATGTCGAGAGGATGTCTTTCTTCCTCCGCCTCATGCGCATGTTCGTCTTCCTCCGCCTCGATGATCTTCGACGGAATCAGCCGCGTGAGCAGTTTCCAACCCGGCAGGACGAGCAGCAACGCAATGAAGAAAGTCGCCATGACATTGTCGGCGGCAGCCGTCGCCGCGGTCAGCGCGCCGTTCTCGCTGAGGCCCGTCGCCTGGGAGACGGCGGCGAAGTTCATCGATCCGCCGATCCAGCTCGCGCCGAGTGCGCCCGCGACGAGGTGGCCTTGCGGCCCCATGTCGATCAGCGCGAAGCCCACCAGCACGCCCGCGATCGTGCCGATGACGGCGATCACGAAGGCGATCAGCATCATGCCGCTTTCCGGCAGGATCTTCTTCAGGTCCGCCTTGAAGAGCAGCAGCGGAATGGCAAGCGGCACC
This sequence comes from uncultured Rhodobiaceae bacterium, assembly GCA_913057645.1. Classification (GTDB taxonomy): domain Bacteria; phylum Pseudomonadota; class Alphaproteobacteria; order Parvibaculales; family Parvibaculaceae; genus Parvibaculum. Next base: position 22,014 of record CAJXOU010000028.1, on the reverse strand, counting down.
GCATAGCCCCACACCATGTCGTGAAAGTCGGATGCAAACGGCACGACCCGGAGGTTGGCGAGAAGCGTGCCGGCGAGAATGGTGAGAATGACGCCCGATATCCATTGGCCGAGCCGCGTCCGCTCCGACCAGAAGCCGAAGGCCGCGAGACCGAGAAAGGCGAACAGAAGACCGAAGCTGTTGTCGGCGGCAATGAGCGGCAGGGTCATGGCATTTTCTTCTTCTGTTTTGCGTCAGGGTGTTCCGCCATCATGCGAAGCGGCGCGCCAAAGACAAGATCAATTGCATTGTGGGACGACGCCCGGAACAGTGCGCGTTGCCATGCGTTTTCCTTCACATCCATGCCAACCATGCGGATAACAAGGGAGGATCATCATGGCCGATCCGAAACAAAAGCCCGAACAGGACAATGAAGGGGAAGGCAACCGTTCTGCTGCCCGGGCCTACAACAGGAAGCAGGAGGAGTTCGTCAAGGAGGGGATGGCCGGCGAAGCCGCCTTGGCAGCACGTCGTGCCGTAGAAGAGCAAGGCGAAGACCTCGCCGAGGCCGAGAAGCAAGGCAAGGCCCGCGCCGCCGAGCGCGACCCCGAAGAAACGCGCGACTACAGCAAGCCGGACTGAGTCTACATCGCGAAGTTGACGGAGATGGAACCGAACTGATCGGGCTTCGGTTGCCCTTCATATTCCCGGCTGCGGAAGACATGCGTGAAGGACACGCGCGCATTCCACAGCACGAAGACGGCGCCGAGTTTCGCGTCGTAGACGAAGTGGCGCTTGTCGATGCTCGGGCTGTCGCGGAACGTGTTGCCGTCGAGGAAGATGTCGCGACCGACGGCGCGGCCCTCGACGCCGGCGAACAGGTAGCAGTTGCACCCTTCCGCCTGCGGTTCGAACCATTCCGAACCTCCGACGCCCGGATAGATGCGCGTCGGCCCGAAATCGTCCGGCAGCGAAAAGCCGAGCCGGAAGGTGCCGCCGAGCCCCGCATAGGTCTGCACATTGCCGAGCGACAGGATCGTGTAGGGAATGAAGTCCGTCTGCAGGCCGAGCACGGCCGGTGTGTCGAAGGTCGAGCTGCGCCAGGCGCGCTCGAAACTCAGATTGGCGCCGAACTCGTTCTCGATCTGGTTGTCCCAGCCGTTCGCATCGTCCGCCCCGATCAGGCTGTGCCATTCGTTCTGCACGAATTCGCCCTGCGCGGCGGGGCCGACAACGCCGAGATCGAGCTTCCACTGATCCTGCCAGGCTTCGCCCGTAATCGTGCTGGAGCGCACGCTCTGCAATGAGAAGGTCATGTGCAGCCACGCGGCATAGGGCCGGTCGTTTGGCTGATAGAACGGGGTCGCCGTGTCCTCCGGCGTGAAGATCGCATGACCGAGCGCGACGCCGATGCGATGGCTCTTGCGGTCGAAATTGCCGGTGGGAAACAGCAGCGAATAGAAGGGGGGCGAGGAAAAGTCCGCGAGCCAGTCCGGCAGGTTCTTCTGCGGACGCGACAGCCACGCGGCCTGCAGCCCGTTCGTATAATGCCGGTCGGTATTGGTGACGTTGGCGAACAGGTCGTTCTCGACCTGGAAGGTCAGGAACTCGCGGTCGCCGCCCGCATCGGCTTGCGCCAGGGCCGTCCCGGCGGACAAACAGGCAACCAGAAGACCGAAGAAGACAGCCGTTCCGGCTCTCGAAACGTTCATAGACGGGAAATCCCCCAGAAACACGGATAGAGACTACGCGAACCAGCTTGACGCTGGGGCGCGCGGGCCTGTCCAATACCGTGAGCGATACTGCTCAACAAAAAAGGCGCCAGCAAGGCGTCCGAACAAGAACAACGGGGAGGGTAGGATGTCGGTTGCGGAAGCATCGCCGGGATGGAGCCGTGAAGAAGCGGCCGCGGCGGGAATGGTGTTGGCGTGGCATGCGGCGCAGGCGCCGGCGAGGCCCGCCATCCTCTCGGAACACGGCAACCGGAGTTTCGCGGAACTCAACGCGCGCGCGAACCAGCTGGTGCGCGCTCTCCGGCGCATGGGACTGAAGGCCGGCGATGCCGTCGCCCTGATGTGTTCCAACCGTCCCGAATTCGCGGAGACCATCGCCGCCTGCGCGCGCGGCGGCTTCCGCATGACGCCGATCAACTGGCACCTCAAGGGTTCCGAGGTCGGCTACATCGTCGACAATTGCGAGGCGAAGGCCTTCATCGCAGATGCCCGCTTCCGGGGCAGCGCGGTTGAGGCGGCCTCCATGGCGCCGGGTCTCGTCGCGAAACTTGCCGTCGGCGGCCCGATCGACGGCTTCTCGTCCTACGATGAAGCGGTCGAGGCCGAAGAGGGCGAAGACCTGAGCGATCCGGTGCTCGGCTCGCAGATGATGTACACCTCCGGCACGACGGGCCACCCGAAAGGCGTCTACCGCAAGCAGGCCGCGCCCGTGACGCCCCTGCTCGCAAAGCTCACCGAGACGGCCGCCTTCCGCGAGGGCGACCTCGCGCTTGTCACCGGCCCGCTCTATCACGCGGCGCCGCTCGCGCTGAACCTTTCCTTCCCGCTCAATGCGGGCGTCGGCTGCGTGCTGATGGACAAGTGGGACGCGGAGGAAACGCTCCGCCTCGTCGCCGAGCACCGCATCACGCATACCCATGTCGTGCCGACCATGCTGCACCGGATGCTGCAATTGCCGGACGCCGCGAAGTCGAAATACGACACCTCGTCGCTCCGCTGGATTCTTCATGGCGCCGCGCCTTGCCCCGTCCACGTGAAGGAAGGCGCCATCGGCTGGTTCGGTCCCGTCGTCTTCGAATATTACGCGGCGACGGAAGGCGGCGGCATCTTCATCGACAGCCACGAGTTCCCGGCGAAGAAGGGCAGCGTCGGCAAGCCGCTGCCCGGCGTCATCGTCGAAATCCATGACGAGGATGGCAAACAGCTCGGCGCGAACGGCGTCGGCACCGTCTATTTCAAGGCGCCGGAGCAGGGCCGCTTCGAATATTACAAGGCGCCCGAAAAGACCGAAGGCGCCTATCGCGGCGATTTCTACACCATGGGCGACATGGGCTACATCGACGAGGATGGATTCCTCTTCCTCACCGGCCGCAGCGCCGAAGTCATCATCTCCGGCGGCGTGAACATCTACCCGGCGGAAATCGACCAGGAAGTGCTGAAACATCCCGCCGTGGCGGACGCCGCCGCCGTCGGTGTGCCGAACGAGGAATGGGGCGAGGAAGTGAAACTCGTCGTTGAACTGAACGAGGGATACAGGCCCGACGAGGCGATGGCGAAGGAACTTCTCGCCTTCGCTGCGGAAAACCTCCCGGGCTATCAGCGCCCGCGTTCCGTCGATTTCGTGGCTGAGCTCCCGCGCATGCCGAGCGGAAAGGTGCTCCGCCGCACCATCCGCGACGCCTACTGGCAGGGCGACAGGAAGATCTGACGGTACTTGTGCACGCGATGAAATCCCACCCTCCCCTTGAGGGAGGGTCAAACGGCCCGTTTTGTAGCTTGTCTGCAAATGCAGACATAAGGAGGGCCGTTTGGGGAGGGGTCGCTGAGGAAAAGATGAAACGAGTGAGCCTGCGTTGCCGCGAAGCCGCGACCCCGCCCCATAAAATTCTTCGCTGCGCTCGAATTTTCTGACCCTCCCTCAAGGGGAGGGTGGCAAGAAAAATGCGGAAGCGACGGTCTCTGTTGAAACGGGCTGCTTGGGGAAGGCGGCCCTTTCGCCTATATGGAGCGCGGCGGAAGAGGGATCGCGAGAAAGATATAAAATGAATGCATCTCTGTCCCTCGGCCCCCGCATCCGCTTCGTCGTCATTCTCGGCGCGCTGATCGCCTTCGCGCCGCTCTCGATCGACATGTATCTGCCGGCCTTTCCGGCGATTGCGGATCACTTCGCCGTCGCGCCCGGCGCGGTGCAGACGACGCTCGCCGTCTTCTTCATCGGTCTCGCCGTGGGGCAGGGCATTCTCGGTCCCATCATGGATCGTCTCGGCCGGCTCCGTCCGCTGCTCTTCGGCATCACGGTCTATGTCGCGGCCTCGCTCTGGGCATCCTTCGCCACCGACATCGAAAGCCTCATCGCCGCGCGTCTCCTGCAGGCGCTCGGCGGCTGCGCGGGCATCGTTGCGTCCCGCGCGATGGTGCGCGATCTCTTCGACGAGCGCGCGTCCGGGCAGGTCTATTCCATGCTCATGCTGGTGATGGGTCTGGCACCCATCCTCGCGCCCATGATCGGCGGTTTCCTGATTGCGCACTACGAATGGCCGGTGATCTTCTGGGTGCTCGCCGCTTTCGGCCTCGCCTGCATCCCGGCAGTTATCTTCGGCCTCGGCGAGACCCTGCCGCCGGAAAGGCGTAATCATGGCCGCGGTCTGGCCGAGGTCGGCCGCGCCTATCTCGCGCTCTGCATGGACAGGCCCTTCATGGCCTTCGCGCTCGCCAATGCGCTCGTCTCGTCCGCCATGTTCGCCTACATCACGGGCTCGCCCTTCGTCTTCATCGAGCTTCATGGCCTCGCGCCGGAAGCCTATGCCATGCTTTTCGGCGTGAACGCCGCGGGCCTCATCGCCGCCTCGCAGGTGAATGCCTTCCTGCTGCGCCGCCATTCCGGCCGCACCATCCTCAAATTCGCGATGACGCTCCATCTTGCCGCCGCGCTCGCGCTCCTCGCCGTCACGCTCCTCCTGCCGCACGCCTTCTACCCGCTCGCCGCCTGCATCTTCGTCGTCGTCGCCTCCTACGGTTTCGTCGGCGCGAACGCGACCGCCGCCGCCATGTCGCGCGCGGAAGAGAACGCCGGTTCCGCTGCGGCGCTCACCGGCATCTTGCAGTTCGCCCTGGCCGCGACGGTGGGCGGCATCGTCGGCGCTTTCAACGACGGCACGGCGCTTCCCATGGCGATCGTCATCGCCCTGGGCAGCATCATGGGCACGCTTGTCCGGTTCACGGCGCGCGAAAGAGCCTCCGCGCCCGCCTGAAAAGCAGAAGGGCCACTCCTTTCGGGAATGGCCCTTCGCTCCTATCCGCGTCTGTTTTTTGTTTTTGGACGCCGATTGCTGTGTCTGTTATCCGAGCTTCGAAATCGCCTTCGCGACATGCTCCGGCTTTTCGAGCGTCATCAGGTGGCCCGCTTCCGGGATCGAGACGAGCTCCGCCCCGTTGATCGCCTTCTTCCACGCATGCGCATAGGCCGGCACGATCAGCTTGTCGCCGTCGCCCCAGACGAGAACCGTCTTCGCCTTCACGCGATAGAGCCGTTGCGAGAGCCCGCGGTCGGGAACGGGAAAGAGGATTTTCCCCGCCATGCCCATCTGCCGAGCGTTCTGCACGAGAAAGCCCTTCAGCCATTCCGGATCGTCGAGCGCGACGCCCGCCGTCATCAGCGCCGTTCCGGCTTCCACGTCATGGAACAGAACCGCCGGAAGCTCGTAGGGCAGCATCGCGAAGATGTCGGGGATCGGATGATCGTCGAGCCAGAGACCCGCCGGACAGATGAGCCCGAGCCGGCTCACATCGTTCGGCGTGATGGCGGCCATCTCGGCGGCGATCATGCCGCCCATCGAATGGCCGACAAGGATCGGATCCTTGAGGCCGAGCGCCTCGACCGCATCCCAGGTGTGCAGCGTGATGTCGAGCATCTCGCGCAACTCGCCGCATTCCTCCGAGTCGCCATAGCCGGGCAGCAGCGGCGCGAAGACGTGGTACTTTTTCGCCAGTTCCGCGAGGAACGGGTCTTCGGCGGTAATGCCGCCCGCGCCATGCAGGAAGACCAGCGGCTCCCCTTTTCCGCCTTCGAAATAGCGGACGGGAACGTGATGCGTTTTGACCGTTTTCGTTTCCATCAGTCCTTCCCTCCCACGAGTGCCGCCACTTCCTTCTCGGCCGGCAGGCTGCCGGGCTTTGCCTGCTTCTTGAGCGGTTTGCACCAGAAGCGGTTGTCGTCCTTGTAGTCGGGGAACATGTCGCGCAGATGCGGCATGACCTTTTCCGCGAAGAGCTTCGTCGAGTGCATGCACTTGTCCATCGGCATGTTGCCGACATGCATGAGGCAGAAGATGTTGCCGACATTGAGCCCCTTGATGAGGTCTTCCATCCGCTGGCGCACCGTCTCGGGGCTGCCCGCGATCACATGGCCCTGTTCGGTCAGGTCCTTCCAGGTGAGCTGCGAATAGCCGTCGATGGGTGGCGCATATTGCGACAGCGCCCCCGTCTGGATCGTCTTGATCGTGCGGTAGCCCGGCGCGTCCGCGAAGCCGCCATAGACATGCAGGCAGCGATTGTAGAAATAGCTGACATGCTCCGAGTAAAGACGTTCGGCTTCCTCGTCTGTGTCGGCGACGCAGATCGTCTGCGCGAAACCCGCGCGATAGGGGCTCTCGTCCGGCGCGTTGCGCTCGGCGACCCGGTCCCAATAGCCCTGCATCAGCGCCTTCGCCCGGATATAGCCGGAGAAGGAGAGGTAGGAATAGGAGTAGGTATTGTCGATGCAGAAGTCGTAGGTCTCGACGGAGCCACCGCCCGGAATATGGATCGGCGGCGGGTCCTGGATCGGCCGCGGCCAGATGTTCACATGGCGCAGCTTGTTGTAGCGCCCGTTCCACGCGAACGGGTCCGGGTCCGACCAGGCGCGGCGGATCAGGTCATGCGCCTCCTGGTATTTCTCGCGCGTCAGCGCCGGTATCTGCCCGTAGCAGTAATTCGTGTCCATCGACGTGCCGACCGGGAACCCGGCGACGAGCCGCCCGCCCGAAATGCAGTCCAGCATCGCGAACTCTTCCGCGACCCGCACCGGCGGGTTGTAGAGCGCGATGGAATTGCCGAGCACCACGAGCCCGACATCCGATGTGCGCCGCGCGAGCCCCGCCGCGATGATGTTCGGAGACGGCATGATGCCGTAGCCGTTCTGGTGATGCTCGTTGACGCCGATGCCGTCGAAACCCATCGTCCCGGCATATTCGAGCATGTCCATGTAGGAATTGTAGACCTCGTTCGCCTTGGCGGGGTCGAACAGGCGCGAGTCGATATCGACCCAGACCGAGCGGTGCTTCTCCCGGAAATCGTCCGGCAGATAGGGCCACGGCATCAGGTTGAACCACGTGAACTTCATTTTTGTTTTCCTCCCGGCGGAACTTTCCTGCGCGTCTTTGGGCGCGCATCCTCCCTCGTCCCGATTTAGGGTGTCCACCCTAGGCGCGGAGTCTATTCAGTTTGCGATCCTCGCGCAAACGTTACGTTGCGCCCCTACGCGTTCCGCTTCTGAACCGGGTTGCCTCCGCGCGGCACGGATGGTCTGTTCGGGGCACGGGCGGACAACAGGAGGAAATCATGCGCAATCCATTTACGGCGGCCGCGCTCGGCGCGGCCCTCGCTCTCTCCCTCGCCATGCCGGCCTCGGCTGCCGATCCGCAGCCGGACAAGGAAATCGCCGCCGCGGCGCAGCATGCGGGCTTCGCCGCCGGCTCGTCCGACATCGCCGGCATCCACACCCATCTCCATCACGCCGTGAACTGCCTTGTCGGCCCGGAAGGCGAGGGCTTCGCGCCGAAGGAACTCAACCCCTGCAAGGCCCTCGGCAACGGCGCCATCCCGGACACCGAAAACGCGACGAGGAAGGAAAGCCTCGAAGCCGCGCTGGAACGGGCCAATGCGGGCCTCGCCACCGAAGACCTCGCCGACGCCAAGACGGAAGCGATCAAGACGCAGGCGCTGCTCGACTCGCTGAAGTAGCAGTCTGACGCCGCAGTGCAGCATGAGAGGGCGCCGCTCCGTTTGGGATGCGGCGCCCTTCGGCGTTAGACTGCCTTCAACAGAAAATTGAACCTTCGGGAGGGAATGATGTCAGAGGTGGATCTCGTCATCCGCGGCGGCACGGTCGTGGACGGGTCGGGCGGCGCGCCGGTGAAGGCCGATGTCGCCATCGACAAGGGTCTCATCGTCGCTGTCGGCAAGGTCGACGCGAAGGGCCGCGAGGAAGTCGATGCCACGGGCCTGCTCGTCACGCCGGGCTGGGTCGACATCCACACCCATTACGACGGCCAGGTGACATGGGACGAGCGCATGACGCCGTCCTCGATCCACGGCGCGACGACGGTCGTCATGGGCAATTGCGGCGTCGGCTTCGCGCCCGTCCGCAAGACCGACCACGACCGCCTCATCCGCCTCATGGAAGGCGTCGAGGACATTCCGGGCGCGGCGCTTCATGAGGGCCTGTCGTGGCAATGGGAGAGCTTCGGCGACTACCTCGATGCGGTGGAAGCGAAGCGCCGCGACATCGACGTCGCGATCCAGGTGCCGCATGGCGCGGTCCGCGTCTATGTCATGGGCGAGCGCGGCGCAAAGCGCGAACCGGCGACCGACGCCGAAGTCGCCGAGATGCGCGACATCGTCCGCGACGCGATCAGGGCGGGCGCCATCGGCTTCTCGACGTCGCGCACCGTCGCGCACCGCACCTCGGACGGCGACCTGACCCCCACCATCGGCGCCGCCGACAAGGAAATGATGGCGATTGCCGAAGGCCTCAGGGAAGCGGGCGCCGGCGTCCTGCAATGGGTGTCCGACTTCCGCGATGTCGATCACGAATTCTCGCTGGTCGAGAAGCTGGTCGAGATTTCCGGCCGTCCCTTGAGCTTCTCGCTCGTGCAGGCGGATGTGATGCCGGACCAGTGGCGCGATCTTCTTGCCCGCCTCGACGATGCGGCGGGCAGGGGTCTCCCCATCAAGGCGCAGGTGCAGGGCCGCCCCGTCGGCCTCATGCTCGGCCTGCAGGGCTCGGTCCACCCGTTCCTCACGCGCCCCTCCTACCGCGCCATCGCGGACAGGCCGCTCGAGGAACGCGTCGCCATCATGCGCGATCCCGCCTTCCGCGAGAAACTGCTCGCCGAAGACCTCGAACCCGGCCACCCGTTCCTGAATTCGCTGGCGGGCGCCTATCACAAGATGTTCGATCTCGGCGATCCGCCGAACTACGAGCCCACGCCGGAAGAAAGCATCGGCGCGCGCGCGAAGCGCGATGGCGTCAACCCGGACGAGATCGTCTACGACATCCTGACGGCGAATGGCGGCCGCAACTTCCTCTTCTTCCCGCTGCATAACTATTACGACTTCAGCCTCGAAAACGCGCTCACCATGATCCGCAATCCGAACACGCTGTTCGGCCTGTCGGATGGCGGCGCGCATGTCGGCGTCATCTGCGACGTCTCCGTGCCGACCTACATGCTCACCCACTGGTGCCGCGACCGCACGCGCGGCGAGCGTCTGGATCTCCCCTTCGTCGTGAAGAGCCAGACCCGCGACACGGCGGAAGCCGTCGGCCTGCTCGACCGCGGGTTGATCGCGCCGGGCATGAAGGCGGATCTGAACGTGATCGACTTCGACCGCCTCCGTCTCCTGCCGCCGCACATGGTCTACGACCTGCCGTCCGGCGCCCGCCGCCTTATGCAGGAGGCCGAAGGCTATGTCGCGACCGTCGTCAGCGGCGAGGTGATCTACCGCGACGGCAAACCGACGGGCGCATTGCCCGGCAAGCTCGTGCGCGGCCACCAGCCCGCGCCCGTTTCCCGCGCCGCGGCGGAATAGGGGGCGGCGATGACACCGCGCATCCTCGAAACCGCCGCCGACTGGCGCGCCGATGACGTCGCCCATGCGGACGACTGGACGCTCGCTCTGTCTGAAAAGGACATCGCCGAGCTCGACGCCGCGCTCGCCCATGCGAAGGCGAAGGGCGGCGACCTTCTCGACGTGACGAAGGACGACTTCCCGCTGCCCTCGCTCCGCGCCCGCCTCCGCGAACTGGAACAGGACCTGATCGATGGCCGCGGCTTCTGCCTCATTCGCGGCCTCCCCGTCGAGCGCTACGCCGATGACGACGCCTCGCTCATCTACTGGGGCATCGGCATGCATCTGGGCCGTCCCTGGCCGCAGAACAAACATGGCCATCTGCTGGGCGACGTGACGGATCAGGGCAAGTCCGGCGCGGACCCGACCTCACGCGGCAATGAAATCGGCGGCGTCGCCTTCCCCTATCATTCCGACGGTTCCGACCTCGTCGGACTTATGTGTTTGAGGAAAGCGAAATCCGGCGGCGTCTCGACGGTCGCGAACGCGGTCGCGATCCACAACGAACTGGTGCGCATCCGGCCCGATCTCGCCGCGCTGCTCTACGAGCCGCAGCCTTACGACTATCGCGGCGAGGAGCCGGAAGGCGGCCAGCCCTTCTATTTCGTGCCCGTCTTCACCGAGCATGGCGGCCGCCTCTTCGTCCGCTACATCCGGCCCTATATCGAATCGAGCCAGCGCCACGCCGAAGCCCCGCGCCTCTCGCCGCAGGCGCGCGAGGCCTTCGACCTCGTCGACGCCATGTGCGCCGATCCGGCCTTCAACGTCTTCATGGATCTTGAGCCCGGCGACATGCAGTTCGTGAACAACTACCACGTGCTCCATGCCCGCACGGCTTACGAGGACTGGCCGGAGCGAAACCGCAAGCGGCATCTGAAGAGGCTGTGGCTGGAGACGGCGCGGCTCGAGGACCGGCCCGAGCGGTTCCGCAATTTCTCGACGCACTGGGCGGCGAAGCGCACCCGGAGCGAACTTGGAATGGAAGGTTAGCGCGCGGGCGCGAGCTGTCCGGCGGCGCGGGCGGGTTCGGCAACCATCTGGCGGGCCATCTCCGAGGCTTCCTTCTCGAAGAAGAACGCGCAGCGTTCGGCAATCCGCTCCCAGCCGGATTCGGCCGGCAGCCAGTGCGCGTGTCCCTTCAGCCCTTCGACCCGCAACTGCGCGCCATAGGGCTCGGCAAGGCGCTGCGTCAGCCAGAGCGGCGTCAGCTTGTCGTCCGTTCCGGTCATGAAAAGCATCGGGCAGGCGACATCGTCCGGATTGATCCAGGTCGTCCGCCTGCTGTCGAAATACCACATCCCGATCTCGAACATGGCGCGCCCCGATTCGAGCTGGAGCGAGGCATAGAGCTCTTCCTGCTCCCGCGCGGCAAGACGGTTGAGCACCCCGTATTGCATCGCCCTGAAGGTCGGAAGCTGCGGGATCGCCCAGAAGCGGGATTTCATGAACTCGCGCCGGAATATCCAGGCGGATCGCACATCGTGATTGATGACGCCTGCGTTCTGCGCGGGCGCAAGCCCGATCACGGCGCGCGCCAGCCCGCGTGCCGCAAGCATGTGCGCGAGCAGTCCGCCCATCGAATGACCGATGACCAGGGGCTTCCTGTCGAGCTGGCCGATTTCGCAGGCCAGGTCGGAGATGTAGTCGGCAAGGCTCGTGGTGCCGAGGTCCGGGTGCGGCGTGCCGTCCGGCGACCTGTCGTGATGGCGGAGCGCGGGAACGACGACGCGGTAGTTCCGTGCCTCGAAGAACTGACGAAAATTGTCCCAGACATGCGGACGGCTCCACATGCCGTGAACGAGCATGACGACCGGCTTGTCGCGCCCGTCATGGATCGGATGTGAGCGATCCGTTTCGTCGAAACCGGCCTGCATCTGTCTGGTTAGCCCCGCACTGGAATATGCCGTACCCGACGCTTTGCGCCGGTCGCGCCTGCGAGATGAGTTAACGACGGAACATGTTACGAAATCGCAAATGGGCCGGGCCGGAGCGTGGCATCGGCGCATCGGTCCGCCCTTGAATCGCGCCGTTATTCGCGTCACTGTGCCTCATCGGCGCCGAAGAGCGTCCGGGAACAAATCAAATCGAGGCATTCGATCATGAGCGATACTCGTAGGAAGCGTGGAGCCGCGGCGGGCCGCAAGACCGCTTCGAAGAGCAAGACGGCGTCGCGCCGCGCGGGATCGGTCCCGGCGGCGAATGTGACCGCCGCCACCGAAGCGGCTACGGCGGCAAAGCCGAAGAAGAAGGCGGCGCCGAAAAAGGCGGCGGCGAAGAAACCGGCCGCCAAGAAACCGGCTGCCAAGAAACCGGCCGCGAAGAAAGCCGCTCCGAAAAAGACGGCGGCAAAGAAACCCGCCGCCAGAAAGGCGCCTGCCAGGAAGAAGGCAGGCAAGCTGCCGCCCGAAAAGGCGAAGCTCCGCAAGCAGCTCGAAAAGCAGGTCGCCCAGCTTTCGAAGGAAGTCGACAAGGCCGAGAAGGAAGCAAAGAAGGCGCTCAAGAATACCGAAAAGCGCTACATGAGCGTGCTGAAGCAGTTGAAGGCCGACAGGGCCCGGCTGCGCGTCCGTCTCGCAGAACTCACGAAGCAGGGCGAAGGCGCGTTCGACGAGATCAAGCACGGCGTCGAAGGTGCCTACAAGGAGCTTTCCGATGCGGTAGGCCGCGCTTACGGTCATTTCAGGTAAGCGCGCCTCAGGGCGGACAGGGGACGAAGGCGCGAAGCAATTCGCGCCTTTTCCTTTTGCGCGCGGTCTTGCGCACGCCCCCCGGCTGGGGCCTACTCCGCAACAAAGAATTCACAGAACGGGAGGGCTCCCATGAACCGCGTACTCGCCCACACGGGCGCGAAATATCCGATCGTCCAGGCGCCGATGGGCTGGATCGCGAGGTCCCAACTCGCTTCCGCCGTCTGCAAGGCCGGCGGTCTCGGCATCATCGAAACCTCGTCGGGCGAGACCGAGGCCTGCAAGGCCGAGATCCTGAAAATGCGTGAACTGACGGATGCACCCTTCGGCGTCAACCTGCCGATCCGCTTCCTGAAGGACGACGCCATGCTCCGCTTCGTCTGCGACGCGGGCGTGAAGTTCGTCACCACTTCGGCGGGCAGCCCCGCAAAATTCATCGGGCCGCTTCACGATGCGGGCATCACCGTCTATCACGCGGTCCCGACCGTGGACGCCGCCATGAAATGCGTCGATGCCGGGATCGACGGCCTCGTCGTCGAGGGAACGGAAGGCGGCGGCTTCAAGAATCCGGAAGAGGTCGGCACGCTGGTTCTCCTCCAGGCGATCCGGGCGAAGTCCGATGTGCCCATGATCGCGGCGGGCGGCATCTGCGACGGCAAGGGCATGGCGGCGGCCTTCGCGCTCGGTGCCGAAGCCGTGCAGATGGGCACGCGCTTCGTGAGCTGCGCCGAAAGTCCGGTCCATCAGAACTACAAGCAGGCGATCGTCGACGCGAAGGAGACGGGCACTTACGTCCTCAACAAGAAATCGACGCCCTGCATCCGCGCCCTGAAGACGGAACGCACCGCTTCGATTCACGAGGAAGGCCTGATGCCGCCCGACACCTTCGCGCGCATTCTCGATCTCTATTTCGGCGGCGACATGGAAGCCGCCGTCGGCCTTGCCGGCGAGACGGCGGGCCTCATCACGGAAGTGAAGACCGCGAAGGACATCATCGACGGCACGATCGCCGAATTCTTCGAGATCACCTCGCGCATGGGCTCGCTCGCGGAGGCCCGCAACTTCGGCTGATTGAGCCGGAGCTTTTTGTCTTTAGGGAAGCGTCGTTGAGATGACGAGCTTTGGATTGGAAAAACAAACCAACCGCGTCATTGCGAGGAGGCCGCAAGGCCGACGCGGCAATCCAGGAGCCGCTTGCTCAGTGTTCGCCGCCCCTGGATTGCTTCGTCGCATCTGCGATGCTCCTCGCAATGACGATGTTGTTTCCCTGAAACGGTAAACGGCCTCAATGCAGCAGCCGGGGCATCGCGTCGGGAAAGGCCGTGCTGCCTTGCGCCGCTGCGCCGAGCGCCAGCCCGGCTGAGGAAAGCGCAAGCGCGAGCCGTTGCGCGGGCACCCAGATCGGCGACGCCCCGCAGGGCGCTGCCGTCCAGGCCGGGTCGAGCGCGGCGCGGGGAGAGGAGCCCTGCTTCTGCAGCGCCGAGACGAAGTTCAGCACACGAACCTCGTCGCTGGTGAGCACGCGCCAGCGCGGGCAGGGGATGGAGAGGGGCCGCTGCACCGTCTGCGAAAGCGCGCCGGCGAGTTCCGCGACCATCGCCGCGCCTTCCGGCATTTCCAGCGCATCGAAGGCACGCTGCAGCAGAACCGATTTCTCCGCGCCCTCGTCCGAGACGCGCCACTGCACCCGGAGGCTCCAGACGAGAAACTGCTCCGCGAAGCCGAGTTCGGCCAGCGGCTGGTCCGGCGCGTAACCCGCCGCCGGTTTGGAGGAAAATATGTCGAGCGTGGCCTCGGCGGATTTCATGGCGTCTCCTTCGGGTTGGCAGGGCAGCGGAGACACGGAGAATGATGCAAATGAGAATGACTTGCAAATAAAAAGTGTGGGGCCGCAGGTGAGCCGCTTGTCGTCGGCATGTTATGGAAACGTCATTTCCCCGCAGGAATCCTGGGTTTCTAATTGACAGTCTGAGGCATCGCCGTTAAACACCCCCTCGAACGCAATCGCACGTGCCACTGGCCAACTCAGGTTACGTAACGGCGTACGCGTCTCTTTGGACAATTTCGGCGGCATGCCTTTGTGAAGGCATTGAGAGTTACCTCCGCCGGGTTTCGAGGGAGATTGCATATGTCCGGTTCCAGTCTGAGGGGCTGACGCCCCGGATCAAACCGAGCACGTCCGTTGCATTTTCCTGCAATTGAAGACGCGCAAGCCGGGCGAGCGACCGCAGCCCGGCATCGGAAATCGTCAGGGGTTCCGTCGAGGAACCCGCTCAGCGTTCATCCACGCATGACATATCCATTGGCCCCGCGCGCGAGCCCCCGGCTCTTCGTTCGGTTGGTCAGGTCCATCTACTGGTTGGGGAGAGGCACTCATGTCCGAATCCAATGCCCTCTTCCAATTGGGGAGCGACTTGAATCGCGATTCAAGCAAGACCCAGGCGGAAGTTCTCGAGTTTCCCGTTCACGCTGTCGCCGAGTCGGCCGTGGAGCGTTGCACCACGTCCGACGAGCGCACGGACTTCTTCATCGAGCGGGACGGCAAGCGTTTCGCCGGAACGCATCTCATCATCGACCTGATCGGCGCGAGCCGTCTGGACGATCTTGCGCATATCGAAGCGACGCTGCGGCGCTGCGTCGATGTGTCGAAGGCGACGCTGCTGCACATCCACCTGCACCACTTCACGCCCAATGGCGGCGTGTCGGGCGTGGCGGTGCTGTCGGAAAGCCACATCTCGATCCATAGCTGGCCGGAAGCCGACTATGCCGCGCTCGATGTCTTCATGTGCGGCGAAGCCGAGCCTCACAACGCCATCGAGGTGCTGCGCGAGGCCTTCACGCCCACCGACATCCGCGTCGGCGAGCATCTGCGCGGCGAGGACATGGTCTGATGTCCGAAAAGGACATGGAGGCGGGAAAAGGACGCTGGGTGGTCGAAACCCTCTATGAAGAAGAGGGTTTCACCTGCGCCTTTCGCGCCGACAAGGTGCTCTACGAAGAAGAGACCGGTCAGCAGCATCTCGTGATCTTCGAGAACGGTCTCTTCGGCCGGATGATGGCGCTCGACGGCATCACCCAGGTGACCGAGCGGGACGAGTTCATCTATCACGAGATGATGACTCATGTGCCGATCCTGGCGCATGGGAACGCGAAGCGCGTGCTCATCATCGGCGGCGGCGATGGCGGCATCCTGCGCGAAGTGATCCGCCACAGGAGCGTCGAGCATGTGACGATGGTCGAGATCGACCCGGCGGTGACGGATTTCTGCAAGGCACAGTTGCCACAGATTTCCGCCGGCGCCTTCGACGATCCGCGCCTGAATCTCGTCTTCGCCGATGGCGCGAAATTCGTGGAAGACACGGACGAGAGTTACGACGTCATCATCGTGGATTCGACCGACCCCATCGGGCCGGGCGAAGTGCTCTTCCGCGAGGAGTTCTATCGCGCCGCGCAGGCGCGGCTCACGCCGGGCGGCGTCATCGTCACGCAGAACGGCGTTCCCTTCATGCAGGGCGACGAACTCAAGAGCACGATGGAAAAGTTCCGCCGTCTCTTCAAGGTCGCCTCCTGCTACCTCGCCACCATCCCGACCTATGTCGGCGGGCCGATGGCGCTGGGCTGGGGAACGGACGACGAGACGCTGAAATCCGTGCCGCTCGAGGAACTCGAAAAGCGCTACGCCGCTGCGGGCCTCACGACGCGCTACTACACGCCGGAAGTCCACAAGGCCGCCTTCGCGCTGCCCCGCTACGTGGAACGCTGCGTCAGAGCCTGATCCGCGTACTCAGCGGTCAATTCCAAAAACGTCATGACCCGTTTTATGCGGGTCATTCACGCCTGCCCCGGCGAAGGCCGGGGTCTTTCTTTCTTGGGAAACCGGCCGCAAAGACGTGGATAGCCCGGACAAGCCGGGCCATGACGAGTATGAGTTACAGAGACTTGTAAAACGCCGCTCAGAGCGATGCGTAGGCCGCTGCAATGATCGCATTCGCCCGCACATCGCCCGCGAGGTCCGGCCCCATCTGGTTCATCACATAGGAAATGCCGAGCCCCGTCTTCGGATCCGCCATGCCGAAGGAACCGCCCCAGCCCGAATGCCCGAAGGCCTCGTCGTTCGGCCCGTAGAGCCCGCCCACATTGAGAATGTAGCCGGCGCCCCAGCGCGCGGGCATGGCGAGCACCTCGTCATGGCCCTCGATCTGGAGCGCCGTCATGGCGCGGATCGTCTCAGGCTTCACGAGCGGCTTGCCGTCGATCGTGCCGTCGGCTGCCAGCGCGCCATAGACCCGCGCGATGGCGGACGCAGTGCCTTGCCCGTTCGCCGACGACAGTTCCGCGCCGCGCCAGAAGCGTTCGTTCGGCACGCGCGCATCGGGCGCCGGATTGCCGAGCGCGGCGATCTGCGAAATGTTGAGCGTCGAAGGGTCCGGCATGTTGGACTTCGTCGCCGGTATCATCTCGGCGACGCGCCCGTCTTCGGAAGCGGGCAGGCCGATGAAGAAATCGACGCCGAAAGGCTCGGCGACTTCCTCGCGGAAGAACGTGCCGATCGTCCGTCCACTGACGCGCCGCACCAGTTCGCCCGCCAGGATGCCGACGGTCAGCGCATGATAGCCGGAACGCGAAGCGGGCGCCCACATCGGCGCCTGCTCCGCAAGGCGCTGCGCCATCAGCGCGTGGTCGCACATCTCTTCGGCCGTCGTCGGCACGCTCGGTCCGCAGAGCCCCGCCTGATGCGAGAGCATCTGCCCGATGGTGATGTCGCCTTTGCCGGCTGCCGCGAATTCCGGCCAGTAGGCAGACACCTTGTCGTCATAGGAGAACGCGCCGCGCTCGACCAGCATGCCGCAGACAAGCGCGCCCATGCCCTTGGTGGTCGACCAGACATTCGCCAGCGTGTCGCGCTGCCAGGGCTTCGTGCGTTTGCCGTCCGCATGGCCGGCCCAGAGATCGACGACCGGTTCGCCGTTCAGGACGACGGAAACCGATGCGCCGGTTTCCCCGGCCCCCATGAAGTTCGCCGCGAAGGCTTCCCGCACGGGCTCGAAGCCCGTCGCGCAGGTTCCGTGAACTTCGGCGCTCGCAATGCTCGTGTCGGCCATGATCCGTGTTCCCCCTTTTTGCCGCTCCCCGGCGGCATTCCCGTCAAGAATGTTAGCACTCGCAGCAAAGCGCGGCGATCCGTCGTTTTGTCCCTGGGAGGTTACTTTTTCTGGGGGCATCTATGTCAGTTAATTGACACGAATCAATGGACCGCATTAGCTGAATGCAAGTACTCTTTTTTGTCCGGAGCGTGGGTGTCGGTCCGGACGGCTATTGCTGGGGGGGAGTGCCGGGAAATGGCTGATGTGGAACGGGACGTATTGAACGTCAACTGGCTGCCTGCTTTCGCGGATCGGGAACGCCGCGAGATTCATAGCGAACAGAGCATCGAATTGCCCGGTCCTCTGGACATGGCGATCATTGGCATAGCCGGCCTGGCGTCGGTTACGCTCGTGATGCTCGGGCTCTGGAAGTTCGTCGAACTCGTCGCCTGATCGTGGAACGGGATTGCAGGGGATCAGTCGAGCTTCTCGGCTGAAACCACGATGCCGTCGCCATCGGCATAAAGCCAGTCTCCGGGCCGGATCTTGAGCCCGGCAAAACTAACCGCCACATCGCTCTCGCCGCGCCCGCGCTTGCTGCTGCGCTTGGGATGCGCGGCCAGCGCCTTCACGCCGATCGCGCATGCGGCAAGTTCGGCCGTGTCGCGGATGCAGCCATTGACGACGACACCCGCCCATCCGTTCTCTTCCGCGAGCTTGCCGAGGTTCCCGCCGAACAGCGCGTAGGTCATCGCGCCGCCGCCATCGACCACGAGCACGCGGCCCTCGCCCGGCGTTTCGACGGCTTCGCGCACCTTGCTGTTGTCGTCCGGCACGCGCAGCGTCGCGACCGGCCCCGAAAACGCGAGACGCCCCCCATAGTCCCGGAACACGGGATCCGCATGGCGGACAAGGGCTGGAAAGTCGTCGGAAAGATCGGTCGTTGCGGGCACTGTTTTCTCGCTCGTCGAAGGTTTCCCCAGGGGCGCTGCGGTTCCTTTAGCGCGTATGAGCCCCTCTGTCTTCCCTTTTGAAATCCGGCATTTTGCACCCTTCTTTGTGGCGGTTCCGCCTGCCCGGAAAAGACGCTAGTCTCGACGGCATCGGTATCCGGGATTCAAATGTAAAGCCGGAGAACCGGTCTTGAGGGAGACCGGTGGCCGGCGGGGAGGACGAACATGGCACTGGCTCACGATGTATTCGCAGAGGCGGATGCGGCCGCAGGTCCGAGCGTCGCAATTCTCGGCGCGGGCGTCGCCGGCATCTGCACGGCGATCAAGCTGAAGGCGAAGGGGCTCACCAACTTCACGATCTACGAGAAGGCGAGCGAGATCGGCGGCACCTGGCGGGAGAACACCTATCCGGGCTGTTCCTGCGACGTGCCGCTGCACATGTACCAGTTCTCCTTCGACATGCGGCCGGACTGGACGAAGAAATATGTCTTCGCCGCCGACATCAAGGCCTATCTCGAATCCGTCGTCGACAAGTACGGACTGCGCGGTCACATCCGCTTCAACACCGAAATCGACGATGCGCGCTTCGACGAGCAGACGGGGCTCTGGACGCTGAAGTCGGGCGAGCAGAGTTTCGAGGCGAACGTGCTCGCCGCCGGCACCGGCCAGCTTCACCGTCCGGCATGGCCGAGCATCCCGGGCCGCGAGAGTTTTCAGGGCGAGAGCTGGCACTCCGCGCAGTGGAACCATTCGGTCGATCTCAAGGGCAAGCGCATCGGCGTCATCGGCAATGGCGCCAGCGCCATCCAGTTCGTGCCCGAGATCGCGAAGGAAGCCGACAGCGTCACCATCTTCCAGCGCTCGGCAAGCTGGGTGCTGCCGCGTCCGCAGCGCGAGTTCTATGGCTGGGAACAGGCGATCTACAGGGCGCTGCCCTGGACGATGAACATCCAGCGCTGGAAGATCTACTGGTTCGGCGAACTGCTCTTCCGCACCTTCCACACCTCCGGCGACCAGCTCAAGCAGATGGGCATCGATGAGATGGAGCTCTATGTCTCCGATCCGGAAAAGAAGCGCAAGCTCACGCCCGACTACGAGCCGGGCTGCAAGCGCGTCCTCTTCGCGAATGACTGGTGGCCCACCATGGGCATGGACCATGTCGACGTGGTGACGGACGGCATCGAGGAAATCACGCCGAAGGGCATCCGCACGAAGGACGGCGTCGAGCACGCGTTCGACATCATCGTCTACAGCACCGGCTTCGACACGACGCATTTCCTCGGACCGATGACGATGAAGGGTCTTGCGGGCCGCGACCTGAAGGATGCCTGGAAGACGGGCGCCGAGGCCCATCACGGCATGACCGTCTCGGGCTTCCCGAATTTCTTCATGCTCTACGGGCCGAATACCAATCTCGGTCACAACTCGATCATCTTCATGATCGAGTGCCAGGCGAATTACATCACGCAATGCGTGGAGAAGCTGAAGAAGGACAATCTTCTCTACATGGACGTGAAGCCGGACGTGCAGCGTGCCTCGAACGAGAGCGTTCAGAACGACAACGCCAACTCCGTCTTCGCCTCCGGCTGCACCAGCTGGTACAAGACGGAAAGCGGCAAGGTCACCAACAACTGGGCGAACTACACCTTCAAGTACTGGTGGCGGACGCGGCGGCCGGACTACAACGAGTTTACCCTCCGTACACGGACGAGCAGCGCCCAGGGTGCGGGCGCCGAAGCCGGATTGCGGGCGGCGGCAGCGGCCGAATAGGCTGGAAGCCTGAAAGGCGGGGATAAGAATTGGCCGGAGCGGGGATAAGGTTCCCTCTCCGGCCGTTTTCATGCGTCATATGAACGGCGCCCGGTTCATGTGCGAACCGCGAACGTTCTCCATGACGTTTTCGTGACAGTTCGATGACAGTCGGCGCAAAACGGGCCTGTTTATCCCCGCCTAGGCGTTGTCGGCCATCTCCCGAACCGTCTCCGCCGTGAAGGCATCGCCCGGCATGAAGGACTCGATCATCAGTTCCGAAAAGGTGATGTCGACCGCCGTTCCGAACACCGTCGTCGCCGTGAAGAACGAAAGCGTGCCCGCATCGGTGCGGATTTTCAGTGGCACGATGAGCCCGCCGAACTCGGCGTCGTAGCCTTCCGCAGGCTGACGGCCGCATGGAAAGGCTTCGAGTTCCTTCAGCAACTCGGCAAGCCCTTCGTCGTTTGCCATGTCGATCTGGCGCTGCAACCGCTCGAAAACATGCGCCCGCCACTCGCCGAGATTTTCGATGCGGTTTCCAAGCCCCTGCGGATGAAGGCTGAGGCGCAGCACATTGATCGGCGGCTGCAGCAATTCTTCGGGAATGCCCGCAAGGAAAAGCGGCAGCGCATTGTTCGCCGCGACGAGGTTCCAGTGCCGGTCGACGGCGAGCGCCGGAAACGGTTCGTAGGATGCAAGGACGAGATCGACCGCGCGCCGCGCCGCGCCTGCATCCGGGCTGTCGAGCCGCGTCTCCGAATAGACCGGCGCATAGCCCGCCGCCAGCAGCAGCGCATTCCTTTCGCGGAAGGGCACGTCGAGAAGCTCCGTCAAATGAAGCAGCATCTGGCGGCTCGGTTTCGAGCGGCCGGTTTCGAGAAAGCTCAGATGCCGCGCGGAAATTTCCGCGTCGCAGGCAAAGGCGAGCTGGCTGAGACGGCGACGCTGCCGCCATGTCCGGAGCAGCTCGCCGACGGGCTGGGTGTGCATGTTCATGGGACACAAGCTACGCCCGCGCGCGACGCGCGACAATTACCTCCGGCGTAATCGACGGAATGCAGGCGGCTCCCCAACTATCCCTTCAGAAGCCGCCCGCATGACGGCGCGCGGCGAACATGCGAAGGAGACATGGAAAATGGCTATAGCAGCAATCGCCAACACGATTTCGCTTCGTCACGCCGTCCTCGCGGACGGTGTCATCAGCGGCGCGATGGGCGCGCTTCTCATCGCGGGCTCCGGTCCGCTCTCGGGCCTGCTCGGCGTGCCCGCGAACTTCCTGTTCTGGGTCGGCGTCGCGCTCCTGCCCTGGATGGCGTCGCTGATCGTGATCGGACGCGAGGAGCGGCCGTCGGCGGGCGCCGTCGAAACGGTGATCGCGGTGAACGCGCTCTGGGTTCTCGGCAGCATCGTCTTCGCCGTCTGGAACCCCTTCGCCATGACGGCGCTGGGCTTCGCCTTCGTCATCGCGCAGGCGCTCGCCGTCACGGTCTTCGCGGAACTGCAGTTCTTCGCCCTGCGCCGCGAAGCCTGAAGCGATGCGCAATGAAAAGGGCCGCCGGATTGCTCCGGCGGCCCGATTTCGTGGCGGATCGAGTAGCCTCAAATGAAGTATCTATTGAATACTGCCCCACTGGAGAGATGGTTGCAGATTTCTTTACCAAGCCCCTCCAAGGAACGCCGTTTCAGAAGTTTAGGGACCTTATCATGAATGTGGATCCATCAACTAAAAGTGTAATGGATCCTAGGAGTGTGTTGAGGAATAAGAAAAGCTGTGCGACTAACGGAAGACGCACAGACGCGGAAGAAGAACTTGTGGGAGAGCCACAGATGAGTGTCTGGGAGAGACACGCAGCCGCAAGGCGAGCAGCTAGTGAATAGGAGCAATAAGGCTCATTCTAATTGTAAGATCTGGTTTACAGACGATAAAACCACTCGTGTG